>CACYBM010000059.1 GCA_902772645.1 uncultured Pseudomonadota bacterium | reverse complement strand
TAGTTCCATTTGTTAAATCAAATAAACCAAGAACATTAACAATAAGTATTCCATTTGATAATGATAATAACTTCGATTGTATTGATGTTTTAACAATTCCAAGTAATACTATCATTTATCTAAGTAATATAGGTAATACAAAAAGGTATAAATTTAGCAATTTAATAAAAAATAAACCTTTAAGTTTAGTTTTCAATGCTAAAACTGAACAACCAGGTGATTTAAAGTATTTAAAGATTAGTAACAATGAATATATACCAGTATAATATGTGAAACAAATATCATGCCTGATTATAATATAATAGCAACACTGTTTGATTATAATCAGATGACATATATTGTTATTATATCCACATAATATAAATTGATCATATAGTGGGTTACTATCTTTAAAGACCATATTACCACAGAAAAAATTATCTGAAAATTTTATTTATATGATAATAAGAACAATCGTTATGGATATCTAGTAATTACTATTGTATCAACAATAAAATGAAGTAAAAATTATATATTAATAATATGAATCGACCATTACTATTTATATTTGTAATACATCTCATGCACTCAATAACAGCATTACTATCAAGTGCATATAAAAGCGAACCTTGTATAGTAATCAATCAATATATATTTATTATTTTACTTCATAAAAACTTATTCTTTACTCTTCGATTCCATAGAAATTAAATTATATACTTTTTCAAATAGTAATGCGAACATTCCGTGTCCGAATACGTTAGTGGACGTTGCTATAGGATCAAATATTAGGTATATAGTAGTAAATGCAGTTACCATTTCTGTAGAAAATCCAAAAGTATCCATGAGTATAGGAGCAAATATTATTGCACTTCCTCCTGGTATTCCAGCAGCAGCGAATTTTGCTAATACTCCCCTCAACGAAAATATCAAGTATTCTAATGGAGTTGGATAATGATGACCAAAAGATATCATTAATGAACATGCTAATATAGGAATGGCAAAACAGTCTCCTAATAAATGCATATTAGCAGCTGCTGATACTACAAATTTTGCTATCTTGTTGTTTTCTAAATTCTTTTCACTTGCTACTATTGTTGTTGGGATAGCAGCAGCACTAGACATACTAAATAATCCTATACAAACACTGGGTAATAAATTTTTTATTTTCACTGAAGCAGACTTTAAGTTACCACAAAGTAAAACCATTATTGTAGTCATGTATCCATATGCTATTACAAGTAGTAATAGCAATATTAAACTGTATTCCTTTATCATTAATGATAATGTTCCTTCATACTGCATTTTTATAATAAAACCCAGTACAAATATAGGTAATATTGGTAATATTATTTTTTTCAATGCAACATTAGCATATATACTTGCTTTTTTACTGAAACTTGTTATTAATTGAGATTTTATAAAATTATTCAAGAATACTATTGTAATAGCTCCAAGTAGTGCATAGTCATTTTTAATAATAATTGGTAAATGGAATTCAAAACTTGGCATTAATACTTGATTAGGTTGTAATTGAGATATTCTTACTAATGAATTGTTTAATACTGGCGACAATGCCATATAAGATACCCATAACCCAGAAAAATTAGACAAGCAAACCAATGGTATTAATATAGCAACTAGTTTAAAAGATTCAGATTCGAGTTCCATTAAGCCTGATATTACAAATGAAAATATAATAAAAGGTAATATAAATATAATTATTTCCTTACATAATAAACTTAATGATAATGCGAATGCTTTAAATGATAAAGGAAAGTAACTTCCAAATATTATAATAATTAATACCATTATTATTAATAGAAATGGTAAGGAAATGAAAAAATTTTTACTCATTTGTAAAATATTTCTAAGTTATACGTATATTAAAATATTGTAACATATCTGAGGGCAAGTGCTTATATGCACTAATTATTAATATTACTACCGTAGAATATAAAATTAATTATTAATAACATGAATATAGGTAAAATTTATACCAAAATTGGTATTGTAATAAAATAATTATAAAGATCAAACGATGTATTAGTACTAATGTAAAAATGTTATAACTTAGTAATGGTATTTTTTAGCAAAATAGTGTAACATATAAGTATGCCCGAGTGGCGAAATGGTAGACGCGCAAGTTTCAGGTACTTGTGGAGCAATCCATGAAAGTTCAAGTCTTTTCTCGGGCACCAAATAAAAGCTTTACAGTAATATTGTGTTATATAGCATAACAAAGATCTTGACGCTTACAAAGAATGGAGTAATCGTCAAGTACAATAAAAAATGTATAGTATTTGTATACTATAATCAATTAATAATAAGTAAGAACATAAAAATTGATAACAATAAAAACGATTTTTAATGTTGGTGTAATGGTATTTAGCATCACTGAACAGAAGAACAAAATATATCAGGTTGTCAATGCTAATTTTTACTACTTACTCCCCACTATATTTACTTGTTCTAGTATATAATTTTCATTATATTTTAAATTATCATTATCTAGTATTTTAGGACAATTTGTATGGTTTGCTGGTTGAAAATAATTACTCTTGATTTTGTTGTATTTCCCAGTTAATGCACTATACCCTAATTTAACATGTCCATTCTGTGATTTACATATAGAACAATATAGCAAAGCAATTTTGTTAGTACCAGTTGTACGTACGCTAGAGGGATATAAATAAGACCATAGGATTATATTTGGTTTAATAAGTTTATTTTTACAACTAATATTAGTACATTTAATATCTCCAATTCTG
>CACYBM010000058.1 GCA_902772645.1 uncultured Pseudomonadota bacterium | reverse complement strand
TAGAGATGCCATTAGGCAAGAAAATAAAAAAGTAGGTTAACAATGAAGTTTCAAGTATTAGATCATGAGAATAATGTATCAGGAGAACTTGAGTGTTCTGATGCAGTCTTTAATGTCGATATTAGGCCTGATATAGTCTCTAGAGTGGTATTGTGGCAACTGGCAAAAAGACGTAGTGGTAATCATAGTGTAAAGGGGAAATCCGATGTGCATGGTACTACTCGCAAGTTTGTTAGGCAAAAGGGTTCTGGTGGTGCAAGACATGGTTCTAAAAAAGCTGCTCAATTCAGAGGTGGTGGAATAGTTTTTGGACCAGTAGTGAGGGATCATAGTTATGACCTACCCAAGAAGATTCGTAAATTAGGATTGAAAGTAGCTTTGTCAGATAAAGCCAAAACAGGAAGTTTAGTAGTTGTAGATTCATTAAATCAGGAAAGTTGCAAGACAAAGGATTTTTTGAAACGATTCGGTAATATGAAATCAGCTCTTTTTATAGATGTTGATAAGAATGAGAACTTCTGTAGGGCTTTATCTAATGTTGAGAAGTGTGATTTTCTACCACAAATTGGTGCTAATGTTTACGATATTGTGAGGAAGGAAAAATTGGTAATATCAACTGGAGCTATGAAAATGTTAGAAAGTAGGTTATCATGACAGACTCAGTAAAAGGTAAGGATTTTGATATTATTAGATATTCTGTAAACACAGAAGAATCAAATAGAGTTTTAGAGAAACAAAATGCATATACATTTGTAGTTAGTAGAAAAGCATCTAAACCGGAAATAAAAAATGCATTTGAAAAAGTCTTCGGAGTAAAAGTTTTATCTGTTCATACAATGGTGCGTAAAGGTAAGCAGAAAATTTTCCGTGGGAAAACCGGTAAAAGAATAGATGAAAAGAGGGCTATAGTTAGATTAGCTCCTGATTCGAAGATAGATTTAGGTATGGGAGTGTAATGGTATATGGCATTAAAAAGATATAAGGCAACTACCTCATCACAAAGACAATTGGTTAATATAGATCGATCATCTTTGTGGAGAGGAAGGCCTCTAAGAAAACTAACCCAAATAAAGGTAAATAGAGCTGGTAGGAATGCGCATGGTCACATAACTGTGTGGAACAGAGGTGGTGGTCATAAACAACGTTACAGATTTATAGATTTTAAAAGGGATAAAAAAGATATAGAAGCTACTGTTGAAAGAATAGAATATGATCCGAATAGAAGTGCTTTTATAGCTCTAGTAAAATATACTGATAATGAGTACAGGTACGTACTGGCTCCTGAAGGTCTTAAGGCAGGAGATAAAATAGTATCTTCTGACAAGGCTGAAGCAAAAACTGGTAATGCTATGCAATTACGAAATATACCTGTTGGATCTTTCATACATAATGTTGAATTAGCAAAGGGTAGGGGGGCACAAATGGCTCGTTCTGCCGGAGCTTCTGTGCAATTAGTTGGTAGAGATGGAGAAAATATAATTTTAAGATTACCATCTGGTGAACAGAGATTAGTAAATGGATTATGTATGGCAACTATTGGTGTTGTGTCTAATTCAGAGCATCAAAAGAGAAAGTATGGTAAAGCTGGTAGAAATCGTTGGTTGGGTAAGAGGCCATGTGTTCGCGGTGTTGCTATGAACCCAATTGATCACCCACATGGAGGTGGAGAAGGAAAAACATCTGGAGGAAGACATCCAGTTACTCCTTGGGGATTATCAACAAAAGGTAAGAAGACCCGCAGGAATAAACGTACTGATAAGTATATAATTTCGAGAAGGAAGTAGAGGTAGATAAATGCCAAGATCTGTATGGAAAGGACCTTTTTTCGACCGTTACTTATTAAAAAAAGCTGACAAAGTTAGGGCTTCTGGTAGAACATCAGAAGTTATAAAAATATGGTCAAGAAGATCAACTATTATTCCAAATTTTGTTGGATTAACTTTTGGAGTACATAATGGACGAAAGTTTATACCAGTATCGGTTTCTGAAAACATGGTAGGACATAAATTTGGAGAATTTGCACCAACTAGAACTTATTATGGACATGGTGCAGATAAGAAAGCGAAGAAATAGTTATGATGTTGCGAGATAATGAAACTAAGGCAGTATTAAGACGTATACGTGTTAGTCCTCAGAAGTTAAATTTAGTGGCAGCTATGATTAGAGGATTGCACGCCAAACGGGCTATGGATATTTTACTTTTCTCGAAAAAAAGAATTTCTATAGACGTTAGGAAAACATTGCAGTCAGCTATTGCCAATGCTCAGAACAACAAGGGATTGGATCCTAATAGTCTTTATGTTAAAGAATCATTCGTTGGAAGTAGCATAAAATTACGTCGTTTTAGCCCAAGAGGACGAGGACGTAGTGGTTCCATCGTAAAGCCATTTAGTCATTTAACTATTGTAGTTGAAGAAAGAAAGGTGTAGTATGGGACAGAAAGTAAATCCTATTGGATTAAGATTAGGAATTTTAAGAACTTGGAATTCATGTTGGTTTGAAGATAAAAAGTATTCTGAGTTCTTACAAGCTGACTTAAAAGTAAGGAAGTATATTGAAAACAGATATATAACTGCTGGAATTTCCAATGTAATTATAAAGAGATCAGCAAATAAAATAAATGTTGAAATTTATACATCATTGCCAGGTGTGTTAATTGGTAAAGGTGGAACTGAATTAAATATTCTTAAGGAGAAGCTTACTAAAATAGTTGGCAAGTCATCTGAATTGAGTATTAATATACTTCATGTCAAGAAACCAGAGATAGATGCTACTGTTGTTGCGAACAATATTGCAAGAAGTGTAGAGAAACGTGTTTCATACAAAAGAGCTATGAAACAGGCAATGCAAGCTGCTTTAAAGTTTGGAGCATTGGGTATTCGTATTAATATATCTGGAAGAATAGGTGGAGCTGAAATAGCTAGAATGGAGTGGTATAGAGAAGGTAGAGTACCTTTACATACTTTAAGATCCGATGTTGATTATGCATTGGGTGAAGCAAAAACTACATATGGTGTTTGTGGAATTAAAGTATGGATATACAGAGGTAGTAACGTAGAAGAAATACCGTTATCCAAAAATAAGAAAGTGTAAGAGGTATAGAAAATGTTATATCCCAGCAAGACAAAATTTAGAAAGGCTTTTAAAGGTAGGATAAAGGGCATAACAACTACTGGAGCTAACATTAGCTTTGGCAGTTATGGTTTAAAAGCTTTAGAGCCTGCTAGAATTACTGATAGACAGATTGAAGCTGCTAGAAAGACTATTTCTAGATGTATGAAAAGAGCTGGACGTATATGGATTAGAATATTTCCAGATGTTCCAGTATCTAAAAAGCCAGCTGAAGTACGTATGGGGAGTGGGAAAGGATCTCCAGAGTATTGGGTTTGTAGAGTAAATCCTGGTAGAGTTTTATTTGAAATAGATGGAGTTCCTGAGAGTATAGCAATTGCAGCTTTTGAGAATGCTTCGGCTAAACTACCTATAAAAACAAAATTAGTGAAACGTATAGTATAGGATAAGAAAATGAGTAGTAGAAAATTTAATGAATTAGTAAAAGATAAGAGTAAGGAAGATCTCCTTAAACTTTATACTGATTTAAAAAGAGAATGCATGAACTTAAGGATTGCAATGCGATCTCCGAATGAGGGATTTAAACCTTCATCTATAAAAGAGTGTAGAAGAAACGTTGCGAGAGTAAAAACTCGTTTACGTCAATTAAAAGATTGTAAATAGGAGGATGTAAAATATGCCTCGTAGAGTATTGCAGGGTGTAGTAGTTAGCGATAAGTGCGATAAGACTGTAATCGTTAGAGTTGAGAATCGTGTTATGCATCCTATATACAAGAAATATATAAAAGTTCGTAAGAAATATGCAGCACATGATGAGACTAATTCATACAAAGAAGGTGATTCAGTTCGTATCATTGAATCTAAGCCTATTTCTAAAACAAAAAAATGGGTTGTTGAACCTAAAAACGTAGAGGAGGGTATATGATACAGTCTGAATCTCGTATGAGTGTTGCTGACAATTCAGGAGCCAAGGAAGTACTTTGTATAAAAGTTTTAGGTGGCTCTAAAAGAAGATATGCAAGGATTGGAGATGTTGTAGTGATTACTGTAAAGGATGCTATTCCCAATGGAAAGGTAAAAAAAGGAGAAGTACAGAAAGCTGTAGTAGTGAGAACTAAAGCTCCTTTAAGACGTCCCGATGGAATGCAAATAGCATTTGATAGTAATGCTGTTGTTTTAATTGATAAGCAAGGTGTACCTTTAGGAACTCGTATATTTGGCCCTGTTACAAGGGAATTAAAAGCAAAGGGATACACTAAAATTACTTCACTAGCTCCGGAGGTACTATAATGAATAAACCAAGATTTAAAATAAGAAGAGGAGACACAGTACAAGTGATTACTGGTAGTTCCAAAGGACAACGTGGATTAGTAAAGAAGGTTTTAGTAAGTGAATCTAAAGTAATAGTTGAAGGAATTAATGTTGTTACAAGACACATTAGACCTGATTATAGATATCCACAAGGTAGTGTAACAAAGGAAATGCCTATGCATATATCAAATGTTGCATTGATCGATACTGAAACTGATAAACCTGCTAAGGTAGGTTTTAAGAAAGATGAGAATGGACATAAGATTCGATTCTTTAAGAAAACTGGTTTAAGTGTTCCACAAGTATAGTAAGGATTGATTATGAGTTATACAAAGGATAAATATTTTTCAGAAATAAGATCTTCGTTAAAGAAAGAATTAGGGTTTACTAATGATTTTATGATTCCTAAGTTAACGAAGATTGTTTTGAATTGTACATCAGCTGACGCTGCTCATGATAAAAAAGTGTTGCAGTGTATGTTTGATGACATTATGGCAATAGCAGGACAGAGACCAGTTGTATCCAAAGCTAAAAAGTCAATAGCTGGATTTAAGTTAAGGGAAGGTGCAGATATAGGTGTCAAAGTAACGCTTCGTGGTGATAGGATGTATGAGTTTGTGGATAGACTTATATATATGGCATTACCAAGAGTGAGAGACTTCGGTGGATTATCATCAAAGGGA
Organism: uncultured Pseudomonadota bacterium; assembly: GCA_902772645.1. Taxonomy (GTDB): domain Bacteria; phylum Pseudomonadota; class Alphaproteobacteria; order RUG11792; family RUG11792; genus RUG11792. Next base: position 23,357 of record CACYBM010000058.1, on the reverse strand, counting down.
TTTGATGGTAGAGGTAATTTTTCAATGGGTATAAAGGAACAAATAGTATTCTTTGAAATAAATTACGATAAAATAGACAGAATTAGAGGGCTTGATATAAATGTTTGTACTACTGCTAATGATAATAAGTCAGCATTAGCTCTGCTAAAAGCATTGGGCTTCCCATTTAAGAGTTAATTATAAGAGGAGATATGGCAAAAAAAAGCTCTATTGAAAATGATAAGAAGAGACGTCGACTAGTACAGCGTAGAAAGGCTACTAGAGACAAGTTAAAGACTATTTTTATGAATAGGGACTTGCCTGAAGATGAGAGGATATCAGCAATGTTTAAACTTGCTGAAATGCCCAGAAATTCATCCAAGGTCAGAATAAGAAATAGATGTGCATTAACTGGAAGATCTCGTGGATATTACAGAAAATTCGGTTTATCAAGAATAACTCTAAGGGACCTAGCTTCTAAAGGTATGTTACCTGGAGTAACTAAGGCGAGTTGGTAAGAAGGTGATATTATGAATGATATGACAAGTGATTTAATAACAAGAATAAGAAATGCACAGAGAGTGAAACATAAAACTGTGGATGCTCCTCTTTCTAACATGAGTGAAAGAATATTGAATGTTTTGAGAAATGAAGGATACATTAGTGGATATTCTATAGTTAAAAATGATGGAAATAAGCATCCTCACATAAATATAGAATTGAAGTATTATGAAAACAAACCTGTTATTTATGAAATAAGAAGAATTTCAAAACCAGGTAGAAGAGTGTATTCATCTATAAAGAAGCTACCGTCAATGAGGAATGGATTGGGAATATATGTTCTCTCTACACACAAAGGAGTAATGTCTGATACTGAAGCAAGAAAGCAGTCTCTTGGTGGTGAAGTTTTGTTTTCTGTATTCTAAGAGAGGTTAATTATGTCTAGAGTAGGTAAACATATAGTAACTGTTCCAAATGGGGTAAATGTTATATTTGCTAATAATACTATAAGCATTGTAAAAGGAAATAAAGAAGCTAAATATACTGTACCAACATGTTTGGATGTAAATTTATCTTCTGATGGTATATTATTTACTCCTACCAATGGTGAACGTACTACAAAGGCTCTTTGGGGTACGACTCAAAGGAATGTGAGTAATATCATAAAGGGACTCATTGAAGATTTTAAAATAAACTTAAAATTAACAGGAGTTGGTTATAAAGCAGCTGTCAAAGGAAAGAAATTGGATTTACAATTGGGATTTAGTCATGATGTAACTTATGATATACCGAATGGAGTGTCAATAACATGTCCTGATCCAACTACTATTGTTGTGAGTGGATCAGATAAGAAACAAATAGGAGATATTGCTGCTTTCCTTAGGAGTTATAGGAAACCTGAACCATACAAATGTAAAGGTATTAGTAGAGTAGGCGAATTTATATATAGAAAAGAAGGGAAAAAGAAGTAATATGCAGTTAAAAGTAATTAATAAATATATTAGTAATGCTAGAGAAAAACGCAAGCTAAGACAGCGTTTTAAAATTTCCCAAGTATCTAAAGGTAAATACCGCTTAGTTGTACATAGGACTAATAATCATATGTATGCTCAAATACTTGATAAGGATAGCCTTAATACTATCGTAGCAGCATCAACTCTATCTAAAGATATTAAAGGTACAATAAAAAACGGTGGAAATAAGGAAGCTGCTGTATTAGTTGGTAAATTGGTTGCCACTAAGGCCAAGGAAAAAAATATTGCAGAAGTTGTATTTGATAGATCAGGATTCCTATACCACGGGAGAGTTAAGGCATTGGCTGACAGCGCACGTGAAAATGGTCTTAAATTTTAATAGGTACTAATATGGCAAGAGAGGTTGAGAATAAAAAGGAATTACAAGAACAATTAATTGAAAAGTTAATTAGTGTTCGAAGAGTAACTAAGGTTGTAAAGGGTGGTAAGAATATGCGCTTTTCAGCATTAGTTGTTGTTGGAGACGGTAAAGGTCGTGTAGGATATGCATCCGCCAAAGCCAGGGAAGTTCCTGATGCTGTAAAAAAAGCTAGTGAAAAAGCTAAGAGATCAATAATGAGAGTTTCTCTTATGGATGGCAGAACAATAAGATGCGATGTAAGTGCTAAGGTGGGAGCCGGACATGTATTCTTAAGAACTGCTGGTGCTGGTACTGGTGTTATTGCTGGTGGTCCTATGAGGTCTATATTCGATGCACTTGGAGTAAAGGATATAGTAAGTAAATCAGTTGGATCTAGAACATATCATAATGTTGTTAGAGCTACATTTGAAGCACTTAAAATGACTGTTTCTCCAAAACAAATAGCTGCGAAACTTGGGAAAAAGTTTTCCGATATAATTGAAAGAAAGTATGCTTGGAGAAATAGTAATAGAACAAAAGATGGAGAAGAATACAAATCAAGAAGTATATCACCAACAGCAAATCAAGGCGATATTGTACAAAATCCTAGCGTAGGGAAAACAAAAAATCAAACGAGAGAAGTTGCGCAAAAAAAGAACATAAATGGTACTAAGCAAAATACAAATAATTCAAAACACAGTGATGTATCATCAAAAAAAGAAGGAGAATCACCAAAACATAGTGGAGGAAAGAATAAATGACAGAAATTAAAACTATAAAGATACGTCAAACTGGTAGTCCAATAAGACGAAATAAAAAGCAAGCATTGTATTTGAAATCACTTGGATTAAAAAGAATTGGTTCTGAAAGGGAATTGGTTGCTAATAATACAGTTCTTGCACTAATAAAAAGAGTCCAACACATGGTTAAGGTTATAAGTGAGTAGTATTATGAATAGTGAATCATTATTAAAGTTAAATAAGATAAGAGATAAGAAGGGAGCGAGACACTGTCGTAAGACTTTAGGACGTGGTATTGGTTCTGGAAAAGGGAAAACTTCTGGTAGAGGAGGTAAAGGTCAAACTGCTCGTTCTGGTGTTAGTATAGGTGGATTCGAGGGTGGTCAGACTCCAATTTACAGGAGAATGCCTAAGCGTGGATTTAATCATACACATCTAAATAAAACATATGAGTTGGATTTTTATAAAATTAATAGGATAATAAAAAACGGTCTGCTTCCAGAAAATAAGACTATAAATAAAGAATTGTTAGTAAAAATTGGATATATGCCTAAATATGTAAAGCATATAAACTTAATAGCTAATGGTAAGTTGGGACAATCTATTAATGTTTGTGTTTGTAAGGCCACAAGTAAAGCCAAGGAAATATTGAAAGCATCTGGCAGTACATTAAATGAGTGTAGGGCAACTGAATGTAAAGTTGCTTCAAAGGAATAGAGGGGTAAATAATGGCTTCTGCGGTAGAATATTTAGCAAAGAATTTTAGCTTTTCATCATTAAAAAAATCAAAGGACTTAAAGAAACGTATTTGGTTTACTCTTGGAGTTCTGGTTGTGTATAGGTTGGGGACTTTCATTCCTTTGCCTAATATTAATCCTGCAGTAATTGCTGAATTTACTAGAAATCACGCTAGTGGGTTGTTTGGAATTCTAGATATGTTTTCTGGTGGTGCTATGGGACGTATGACTGTGTTTTCTTTAAACATTATGCCATACATTTCATCTAGCATTATTGTTCAATTATTAACATCAATGTCTCCACAACTAGAGGCTCTTAAAAAAGAAGGAGAACCTGGTAGAAGGAAAATAAACCAATACACCAGATACGGTGCTGTTGGATTAGCATTAGCCCAAGGATATGGTATAGCCATAGGACTTGAAAGAATGGTAGGCCAATCTGGAAGTGCTGTATTAGATCCTGGGATGTTATTTAGATTTACTACAATGACATCACTTACAGGTGGTACGTTATTCATAATGTGGCTTGGTGAGCAAATTTCATCTAGAGGATTAGGTAATGGATCTTCAATAATAATATATGCTGGTATTATTGCTAACTTGCCTGCAGCATTGTTTAATACATTTGCTATGGGGAAGCAAGGAGCATTATCAGTAATGGCAATGCTGTTCCTATTAATAATGGTAGTTGGTATAATACTTTTCATAGTCTTTATGGAGAAATCTAATAGAAGAATACCAATACAATATCCAAAAAGGCAAATGGCAATTAATATGCCAGCTCAAGGACAAAGTTCTTACTTACCATTGAAAATAAATAGTGCTGGAGTTATTCCTCCAATATTTGCTTCGTCTGTTTTGTTATTACCAATGACAATAGCAGGATTTGGTAATGTTGATCCAAATTCAGTACTAGGTAAAATATCAAGAATCATTAGTCATGGTCAGCCATTATACATGGTTTTATTTTCAGCAGCAATAATATTCTTTGCTTTCTTTTATACTGCTCTTATGTTTAATCCGAAGGAGACAGCTGATAATTTGAAGAAAGGTGGAAGTTATATTCCTGGGATAAGACCTGGAGCAGCAACTGCTGATTATGTAGAAACTATTCTTGAACGATTGACATTGGTTGGAGCACTGTATTTGTGTTGTATTTGTTTAATTCCTGAGGTACTATTATCACAAGTTTCATTGCCATTCTACTTCGGTGGAACTAGTTTATTAATTGTTGTAAATGTTTCAATTGATACAATGAGTCAGTTCCAGTCTCATATGATGGCTCAGGAATATGATAAATTATTTAAGAAGAATCGTATGAAAGGATTAATGTAAAATGGAAGTAAATAAAGTAAAATCAGAATCAAAAACAACAAAATTATTAAAAAAAGGAAAATGGGTTGTATTATTAGGAGCTCCAGGTTGTGGTAAGGGTACTCAGTCCGAATATCTTATGTCATCTGATTTTAAATTTAAGGTAATTTCTGTTGGTGAGATATTAAGACATAATAAATCAACAATAGTTCCAGGACAAATAAAAACCATAGGAGAAATAATAGGATCCGGTTTATTACTTCCTGATGAGGTAGTAACAGGAGTTGTTAAAATAGAATTAACTAAAATGGAATCTTTGATTGGATTGATCTGTAATCAGAATATAATATTTGATGGATTCCCTAGGACAATTGGACAAGCTAAAGCATTAAACGAATTGGCATGTGAATTTAACAATTCAATAGATTATGTGATTAATTTTGAAATAAAAGAAGATGTTTTATTTAAAAGAATACTAGGTAGATATAAATGTTCAAATTGTGGTAGAATATACAATGATTATTTCTTACCAACCAAAGTTTCTGGCGTTTGTGATCAGTGTGGTGGACAGGAATTTAGTAGAAGAATGGATGACAATGAGGATTCATTGAAAGTTCGTATGGTAGAGTATTATAAAAATACATATCCATTAATTGATTTTTATAAAAAGTCTAATACATTGTATAATGTAAATGCTGAAGAAGAATTTGGACAAGTAAAAAATTGCGTTTTCAAAATTTTAAATGAGGAGTGTAAATAGTGGCACGTATAGCTGGTATAGATCTTCCTTCTAATAAGAAGGTAGAGATAGGATTAACATATATTTACGGTATCGGACGCTACTTCGCAAAGTGTATTGTTGAAGAAGCCAAAATACCAGAAAATAAAAAAATATTTGAATTAACAACTGAGGAAATTACTGCAATAAGAGAAGTTATAGATTCTAAGTATACTGTAGAAGGTAATTTAAGACGAGAAGTAGCAATGAACATAAAACGAGTTACTGATCTTGGATGCTACAGGGGACTTAGACATCGTAAGAAATTGCCAGTAAGAGGGCAAAGAACTCATACTAATGCTAGAACCAGAAAAGGAAAGGCTATTCCAATTGCTGGTAAGAAAATAGCTACTGCGAAGAAGTAAGGAGAGGACTTTATATGGTACAAACATCTACAGGTAAGGTAAAGAAAAGGGATAAAAAGAATATAGTAAATGCTATTGTACATATTAATGCTACATTTAACAATACAATAGTTACATTTACTGATGAAGCTGGCAATACCATAGCCTTTGGTTCGGGCGGAGTAGTAGGTTGTAAAGGCTCCAGAAAATCTACACCATATGCTGCTCAGTTAGCTGCAGAAAATGCTGCTGCCAAGGCCGTTGAACATGGAGTAAAGAAGGTAAGAGTAATAGTTAAAGGTCCTGGAGCAGGTCGTGAGACTGCAATAAGAGCATTACAAAAACTTGATTTAGTCGTTACATCCATAAGTGATGAAACGCCATTGCCGCACAATGGGTGCAGACCACCAAAGGCTCGTCGTAATTAATGAGGAATAAAATAAGTGACTTGGAAGAATTTTATAATGCCAGCTGGAATAGAAACACAGTATTCTGATCCACAATTGAGAGAGGCAATTTTTACAATTGCTCCTCTCGGAAGGGGATTTGGAACAACTCTTGGAAATGCATTACGTAGAATATTACTTTCTTCGATACGAGGTAGTGCTATAACATCAGTAAGAATTGATGGCGTAATGCACGAGTTTTCAACTATTCCAGGAATTAAAGAAGATGTATCAGATATAATACTAAATTTAAAATCTTGCAGAATAAAACTGCGTTCTGAACAATCTAGGAAAGCTAGAATAGTAGTGAAAGGACCTGCAGTTGTTCAAGCTAGAAATATTGAAGCGTCATCTGATGTTGAAATATTAGATCCATATCATCATATCTGTACAGTTGATACAGGAGCTTCATTAAATGCTGAGTTAACAATCGAGCAAGGCAAAGGGTATGTACAAGCCCGTACTCAATTGGAAAGCAATAAACCAATAGGTGTTATATCAATTGATGCACTTTATAGTCCAATACAATTGGTTAATTTTAAAGTAGAACCAACACGTGTCGGACAGAAAACTGATTACGATAAATTATTAATAACTGTACGTACTGATGGTTCTATTTCACCTGATGATGCACTATCAGAAGCTGGATTAATACTAAGAGAACATGCTAACCTTTTTGTAAAACAGGATAGTAGATACGATAATCCATCTTTTTGTGATAATAATTCTGAGAAGGGAAGTGCTACTGATGAACATCTTAATATGAGAATAGATGATCTGGAGTTATCCATCAGATCTGCAAATTGTATTAAGAAAATGGGATTAAAATACGTTGGAGAATTAGTGCAAAAAACTGAAGAAGATATGTTGAGAATTCCAAGCTTTGGTAGGAAGTCTTTGGATGAAATAAAGGCAGTATTGGTAGCAATGGGATTATCATTCGGTATGGGAAACAATGATTGGAGTCCAGAACAAGTTGAAGAAGCCAATAGAAGAAGATAGTTAAATTAAGGAGTATAATATTATGAGACATGGTTTTTCTAAAAGGAGACTAAATAGAACAGTAGAACATAGGAAATCTATGTTTAAATCAATGGCATGTTCTCTAGTGGAACATGAACGTATAAAGACAACATTACCTAAAGCTAAGGAACTTAGACCAATAATAGAGAAATTAGTAACATTAGCAAGAGCAGATACACTACATGCCAGGAGATTATTATTATCTAGACTACACAATAATAAAGCATTATCTAAAAAATTATGTAAAGAAATAGCACCTAGATTTATTAATAGAAACGGTGGATATACACGTATATTAAAATCTGGATTTAGATATGGAGATGCAGCTCCGATGGCTATTATAGAGTTTGTTAATCGTGGTAATATTAATAGTGAGAACGTAAATAAAGAGTAAATTAAATAACATGATAAATAAAAATTATAGTTACATTGTATTTCTTATTTGCACATGTCTTCTATCTGGTTGTAGTGATACTGTAATAAATAGGGGATATGATGTGGCTACTGTCAATTTTACCCAAATAAAACCAGGTAAAGATACAATACAAGATGTATTCAATAAATTCGGATCTCCTACTATTAGATCATCAGTAATACACCAAAATGGAGATTACTGCTGGTATTATTCATCTAAAAATTTAACTAAGCAGGGATTCATGAAACCAACTTTAAATAGTAAGCAATTATGGATAGTAACATTTGGTAAAAACAATGTAGTGAAATCCGTAAAGCTTAGTAATAATGAACAACATATAAAAATGATTTCCGATACCTCTAAATCAGGTGGAAAGACAAAAGGCATCCTTAAGGAAACATTTGGAGGCATGGGAAGATATTTAGATAAGTATGACAAATAGGATTTTTTTAAGATAAGAGTCATCAATTATTAAGTGTTTTTACTAGAGTATTATTTGTTTGTTACCTGTATGATTATTTTGGCTTTATTAATAATGTTATTATGTTTTGACTTTATTATATATTACAAAAATCAATACTAAATCATAATAAAATCTTCATTATTAATGATTATGCTATTAAATCAAAACTAGTAATTACCAAATGAATGTATTCCAGATAATTACTAAGTATAAAATTTATTGATTTATTATAATGAAAGCATTAGCAAAATGTTCTTCTAATGTATTATTATCTATTTCAATTTGATTATAGCAATATTTTTGTAAACTATTAAAATACTGTTTTAATTTATTAATTATACTTATGCATAGTTGATTATTTGTGGTTTGTTTCATTTGTTCAAGAGATTCATCCAAACTTTGACAAATATTAAGATATGTTTGTATTTTTTCTTTAATAAACTGTTGGAATACTTCAAAATCATAAAAATCAACAGATCTATTTTGCTCTTGTTTTATTTTATCTTTAAATTTTAAAATATTTTCAAAATAAAAACATTTTTTCGACAAGTATTGTTGTACAGCTTTAATATCTAAAATGTCATTGATTTCTTTCAGTTTATTATTTTCTTCTTTTTGTATTAATATCCTTATGCTTGTAAGTAACGATTTTGTAAATTCATGAATATTTTCTAATTGTTCATTACCATTTGTAGTTTGTATTTTGTTTAATATTTCATTAAAGAAATTCTCATCCATACATAACAATTCATACCATGGTTTATTACATATTTCTTCAAATACTTCTTCATAATTATTTTTTATTGTATCTAATAATTTTTTATTATTATTTTTATTTTCTTCTAAATACTGTGCTACTTTATTCAATATTTCTAATTTTATTGTTTTAATATTGTTGTTAGGCATATCTTGTAACCAAATTTTTAAATCTTCAGTAGTCTGTTTAATATTATTCAATTTGTTATTTATAGTGTTAAATAATTCTTCAAATCTACTGTTATATATTATTTTAAATTCATTTTTGTTTATTTCTTTATCGTGTAACTACCGTTGTAGGAAAATTCAAGGTTAGAATTAATAAATAATTTTTTATATTCGTCTACTTGAATAGTAATACTTTTAGTTTCAATGCCATTTTTTATAATATGATCTTTTACAAAATCGATATTTAAAATATTTTTAATATTATTTAAAACATTACTGTCATTGGTTTGCACTATTGTTTCTAACTTATCAGCATTGAATACCAATAAATTAAAGCTATTAATAGTATTATTAACTTTATTTAATAATTGATATATATTGTTAAATTCTTGTATATCAAGTTGATTAAACTGATAATTATCATCATTTTCAATACTGTATGTTATATTATTATTTAATAATAGTAAAAATGGAATAAGAAACTTTACTTTACACAGCATCATACATACAAAAGTTCTAACTTAATCTATCTATGACAGAGGATATATTGGATGTGTTAAATAATAGTTAATTTGTACCTCATATACTTTTATGTATTTTCACTATTGGTAAAACATTTTGTAATAATATTGTATTACTGTGTTTTCTGTGTATAGCATTTGACTTTTTGGCTATTTCCTTGTAGAATACAAAATATGTTCAAATACTTAAAATATTGTTAATTGTGGAATTAAGTTCATTTTGTACTGATTCCCGTATTGTAAGAAAAGGGGATATATTTGTTGCTATACCATGTGATAATGTAGTACAGCATATATCTGAAGCAATAAGAAAAGGTGCTAAATTAGTTTTTACACAAGAATACTGTAATTGGATTGATAACAATAGAATTGTATTGGTAAATGATGCTCGATTATTAGCTTCTGAATTGGCAAGTTTCTATTATGCCAGGCAACCTAAGACTAACATTGCTATTACTGGTACTAATGGTAAAAGTTCAGTAGCATATTTCGTTAGTCAAATATGGTCATTATGCAATATAAAATCAGCTAATCTTGGTACATTAGGGTTATTTGTAAATGGGAACAAAGTAAATCCAGATGGTATTACTATTCCAGATTTAACTACTCCTGATCCTGTTAGCTTACATAAGATTCTAAATTATCTATCTGAAAATAATATTGAAAATTTAGTATTTGAAGCTTCAAGTGCAGCTTTAGATCAAAAGAGACTACATTCTGTAGTACTAGAAACAGCTGCTTTTACTAACTTAGCATCTGATCATTTGGATTACCATAAGTCACATGATGAATACTTTAAATCTAAATTATTACTATTTAGAGATATATTAAAACAAAATAAAATGGCTGTATTATTTGGGGACGATGAATATTTATACAATCAAATAAGTGACATACATAGTAATATAATTACATATGGACTGAACCAAAATAATAATGTAAGAGCTTACAATATAGTTTCTGATATAGATAATATTAAATTCGATTTAAATATTAATAATAAGGTATTTACAGATTTAGAATTAAAGTTAACTGGAGAATTCCAATTATTAAATGTCTTATGTGCGATATCTTTATTGTATGTTACTGGAATGGATATATATAAAATAGTTAGTGTTATAAACCAATTAAAGCCATTGTCTGGACGTATGGAAAAGATTACTAAAAATATATTCATTGATTACGCACATACATCAGAGGGATTTAAAACAGCTTTAAATACATTAAAAAAGTATTGTAAGGGGAAATTAATATGTGTATTTGGATGTGGTGGCAATAGAGATACAACTAAAAGGCAAGAATTTGGGAGTATAGCTAATGAATTGGTTGATATTCCAATAGTAACAGATGATAATCCTAGAAATGAGGATCCATTACTAATTAGGAAAGCAATAATGCAGACTTGTCCAAAAGCTATTGAAGTATCTGATAGAGAAGAGGCAATAAAAACGGCTATATCACTAATGGGGAAAGATGATATAGTTGCAATAATAGGGAAAGGTCATGAGAATAAACAAATATATAATAATAATGTAAAGTATTTTAATGACAAAAAAATAGTATTGAAGTATATAGATTAGTTTTTATTTAAAAAATATCTTATATTAATATTTGTCAATATATTGGTTGTAATATAAAATATTTTTGTTGATAATAACAGTATTGTTTTATATACAACACTTTTTATTATGCTTTATATTTTTATGATGAATGTATGGAAATTTTCTTATATTCATGATATACTATAATTAGGTATGCTAGTTATAGTAATGTATAGATTGAACAATGATTGATCCAATGGCGTCGTTTGAAGTAAAGACGCTGATACCTTTAGAATTGTTTGGTATAGATATATCTATTACTAATTCATCATTGTATATGATAGTAGTGGTACTTGTAGTATGTGCTTTATTTTTCATAGGTACATCAGATAAGGCCATAATACCTAATAAACTAAGGTATTGCTTAGAATCATTGTTTAAATTTATAAATGGAATTATTGATAGTAATGTAAGTGAAAAAGGATCACAATTATTTCCATATATATTATCGTTATTTTTATTTATAACAGTAGGAAATATGATTGGATTGCTCCCTTACGCTTTTTCATTTACTAGTCAACTTGTAGTGACATTATGTATGGCATGTCTAGTATTTATATCTTCAATAATAGTGGGATTTTGCAATCAAGGAATGCATTATTTAAAGCATTTTTGTCCAGATGGAATACCTACTTATATAGCACCGTTCTTTGTAATAATAGAACTAATGTCCTTTGCTTTTAGGCCAATTAGTTTAGGAATTAGGTTGTTTGCTAATATGGTATCAGGACACATAATGATTAAAATTATAGCTAGTTTCGCAGTGTCATTGGCTAGTTTGTCATTTTTATCTGGTGGACTTGCAATTATTCCAGTGATTGTTAATGTATTATTGAACGTATTCAAACTAGTAGTATGTGTTTTACAAGCGTACGTGTTTGCAGTACTATCATGTATATATTTATCTGAATCATTAACTGTTGAAAATAAAGAAAGGAGAAAATAAATGGATGTAGAAGCAGCAAAATTAATAGGAGCTGGAATAGCAGTATTGCCGCTATTTGGAGTTGGATTGGGATTAGGTAAACTATTTGCTACTTTAACTGAATCTATAGCACGCAATCCTTCAGCAGCAAGTGAATTGAAATCTAATAGTATATTATCATTTGCTTTGTTGGAGTCAATAGCTCTATTAGCTTTCGTTGTAGCTATGATTATATTATTTGCAGTATAAAATTGGTTATATAATAATTAGGAATAATTAACATGGTTCCACAGCTTGATACTAGTTTTTACATATCACAAATATTTTGGCTTATAGTTTGCTTATTGGTATTAGGAGTTGCTTTTAAAAAATTATTTATTCCAAGAATGAATAAGTTGGTGCAACAGAGAGCTGATTACATAAAATCTTTAGAAAAAAATATAAAAGATTTGGAAAAGCAAGTAGATGAGCTCTCTAATAAATTGGAAAAAGTACAGAATAAGAAAATAATAGAAACAAATAAAATAATAGAAAGAGCGCAGTACCAGTGTGATGTATTATTAGATCAAACTAATAGAGAACTACAAACTGAAAATGAAATAGCTATTAAGCAATCGAGGAAGGAAGCTGATACAATAATAAGAAATCTTAATAAGACATTGAATGAACAAATAGAAAACGTTGCTCAGGAGTTATTTACAAAAATGTTTCCTCAAAAGAAAGATGAGATTGAAAAATGAATATATTCCAAGATGTGCACACATATTTAATTATTAGTTTTGTATTAATGGTATATTTGTTGTATAAGTTTGCATATAAGTCAGTAAATAATACAATATCAAATGGTATCAATAAAATAAAAGATGAGATAAATCAATTGCATAATAAAAAACAGTCATTATCTAAACAGATAGATGATTTAAATATAAGTATAAAGAATGAAGATAAATATATGGAACAAGCTATAAATGAAGCTCAAGAAACGGCAGAACAAATAATTAATAAAAGAAACGAAGAAATTCAAAATATTATAAAAGAAAAGAGAGAGATAAATACTTACAATTATAAGAAACTAGAGGACGATATCAATTCTAGAATAAAACAAAAATTAGCAAATTTAATAGTACAAAGAGTAATTGATAAAATAAATACTGTTGAAGATGCAAGAAGTTTTCAAATAATAAATCTGCAGAAGTCAATTGATATGTTAAAGAAATTTGCGAATGGTAATAATTAATGTAATAAAAGTAAGAATATCATTGTATCGTGTTTATCTGCTAGATTGGAGATATCTTGATATACAATACTCATAGGAATATACTATAATATAAAATTGTTGTAGAGAATTATATCGATATTGGAATGTAGTTATACTCCCTATTTGAATCTTTATTTAAAGATATTAAATTTTATATATAAAATGAGTACTTGTGATATGAATTTGTATACATATGTTTATTGTCGATATGTAATAATAATTGGGACAACTCAATATTATAACATGTCTTTACAATGTTTTAACTAATAATAAATAATTGTACTACATTTTACAATGTTAGGATAATTAAAATATTATTTGATATTATTATCATACTGGTGAAGCAATATATTATAAAATAAGATTTAATGATATAAAATGTTAGTATAAAAAGTGTGATTTGCATTAATTAAAATTTAATTTTTATAGTATATATATTTTCATGTAAATACATAACTAAATAATAATATATAAATAATAATGATGTCTAAAGTTAAAACTATCTCTTCGATTGGTATGAAGATAATAGAAGTAGTAGTTGAGGCACAAATTTCTCCTGGTTTAGCAGCTTTTTGCATTGTTGGTTTACCTGACAAAGCCGTTGCTGAGGCTAAGGAGAGAATTAGATCTGCATTCTTCAGTATAGGACTTGGTTTCCCAGCAAGGAGGATAATAGTAAACCTAGCCCCAGCTGACATTCCAAAAATTGGTTCACATTATGATTTACCAATAGCAATAGCATTATTAGGAGCAATGGAAGTTATAGATTTATCCGAGCATGATAATTATATAGCTATAGGTGAGCTTGGTCTGGATGGATCGATAAATCATGTTCCAGGAGCTATTTGTGCATCTATTTATGCTCATGAGAACAATATGTCTATAATATGTCCGCAATCATGTGCAAATGAAGCAAGATGGAGTGGTAATGATAGTATTATAGCTCCACCAAATATATTACAGTTAATTAATCATATAAAGGGTAAATCTCAAATACCAATTATTAATACTGACAATGTTATAAAATATAATGCTCCATATAATGAAGATATTTCTGATGTTAAAGGACACTTTGAAGCAAAGCGAGCACTAGAAATTGCAGCTTGTGGTAAGCATAATGTACTTATGATTGGCCCTCCAGGATCTGGTAAATCAATGTTAGCTTCAAGATTAAGAACTATATTGCCTGATTTAACTCCGAAAGAAGCACTGGAAACTACTTGTATATATAGTTTAGCTGGAATGTTACCTGAGGATGGTATAGTGTATAATCCACCATATAGAGCTCCTCATCATTCAACATCGTTAGTAGCAATGGTGGGAGGAGGTTCATCAGCAAAGCCTGGTGAGATTTCATTAGCTCATAATGGAGTACTGTTCCTTGATGAATTACCCGAGTTCCAGAGGCAAACAATAGAAGCTTTGAGACAGCCATTAGAAGATAAAACAGTTACTATATCAAGAGCAAAAGAGCATATAACGTATTTAGCAAATATTCAGTTGATTGCAGCAATGAATCCATGTAAATGTGGGTATTTTGGTAATAAAAATAAAGAATGTAATAAGTCACCAGTATGTGCGATGGATTATAGAAATAGAATATCAGGACCAATATTGGATAGATTTGATATAATTATTTATGTAAAAAACATCAGTAGTAGTACACTATTATCAATAGAGAATAATATACTGGAAAGAAAAGGCAATAATATAAAATCTTCAATAATACAAGAAAGAGTGGTAATGACAAGAAATTTTCAAATAAAACGAGCAGAAAAAGCAAATTTATATAATAATCAATTGAATGGCCAAGTAAGTACTAACTACTTGGAAAGTATTACCGAATTAGATAATGAATCAAAAAGTCTCCTACAAAAATCAATAGATAATTTAGATATTTCTACCAGGGGATTCCATAGAATACTAAGAGTTGCTAGGACAATAGCAGACATGAAACAATCAATGAATATTAGTAAAGAAGACATAAACGAAGCATTGAATTATAAAATAGGGAATTTTTGAATACTATTTATTATATAATGTATTTAATTTATAAAATCAAGAAAAACCTATTGCTTTTTAGTTAACAAATAGTATATAATCATATTGTACTAATAGTAGTACCTTTTATTAAAGGAGGTTTAAATGTTAAAAATTTATAAAATCTTGTTACCAATAGTTATATGCACTACTGGTGTGAATAGTATGGTTTGGTGGGATAATAATGATATCAATAGTAATTATGAGAGTTTGTTGCACAGTGATGAATATTTTACACCATCCTATTTACGTAATGACAATGAATCAGAATTATCAGACTTAAATGAAACTAACAACAAACCTATTGCTTCAATACAATTACAAGATGGAAATTTAACAAATAATGCAAATAACGTCATATCAACTAATTTAATACCAGAGAATAATATTAACATTAATAATAATATTTTTAATAATGAAAGACCAATCAATAATGATATAAACTATAATAAAATAAACAATAATAAAACTTTCTTAAATAAGAAAAGATTTAATGATAAGAAGTATAATAAGCGTATATTAATTAGTAATAACATGGAAAAAGAAAATTTCAAAGAAAATCACTTGAACAAAAAACTAAATAACAAAAGTAACAATGCATTGAATATAGAACAAAATAATGTTAATAGCAATATGAATAACACAAAAACAGAAGATAGAATTAATGTTATAAAAAAATCAGTATTGAATGCACAAAGAATAAAGGAGCAAAATGAAAACCACGAAATTTCTAAAAATGCATCTAAACAATTTAATAATAATATTAATTATGATAAAACAAATTTATTAGAGCTATATTATTATAATACTTTTAATAATAATGTAAAACCCAATAATAACTTGCTAGGTAAAGAACAATGTAATAATAAAAATTCTCATGAATATATATTGCTTGATGATAAAACGAAAAAAGAAATCGTTGTGAAAGATAATATCATAAAAATAAATAAAAATGATTCGCTAAATACGAAAAGATTTATTAATAAAAATAAAGATGATATTGAAATATTTACTAATAGCGATAAAGATGAAGAATATGAACCACAATTCAAATGTAAGATAAAACAGGATAGGAATAGGTACTGTTTAAGGAATACTGTACATAAATATTATCAATTTCAGTCTCAACACGACAATAATTTTAAACAATCTGAAGAAGAACACAAAGAATTGGAACAATATTTTAATAAATCCAAAATTAAATTAATTAATGATTTTATTTACTATAAGGAATGAATAAAATTTTTATTAGCATTATACAATTAGACCAACTGTGAAACTAAATTATTTTACATATTATATATTGAATTTGTAAATTAAAAAGTATATAAAGTAGTACAAAATATTATTAATTGAACAAATAATAGAACAAAACTAGAAAAAGTAAAAAATTATGATAAACAAATAAAAATCAATCAATAATATGTAGGCCCAAGTACTATATAAGGAGTTTTTTATTACTCCTTATTATTTCTCTTCTTATACTTTTCTAATATATTACATACAGCTTGGTCTTTTAATGCATATAGCATTACTGCATATACTAATAGTCCTATGAAGGAGTATATAGATAATACTAATATATTATTTATTGTTTCATTTCTATTTTGTATTATTATAAAATGTTGTGCTAATGATATAGAAATATATATCGCGATTGTAGCTATTAATATTTTACTTATTTGTAATATAAATTGTTTATTGAATATATTAGTTTTACCCAAGTATTTACTAAGTACAAACATTTGTAAATATCCTGAAATCATCGTTGCAATTGCTATTCCTGCAAATTGGAATTTCTTCATAAGTAATGCATTAAGTATTAAGTTACTACATATTGCAATCATTGCCGCTCTTATTGGAGCTCTTGTATTTTTTTGTGCAAAGAATATAGCTGATAGTATTTTTGCTAACACATAAGCAGGTAATCCTAATGATACGATACTTAATACTGTGGCAGTATTAGATACATCAAATTTAGTAAATTTACCGTATCCGTAAATAAAATCTATAAAATTATAGGACAATGTTGACATAATAATAACGACAGGAAAAGTTAATCGTAACGTAAATAATATTGATTCCTTGCATATATTTCTTACTTCCTCATCATTATTAGTTTGATTTTTTGCTTTTATTTTAGATATTTCTGGTAACAGTACTATACTCATTGAAATACCAAAAAGTGATAGTGGTAATTGATTTAATCTATCTGCAAAATATAAGTAAGTAATACATCCAGTGAATAAGTATGAACTAAAGAAAGAATCAACAAAAACATTTATTTGAGCTACTCCTGCACTTGCAATTACTGGAGCAAGCTTTTTGAAAAACTGTTTTACACTCTTAGTAAAGCTAGGAATAATAAAACGTGGTGTAGTTAAGTGTTTAAATTTTATAATAATGTAAAAATATAGAAATTGTATTACTGTTGCTGATAAAACTCCAAATGCAAATCCCCTTCCTGGATGTAAGGAATTTCTAGAAAGCAATATTGAAATGATTAATGTTATATTAATAAGAAGTGGACTTACAGTATATAATCCAAATTTTTGGTGAGAAATTAATATTCCACTATATATTGCTGCGAGTGCTAAAAATACAACACTTGGAAACATTATGCGTGTAAAATCTATTGCTAACGAGAATTTTTCAGGATCATCAGCAAATCCAGGTGCCATAAGTAATACAAAGTATTTAGCAAATATTACTACTAATATAGTTACTATTAATGCTACATAACATACTATAGAAAAAACTTCGGAAGAAAATAATTTAGCAAATTTATTCTTACT
The DNA here is from genome assembly GCA_902772645.1 of uncultured Pseudomonadota bacterium. GTDB lineage: Bacteria > Pseudomonadota > Alphaproteobacteria > RUG11792 > RUG11792 > RUG11792. The sequence continues at coordinate 5,179 of CACYBM010000058.1, read as the reverse complement.
TTTTACTTCCAACTCGGCTAGCGATGGTACTAATACTGAGTTTAATCCTTCTTCTGAAAATACTTTTCTAAAAAATTTGGGAAATTTCATTGCTACTAAAGCAGCATCCATCTCAAGACTAGCGCCTAAATATACAGATAGTATCATTTCCCTTATGACCCCTAATACCCTACTGATAAGAGTCATACCACTTACTGTTAAAAATTTTTTTAGAAGTTTCAATGTGATTTTTATATATTAAAAGAAACATATACAATAATTATAATATAAAAGTATTAATTGTCAGGATGCATTAACAATACGACGGATTTATCATTGAATTTTTATAATGTATTACATGTTAACATAATGAATTTAATGTTTATTATAAATTAATGTATTTTGTATTGTAATATATAGAGTATCAACAATTGTTAAAATTGATAATCATAGACCAATGGATTAAAACAAAGTTTATATGCCATACATAATTTAATTATATTATAAAATAATGTTGATATTTTAAGATTAACTTTTTTATTAGTATTGAGTTTTATATAAATATTGTATAGTGGAAAACAGCATGTGTCAATAAATCATAAAAGTTTTTAAAAATGCTAATATCGTATTTTTAATTAGAAAAGTCAATCTATTATGATAACAACATAATACATTACATATAAATCACTATTGTAAAAAGTAAGAAAATATTAGAAGATTCAGATTTTAACCAACATTCTAGTGTTGTAAACTTCAATAACAATTTATTATTAGAACTAACTTCATTAATTGTTGTTCTTAATTACTAATTACCACTCATCAATTTTCTTATTCTTATTTATTATTTTCTCTATATAATTTATTACTGGAATGCATGTTTTTTTATTATGAGCTGATATTATATAAATATTATTATTTGTTATTTTTTGCAATTCATTTTTTATTTTACTTAAATTATTACTATCAACTACATCTGATTTATTTAATATTATGATTTCTTGTTTATTATAAACATCCTCGTTATACAATTTTAATTCTTGTCTTATTACATTATAATTATTTATTATATTATCCATTGGTTCAGAAGCATCTAATAAATGTAATAATATAGAGCATCTCTCTATATGTGATAAAAATTTCTCACCTAATCCTTTTCCTAAATGAGCCCCTTCTATTAATCCTGGAACGTCAGCTATTACAAATGTAGTACCATTGTTATAAACAACTCCTAATTGAGGAGTAATAGTGGTAAATGGATAATCATCTATTTTAGCCTTAGCATTTGTTACTGATGACAAGAATGTAGATTTACCAGCATTTGGCATGCCTAACAATCCTACGTCTGCTATAAGCTTTAATTTCAACCAAACCCACTTTTCTTCTCCTAATGTACCAAGTTGTCTATATCTTGGAGCTCTATTAGTAGAGCTTTTGAAATAATTATTCCCTAGTCCTCCATTACCACCTTTTACTACTAATTCAATCTGATTCTCTTCAATTAGATCAGCTATTACTGATATTTTATCATCATCTAATATCTGAGTACCTACAGGAACTTTAAGATATAAATCATTACCTTTTTTACCTGTTTTGTTTTGCCCTTGACCATTTCCACCTCTTTCAGCCTTAAAGTGCTGTTGGTATCTATAGTCTATCAATGTATTATTCTCACTAGATGCTATAAAGTATATGGAACCACCATTACCTCCTGCTCCACCGTCAGGACCGCCAAATTCTATAAATTTTTCATGGCGAAAACTTACACAACCACTTCCACCATCTCCAGCTTTTAAATATATCTTAGCTTCATCTAAGAATTTCATATATATATAATATATAATTAATTACTATACTGATCTTAATATATGGTAATCAGGATATGTAGACTTAATGAAATCACTTATTGCTATTATCACTCTATCTACAGTTATACCAGCTGGTTCATCAAGAGTGGTAACAGTTACATCTGATTCTTCTAGTAATGGATAATAATCATCTATCATTTTTTCAAGTATCTCTTTTTCTTTACCTGCTTCTAATAGAGGTCTATCTTTTTTACCTGTTACTCTTAATAATAATGTTTCTAAATCCCCTTTAAGCCATACTGAGATGGCATGTTCCTTAATATATCTTCTAGTATCCTCATAAGTAAAAGATAAGCAACCTGTGGCTATTACTTGTACACATTGATTTATTAATCTTGATATTACTTTCAACTCTCCTTCTTGTAATGCACCTTCTCCAAATACTGAATCTATGTCCCCAATAGCACATCCAGCTGCATCTTCAACTTCTTGGTCAGAATCACAAAATGGTAAATCGAATCTCTTTGCCAATCTCTTACCAATACTAGTTTTGCCACTGCCCATCAAACCTACCAATACTACTGGTTTAGGAGGCATAAAACTAACTATTGGGGATACATGCTTACCATTATTTAAAGATTCACTTTTATTACTTGCTCCACTTTGAAAGTCGTATTTCTTATTAGTATCATTTTGTGAATCGAACATGTTTGCCATCTACGTATAAAATAAAAAATTACATTCCATATATATTTATTCTACAAAAATAGCACAATGAAATCTATATGTTATGTGTATAATACAGCCAAAATAATTAAATAGCATTCTCATATTTATCACACATACATAAAATTACTAATAATAAATATTGATAATACATAGTTTTTTACATATTATTGACTAAATTTTGTTTATATAGTAAATTTATGATATAATTAGTAGTAACGAATGTATCGGATAAACAGTCAATAATAAATAGTATACTAAATAGTTTTTCTATTTTCAATGTATACTTTTACATTTTTTGTTCTATCCCTTTTGAATACTAAATGACAAAAATTAGTTGCATTAAAGTTTTTATCAGTAATAGCAATTACCATTCTTTCGAGTAATTCATATGATATTATTTGTTTTTCTGGAAAGAATGTATTAACAATATATCGTAATATTCTCATTTGCATTTCTATATGTTGTTGTTTAAATAATTTTAGATTTAAATAGTTATTTTTATATATTGCATTAATATTTTCCTTTAAAATAAACTCTATACAATCATTTGCTTTCTGTATTCTTTCTATAGAAGTATTTACATTTTTGATACTTAAATTATATTTATCACTAGCTAACAGATCATATGATTGTCTCCATTTTACTCTTTCAAATTTATTATCATAGTTCATTGAATCTTTTACGTATTTATTAATATTAAATCTGTAGTTTAAAGTATCTCTTATATCATGAGGAGTAAAATGTAATAATGGACGCAATAATTTTATGTCTTTTAATTCAGAAATATAACGAATAGATGACAAGCCTTTAATACCAGATCCTCTAGATAATCTCATAAAGAATGTCTCCCATTGATCTAGGGCATGGTGAGCAATACATAGATAATCATATCCAATATTTTTACAGAAGTTATACAATAGATCATATCTAGCTTGTCTAGCTTGTAACTCTATCTTAGTATTTATCTTATCATGTTTCCAAACTAATACTTCATAATCTATATTATTATTTTTTAATATGTCAATAATTGGTAAGATTTCAGTTGATGATTCTTGCCTTAACTTATGATCAACTATGCAAGCAACTAATTTACAATTATTTTGCTTTGCATATTCATTTATTAAGAGAGTTAAACATAAACTATCAGCACCACCTGATAATCCAACAACTGCTTTATTACATTCATTAGGTATATATTCCGTGAATTTAGCATCACTAATTATCATATTTAAACATTTAAAATACAATGGTATAGCTTATTATACATTATAAAGTCTGATTTATTTATTTGGTATATAACTACTATAGAACATTTCGTACAGATTAAATATTTAGATAATTATTACACTTATATGTAAATCTATCAGGCTATTTCAATAATATAGCAGTAGCTTCTTTTTTTTTAAAATATATTATAATCATAACAATATTAATTATAATCAAAAATATTTAGAAGAAGAGAATGCATAATAAAAAATTATAAAATGCTATATTATTACAATATTTTACCGATATTGACAATCAGTATCAGTAAAGATATACTATGTGAATAGTATACCTTCATTTAAAATTTTGTATACAATCCTTATTTATTAATAATAATTGGATGCAATTGTTGTAATAATAGTTTTATTTCGTTATTTTTTTGTTCACTAGTTGTTATTTCAAATTTATTAACCTGACGATTTAGTGTGTCTAGGCACAGATTAAATACATCAGAATGTCCTTTAAAATCCTCTGATCCAGGCACATCTTTGCAAAGATAAAATGCTGCTAATTTCAATTGTTCTGCAGTTGAATATGCTCCATCAGTTAAATTGCATATACCACAACAGGAATTCATTTTTAATTCAATATCAGTATTTAGTATTTCTCCTATTTTATTAAATATTCTATTAGAGAACTCATAGTTATTAGAATAATTGTCTAAATCAGCAGCATTAATACTGCTACACGCTATTACAGCAATACTGACTAATATTGCATGGAAGTTAATTTTCATAAACCCCTTTTTTTGTTACTTGCATTTTAAGTTTGTGTTGTGGAAAGTTAAAATATTGTTAAATTTTGTAAAAATTTTTAAGAAAATTTTACATAAAACTATGATTGAAATATCATTATATCATTTTACTTTAAACTATACAAAAGTATATATTACATATTGATAATAATTTATAATTAATTGATTGTCGCATTGTATTTATATAATAAAGTGTATAAAATTTTGCAAGGATTTTAGAAACTTTCTTGATATAAAAGAGATTTGATTGCAAAATACAACATTGTTGAGAAACATAACAATATTATATGTTAATGAAAATTAACATACTGTATACCAGTATTTAATTACTGATATACATGATGTTATTAGTTTATTTTGTGGAACGGTATGTTATCAAATGACATACTATTTTCAGACATTGCTCATATACTAAATGCAATTTATTTATTTGCTTTTGTAATCTCTTCTTTGTCAAATAATCTATGCCTGGATCATTTTTTGCATTTTTTAATTGCTCTCTGTTATAATCCAGCATCGAAAAACAGTGCACTAATGCTTGTTGTAAAACACATTCAGATGTGAATATCTTCGATTGTGAATCTACATTAATTATAAGATTTTGCATTGTGTTTGATACAACTGATAATGTCTCATTGGTATTTTT
>CACYBM010000057.1 GCA_902772645.1 uncultured Pseudomonadota bacterium | reverse complement strand
TTAAATCTGTTTCTTGCTTCCTGGATAGAAGATTCAATATTATTAATTACTTGGCTAATATCATCTTTTTGCACAGGAATATTTTGTTTGTTTTCCATACTGTGAATAATACCATTACTTACACAGATGCCAATTGTTAGGCATAATGCTAACTTTTTTAAATATTTATTAGTACACACTTCGTGTACAAGTCTACTTGACATATAAAACTCCAATAAAAAATATTATTTTCTCATATTCATTCTAATACAAAAAAAACAAGTCAAGTTTTACAATAAATACAATAAAGTTACAATATTATAAGAAAGGTGGTAATTGAGAAACATATAATACATGTATACACTAACATTTAGTGAAAAGTATATATGATAATTTTCCAGTTATTTCGAATCTATTGTCTATTGTATACTATAATTGTATAATGAATAATTCTACGAATATGATAAATGACTCTACAAAGTAGCATTTATTTACTATGCTACATTTTGCATAATGAGGCGTTTAAAAAATAATTAATAATATTAATTTAGTTATATTGTTAGTTATATTGTATTCGAAGATGTATAAAAACTAGAAGCAATTATTATCCTGAGTATTTTTTATTATTACTATTATTGTTTTACATGTTTAGTTTAATGCTCTTGATTTAAATCTTTCGAAAGAGTTGATTTCAATTATTCTAGTTATCATGTTAGATTGATCTTGAATATCAACTGTTTCTAATAGTGATTGTCTTTCACTTGGATGTAATGGACATGCCATGACTAGTGCTGATATTAATAGTTGTGGTGACGTCTTTGAAATTTCATCCCAATTTGGAGATATCGACAGATTTTTAAAGTATGTATTTAGTGCTGAAAATAAAGATGTAGTATCAAATACTGCTTCATTATTATTCATATCTATATTGTATTTACTATAGGATACCTTAGATCTTTCCAATCCATTTTTATCAGTTGGTAATATTTCAGTTATCTCAAACCTACATAATCCTTGTACTATTATTGTTATATTATCGTCAATATTGTGTATTTCTTTTATTACACCTGCGCATCCTATCTTAAATTCCTCTAATCCAATATTAGGTTGCATAATACCTATAATGTTATTTTCAATCAATTCCATTCCTATCTCTTCATAATTACTGGGAGATATGTATACTGGCAGTTGAGCCTTAGGCATTAATACTGCTGCCTTTATTTTCAAGATCTGTAAAATTTCTGGTAATTTGTTAATTTCCATAAGTTGTTAGTTACATATAAACAATATCACTTCTATCACACTCTGTAGAATGACTAGTAATAATTTATTTATATAATTACCTATGTATCTCACAATTAAATTATATAATATAAATGTTTTAATGCAAAATATTCTTATGATACATTTTCTAACTTATGGGCTTTTTTATTCCTTTGTATAAATTTCCTTATATCATATAATTAAATTGAAATAAGCAATGTACAAGATTATGTTTAAAGCAATGAAGATAACTGTATTAGAAGGAGGATGGTCTCCTGAAAGAGAAATATCATTACAATCTGGGCAATACATAGCTAGTTTGTTAAGGAAAGGAGGATTTGATGTATATGAACTTGATGTTAAAAAAGATTTAGCATATATAACACAAGAACTGTATAAATCAGATCCAGATTATATATATAATGCATTACATGGAATAGGTGGAGAAGATGGAGTAATTCAAGGTATTCTTGAAGTATTTGGGAAACCTTACAGTAATAGTAATGTTTTATCATCTGCCTTGTGCTTTGATAAACAAATATGTAAAATGTTAGTAAAAGCAAGTGGAGTAAATGTTGTGCCCGGTAATTGTATACGTGTATCAGGTATAAATAATGTAAAACCAGAAGAATTTAATTTAGATTACCCATTTGTTATGAAGCCAGCTTGTAACGGTTCCAGTATAGGAGTTTTCATAATATATAATGAGGAAGAATTAAATAAAATAAAGGAAAATGGCTGGGCCTATGGCAGTGAAATAATAATAGAACAGTATATAAGTGGTCGAGAATTTACAGTACTAGTAATGGATGGACAAGCAATTGGTGCGCTAGAAATATTACCAATTAATAAATTTTATGACTTTGATTCGAAATATAAAGAAGGTGGATCACAACATGTCTCTAACTATGATTTAGATACAGAAACGGAAACTAAAATGTTTGAAATGTCACAGAATGCATACAAAGCATGTAAATGCACTGGAATAGCTCGTGTAGACCTGAGATACGATGGTAAAGAAATTTACTTTTTAGAAATTAACACACAGCCAGGCATGACATCAAAATCGTTAGTTCCAGATATATTTAAAAACAAAAATTTATCATTTGTTGATGTATTTAAAAATAGTATTAAAAATTAATAGTACCTGAAAAATATTACTGTAATATATGGTTTGACTAAATATTAGTTAAAAAATATGGTAACACGTATTAGTATATGATATAATTAGTTAGTCATTAATCGTTATAGGTAACTAAATATGACATATGAAGTAAAACTGGATATAAAAGAAGATTACATATTTAAGAAAGTATTGGGTGATAGTGATGATAATCCAATGTTAACATTATTTAGCATTTCTAAATACTGTTTTAAATAAACAACAACTAATAAAACATATAAAAATGTTGAATTCAGAGTTGGTGCGAGATTTCCCAGATACTAGAACTTTTATAATTGATATTCAATCACAAACAGAAAATGGTACTTATATTAACACACGGAGTATGCTTAGTGTAACAAGCGGACGCATATGCATCGTACTCACTAAACATATTTCTATTATATGGCGCTAAACAATTATGTAAAAAGGTTTCATTATTGGATATTGAATCTGAAATAGTATCAATTATAGATATTGGATTATAAATTAAAAAAATTGAAAATATTTGATGATGAATTACCAGTAGGCAATCTGTGTTATACAAGTAATTATAATATTAATAGAAAAGTAATAACACTAAGCTTTAGTATAATACCAATAGAATACCCAAGATAAAGACATATAAAAACCTAACACCAGTATTAGAAGGCTGGTTAATTTTTTAAAGAATCAAAAGAGATAAATAGTCCAATAAAGGTAAAAGAAATAAAGGAAGCATATGAGAATATGAAAGAAATATGTGGATGAAAAGTATATTTAGACTATCTAGAAGCAAGAGAAAAGTATGACAGAAACCACGCAGCAAAATTGAGAGATTACTTAGAGAAAGTAAGACAGAAATGACTTGCTGAAAGTTTAGAAAAATGAAAACATAATGCTAAGATTGTTCTGTAATAGCCGTAAAAAACTACTAAAATTTTTTTTTAAAATGGGTTTATCTATTGAACAAGTGGCTAATGGTACTGGTTTAACAATAGAAGAAGTTAAATCTTTACTATAGATTACTTATATTAAATTAACAGTTGTATTATTACATTTATAATTATATTATAAAAAAATTACATGAATGGATTATTTAGCAATTGTTATTTTTAATCCATTCTCTCTTTAACATTCTACATTTTAAAAATATTTTCCATCCTACTCATCAATATTTAACTTTTATTTAACATCTATTGTATAGCATTAAAGTAATAGGTATATTTTATTTTGTAATAAATATGGATAAGATATTCATATCAAAGAAAGTTATTAAGATAACAGCAATATTAGGTATTGCTTTGTTTTGTAATACTAATATTTATGCTTCAACTTCTTTAAAAGATTCGTTTAATGATCAAAATAAAACAATAAATTTTATTGGAGATGTTATTAAAGTGAATAGTGAAGATAGTACAGATACAATAAATTCAGAAGATTTTATGACAACAAGTAATAATAGTATTTATACTACATATATAAACACAAAGACTTTACCAATACAGAATTCGTTGGGGGGGGGGGTAGTATTAGCTAGTATATCTAGTATTA
>CACYBM010000056.1 GCA_902772645.1 uncultured Pseudomonadota bacterium | reverse complement strand
TCTAAACCTACTGTTGTTCGTACAAAACGACAACTTTTAGAAATAATTAAAGAATATGATAAATCTGATGAAATAAATTGTGTTTATATTGGAGAAGATAAAACTTGGTTTGATAAAAATACTCGAGTTGGTTTAGTTAATTCTCTTAAAATTCAGAAAGACGCTGGTAAAACTGATGCTAAAATTTGGTATAATGTTGGAGAAGAATTGAAATCTGTAACAATGACTATTGATGATGCTCTTGATTTCTTATATCGTTTAGAATTATATGCAGCTAAAACTTTTGATGTTACAGAGAGTCATATTCAAGCTGTAAATGCTATTGATAACGTAAATGACTTGATGGTTTATAATATTACAGATGATTATCCTGCTTATATTCGAGCAACTAATTTTACTGAATAATTTTTATGGATATTCTTTATATTTATAAAAATGGTTGTAGTAATTGCAATGGACTTGAATTAAAAATGTCATTACGTTCTATTGAAAAACATGGTAAAAATATTGGTAAAGTATTTGTTACTGATAAAGTAGATTGGGCTAGTGATAAATTAATTCAAGTCGATTGCAATAAAAATCTTCCTTTTGCTCATACGCAAAAAGATAAACATATAAACATGATTAAAACTCTGTTATATGTTGTTGATAATACTGATATTGGTGATGAATTTCTTATTTCTATGGATGACCATTTTTATGTTAAAGATGTAGATTTTAATAATTATCCTTATTATTGTAAAAATACTAAACAACATAGATTGCCAACTGATTCTAATAGTTTTTATCAATTATTTTTAATTAGAAATAGAAAACAACTTAAAAGGCAAGGTCTAACTGATTATTATTTTACTCTTCATAGAAATATGCATTGTAGTAGAAAAATAATTGAAGAATGTAGAACTTATTTAGAAAGAGTTATTACTAATAAACTTCCTTGTGAGCCTTTCTTATATTTACTAAATTATCAATATACTAAATATGGATTTGATTTTGTTGTTACAAAAGATATTAAAATTCATAATGCTGATGATTTTGATAAATTAAATTTAGCTAATATTGAAGTGTTTAGCACATATGATTTCACTACAGGGGATGGATTATGTGCTAAGTTAGAAAAACTCTTTCCTAATAAATCAAAATATGAAAAATAAGCTATGGATTATATTCAAACAATTTTAGATAATATTATTGCAAATTTTGATTTTGCATATATGATTGCTGTAAATGTTCTAACTTATATGATTATTAAACTTGTTGATTATCTCAATAAAGAAAAATCTGTTAGTACATTAATTAAACGAGTTATTCTTGTATGTTGTGTTGCAGTTTTAGCTTTAATTTATATTCTTGCAGGATATACAAATTATGTAGTTTTACTTAATAGTGCTATTGCTGCACCAGTGTTTTATAGTTGGGTTCTTAGACCTATTCTTAAAAAACTTAAAATTGGTTATAAACAATATGACGAAAATCTTAGTATTTAATATAATTTAGGAGGTGTTCATTTTAATAATAGGTGTCGGCTATAATTAGTCGGCACTTATTTTATGCTCGAAAAATTAAATTAGCAAGCTATTATTAGTTTTATATTAAATTAAAAATATCAAGTAAAGTAAATCATTAACTATAAAATTTAAGCCTCTTAAAATTAAAATTGCAGATTTTTGAAGATTTATTTGCATATATTAAATATTTTTATTATCTTTGTGGCGGTAAAAGACTTTTCAGAAGTCTTATAAATAATATTAGTATTAATTAAACAAATGTTAAAGTTATGAAACGATTTGCAAGACCAAACAGAGGTACAGCAAGTGCTGGACCGAAAAAGCCAGGTAATCCTAGTGGTAGAACTCAGTATGGAGGCGGTGGACGTCGTGGATGTTATGTTTAATAAATTATTGCTTTTATTAATAAAGTATGTGCCAATTATACAAATGTTGGCAATGCTTATAAATAATACACTATATTATATAACTAGTAGTTATACAGCAGCTTATACAATTGATTTTATATTTGGTAATAGTCTTATATTTACTATATTACTATTAATGATTAGTTATAGATTTAATTATTGTGAATGGCATAGACTTATAATAATTGGTAATATTATAAATGTTACTATTGCTTCTTATGATGCTACATTTGGTATTCCATTCACAGATATGCAATTACTCTTAACTTATTATATTATTGCTTGTATATTTATACTTGCTGCTGCATATACTCATATTAAACAAGTACATCATGAACGCAAAGCTAAAATTGCTAAAACAACTTATGCAGAAGACGATTGATGATATAGATGCAGGAAATACTACAGATGATGATGAATCAATTAATGCTGCAATAGATGTTCTTAGTACTTTAAATAATGGTATTCCAAGATATAGTAAAAGATATCTTTGTGATAAAGTTTTACATTGTAGCGAATCTTGTTTTAATACTTATCTATCTATGGGTCTAATTCCTGATGGATATAAAGAAATTGGTTTTAAAGAACTTAGGTGGAGTATTAAAGATATGGATAAAGCTCTTGAATATAGGCGAAAACATTAGCAACATATTTGCAACGTAACTCGCTGATATTGGCACATTTACAATTTATTTTGTAAGTGTGTCTTTTTATTTGCTATTTATGCTTATCTTTGTGCTGTAATCGGTTACAAATAACAAATTTTATTAACAATCTAATTATTATTAAAACAATGACTTTGCTTGATAAAAGTGCTACTGATGCTCTTGGAAGCATGGTAGGTAAGAAGCATTATGCTTCTCGTGGTGTTGCAGGTACTGCTCTTGGTTTAGGTATTGCTGGTACTGCACTTGCATTATTTGGTCGTGATGGTCGTGGTCTTGATTTGTTTGGCGGTGGTCATCATGCAGAACATGAACGTGATGCTATTCTTGCAAAAGAAAATGCAGACGTTCTTATGCTTACTAATCAGATTTGGGGCAATGCTCTGCGTAGTCAAGAAAATCGTTTTAACGATGTTACTGGTATTAATCAGAAAATCTTTGATAGTTATGTATTTACAAACTCGGAAATCGCAGCCGTTAAAGCAGATGCTAACGATAAGTTTTTTGCCAATTATAAAGAAACTCGTGATATTAAAGAT
>CACYBM010000055.1 GCA_902772645.1 uncultured Pseudomonadota bacterium | reverse complement strand
GTAAATGGGAATAATTAGTTTTATTATCAATGGCAATATACTACTGATCCAACTTTTACTAAATGGTATCTTATGTATGATGAAGATGGGTGGAGTGGAACAAGTACAAGAACATTAACTTGTAATAGTGTTACTGAAGCAAATACTAAGACATATCTTAGATGTATTGTCAGTAATAATAATTCATACAGTAGACGTAGTTTAACATCAATAATATAGCTTAATAGTTTTTCGAATGAAGTTAATGTTACGGGAGTACAAGATTCAAATAAAAATACTAATTCTCAAGAGTTAGAAGCGAAACAGCACAACAATTATACTATTACTTGGACTATTCAAGGAACTTATCTCAACATTGGACAAAAATATGAAAATGGGGAAGGAGAAGAAGAAGACTATAGTCCTCAATTATTTTATAATTTTTCTTCTTAGGAAGCAAACTGGCAGCAAATAACATATGGAACAACAGATAAGTCATAGATGCAAACATGTAATCAACAATTAAAAAATGTATGGTTACAAAGAACAACAAATGGAAGTATAGTGTTACATTGCTATATAGATTAGAATAATAATAAAGAATTAAGAGGAGTACAATTAAAATTACGCTTATTAAAATTAAATGCAGAATCTCCAAGTACTAATAATAATAATCAATATGTAGAAAGTATTGTTACTATTGCAAATGTAATTAGATTGTAGGAAACTAGCAATTTTGGCGTTGTATTAAAATATGGTTAGAATTTATAGAGCTCAACTCATTCATTCACAAATATTGGTTTTAAACCAGGAACAAAAATTCAATTAGTTATCAATGGTTTGATGAATGTTGTACGAGGTAGATTTGAGAGAAAACGATATACTGATACAATTTGGAAAACAATTAATAATACTAGTGTTGATATTATTAATATTAATAGTAATTCATATTTATATACTTATACCACAACAATACCAGATACAAATACTGATGGAACCGATAATGCAAATTCTTGGAGAATTGCAGAGCAACCTTATAGTGGATATGATATTCGATTTGTGGCTATTGGTGTCTAGGGCTAGAATTAGCCAAAAATTATTGATAATATTCATATTTATGCTAAAACAATTAGTGAACTTAATACAGATTTATATCAATATAACTTACCTACGTCTGGTAATTTAATATCGTATACGATACCATCAACAAGTATTTATTCTGATAGTACTAGTTTTAATTTTACAATAAACAATTTACTTACTTGGCCGAATTGTGCTAATAAGTGTGATATTACTTATAAACTCTTTTCTTCAGATAATAAGACAACTCCAATAGCTACAAAAACTTATAACAACTTAGTTGAGAGTACTAATAAGAGTGATTTTGAATCGCATACTTTTGAAATTAGTCACGCATTGTTTCAAGATCAAACATCTTTAGTATATTTTGGTCAAATTGAATTAACATTATATGGAGTTAATAATTATTCAAGATCATTTACTATAACAGGAACTAATTGTACTACAATTTCTGTATTTAATAGAATTACATCTATTACAGTTAATAATAATGGATTTAATAATTATTGTTATTATTCTCAAGAAAATCAAGGGAATGGTCGTATAGAAACTACTGCTGGAAATGTTATTACAGATTTTTCTTGGACAATTGAATATACTATTGTGGGAGATTATGATAGTGTTGTTTGGTATCGTAAAAATACAGATACTGGTGCTATTCAATTATCTACAGATTCTAATAGTTTTTTTACTGGCAAAATTAGTAATAATGAAGATGTTTATAGTTGTCAGTTAGAATTTAAAGATACTAATGGTGTTGCAACACCAAGTTTATTTTATACTAATTTTAATAATTATCAATATTATATTACTGTAAATCAAAAAGGTACAGAATCACATCAAATAACTATTCCTGTTGTTTCATTTAGTTTTAGTGAATTTCGTGAATATAAAATTCGTTAGATATCATTAAATGATATAAGCTTATCTTATTTAAATCAAAGTGATACTTGGAATTGGCCTACTGGTGTAGTAACATCAAATAACGATATTAGTGTTAGACAAGTAGACAATGTTAATAATTTAATAGTACAATAGAATGAAATACCTTGGGCATTAACTTGGAATGAGGATCATCAATTACGATTGAGTGGAGTATTCCCTAAAACTACATTTGCAGCAGATCAAGTGACATATGATGATAGTATCGGAGCAATTGGTGACTATTGTTTTGAAAGACAATTTACATTAACTACATATAATGATGGTTATTGTCCAGCACAAGATCCAGTTTTTGTTTCTCCAAAATACGGTAGAACAAAGGTTTTTAATCAGTGGCCATTTGATCATAATGCTCAGACTATAACGTTATTAACAAATGCTTATAATGCTAATAATACTAATAATAAGAATAGTAATTTTCAATAGATTTTGGATCTTACTGGTCTTAAAACTGGTTATTCTTCAATAAATATAACTTTTGAATTAACAAATATTAATTCTAATTATTCGTATACATTAAAAATTGGTAATTCTTAGAATACATTTAGTAATACTAATAATTCTATTACTTTTTCCAATATTTCATTAGATAATATTACTACTCTACCGGTATATATAAAAGTATCATATAATAATAGTTGGAATTCACAAGCTACTTCAAGTACATGGGAATATAAATATGGAGCTACTACTACATTTAGTTAGGGAACTATATTGTATAGAACTAAAGCCAATCAAAATTATTCTATTT
>CACYBM010000054.1 GCA_902772645.1 uncultured Pseudomonadota bacterium | reverse complement strand
TACTTTTGCATATTTTCTTTTATAGATTGTTTTAGTTTATTAGTATTTGTGTCTATCGTTATTTTATTGTTACTATTATTATCTGTACTCCGATTTTTTTTAGTGTAGAACAAAATATAAGGCGACCCACTTGTTATAATTTCTGTAGGATCATTAACGTGACTAATCATAGAATCATTGCATTTATACCATGCATCATTATATTGTGATGCTCTAATATAAGCTATGAAATGACCACCTTCTCCACTTTCTCCAAGATGGGTTATTGCTCCTGATAAGTAATAATCATTAGTTCCATCATTAGATTCAGCATAACGCGATAAATTTAGTTCCATTGGAAAATAAAATTGTCCTCTATAATCTTTGTTACCTTTTCCTCTATTCAAAATAATTACTAATGTATTGGGCAAAGTAGCAATCTTTGTTTGCATCATAGCGTTTTTTTGTCCTTGACAAATATTACAATACATCATATTATCGCCTGTAAAATACTCAGTTTTCTCATTCTGGTTGAAAGCATCTAAAATATTTACTGGTTCTCGCATCCGGTTTGTAATTTCTTTATGTTGCATAGCAGGATTCTGTAGCATGAACTGATTGATCATATTCGTGCACTGTACATCGTTATAACATTGATTATATTGTTGCTCAAAAATATTGAGTTGATTAAGCAAATACGGATTTTTATCATAATATTGGTTTATAAAATCTCTAAATATTTGTATTGTACGATTTTTTAGTGCTTCCAATAATGGAAATATTAAAAAGGAATAACATTGGTAACTATACTTTTCTATCCCGCAACCCAAGCATCTTGTAGTACTAACATTTGATCCATAAAATTCCTTTGAAAATATAGAGTTATATTTCTCGTGAAATTCCTTGTCAAAACAGCCTAATACTTCTTGTTTATTTATTGGATTCATATTATCAGGCATTACTAAGTTTGTATTATCTCCATTATATTTGTTCAATTCCGTATGCATTCGTTCAAGAAAATAAAGTAATAAATCTTTTGCATCATTTGCGGCATCTTGTTCAAATAAAGGATTCATATTTCTCAATGTTTCACGAAATTCATTTGGGGAATATGGTGGTGTATCGTTCTTATTTGGCCTATATATTTTTTGGAGTAACCTTCCAAATGCCCATGATAATGGCTGTGTATCCTTATTTAATTGGTTCTTAATAGACATATTATGCACTTGGTTTGAAGTTGCTGCTACATTGGACCAACATTGTAAACAAGCATTCATATAACAAGTCGAACCAATATTGTTTAAACCAACTGTTGGTTGTATTTGTACTATGTTATTCATTGTATATGCAGTTTGAGAAAAAATTCCTAAACTGCACAAACTCATACCTATCAATATAGTTTTCAAAAATTTACTATTCATAAAGTCCTTAATAAAAAATTCACTATTCACTTTGAAGTATATCACATAAAGTGTTAAATTAATATTAATTATCAAATGTGAAAAAATATTAAAAAATATTAAAGATTAGAATGGAACACACCAGAATACTCAAAGAACAACACGTAGTGATTAAAATCAGAAATAAATTGAAACAAAAAACTTTTACTATTCTCAATGGGATGACGATTGAACTTACCAGTCAATTGCCAAACCATTACTATATTCCAAATAATATAATTACTCACCAAGTTGATATCTTGCGAAGTCAACTATTTTGAATTTAGTGTTATGTTCCTTATTAAAGGCTTTTATTATATCATCTACAGTAGATTTATTGTCTTCAAAATATAATTGTTGTAATAAAACCACTTCTTCGTAGAACTTCTTTATTCTACCATCCGCTATCTTTTCAGCTATTGCTTCAGGCTTACCAGATGATATTGCTTGCTCCTTTGCTATTTCTTTTTCTTTTGCTAATACATCACTAGGAACTGTTTCTATTGATAAAAACTTAGGATTACTTGCAGCCACATGCATTGATAATTTCTTACCAAACTCCTTGGCTTCCTCTACGTTATAGTTATTATCTTCAGATTCTAAACAAACTATTACTCCTATTTTACCCATTTTAGCGCCAGGAGCAACTGCATTGTGAGTATAAGTACCTATAATACCATGTTTTACTTGCAAATTTCTTGATCTCTTGTACTGAATATTCTCACCAATTACTGATATTATGAAACTTAACTCTTCTTTTACTGTTCTGTCAGAAGTCTTAAACTTAGCATCCAAAATCTTATCAGCATCATTATCTAAAGCAATTTCCGTTACTTCCTTTACAAAATTTTGGAACTTATCATTCTTAGCAACAAAATCAGTTTCAGAATTGATCTCAACTATAGATGCTCTCTTTAGATCATCAGTAACAATACATGATATCAAACCATCTCCAGCTGTTCTAGAGGACTTTTTAGCAGCATCCATTAATCCTTTCTTTCTTAAATACTCCTCAGCTGCAACTAAATCTCCATTTGATTCGGCTAAAGCCTTTTTACAAGCCATAAATCCTGCACTTGTCTTTTCTCTTAATTGTTTGATTAATTCAGATGATATTGCCATTACTGTTTTCTCCTTTGCTTATTAAATTTTTTATCTTGTTTATTACTAGGTTTTTGAGAACTTTTCTCTTTTTTAAATTCCATATCTTTATTTGCTTCCATTTTACTAGCAGCAAAATCCAACACACTATCAGAACTGCCTATATCTATTCCAGACTTAGTCATTCCTTGCTGTAATCCATCTAAAGCAGCTTCTGCAAATAAGTTACAATATAACTCAATAGCTTTAGTAGCATCGTCATTACCAGGGACAATAAAGTTAATATTATCTGGATTAGCATCAGAATCAACTACTGCTACCACAGGCACTCCTAACTTATATGCTTCTTTTACAGCTATGTTTTCACGATTAGTATCGATAACGACTACCAGATCAGGTCTACCACCCATATCACGTATACCACCAATTGCTAACTCTAATTTATTTAAGTTAGTCTGCAATATCTTTATTTCCTTCTTCGTTAAATCTGCTGGGTTAGCTATAGTATTCTCCAAATCTTTCATCTTCTTTATAGATTGCTTAATAGTCTTCCAGTTAGTTAACATTCCACCTAACCAGCGATGATTAACATAATACTGACCACACTTAACTGCTGCTTCTTTTATTAACTCAGAAGCTTGATTCTTAGTAGCTACAAATAATATTCTCCCATAATTTGAAGTCACATTCTTAATCGCTTCTAAAGCATTATTAAGCATTGGCAAAGTTTTGGATAAATCTATTATATGTATTCCATTACGTTTTCCAAATATGTATGGACTCATCTTAGGATTCCACTTACGAGTCACATGACCATAATGTACTCCCGCATCCAATAATTCTTGTATAGTTACTTCTCTAGACATTTAAAAACTCCTTTCCGATTAAATAATAAACCAATGAATACTTAAGTTATAATAACTATATAAATAAAAGCCCACCAATACTCATATATATTTATATAAATAAAACAACGAATAATTGATTATATAAATCTATACTAATAAGCTAATAAATATACCAAGTTACATAAACCATCGGAAAAATATATTCACTAGTAATAATACATTTCATATTCATTATAACATGGGGTGTAAAAAGATAACAAAACGAAAATTTTAAGCCCATAAAGTTTGTGTTAAATGAAGTGTTTAAAAATTAGCATGAACTATTAGACAATTTTAAACTTATACTATTGTTAAATAGAAGTAAATACAACACTGAATAAATTGATTACCGAAAATGAAACTACTACTGAACTAAAATATGAGGAAATGACGGATTAGAGCAAAGTATTTGGAAAACTGGATAAGTTTTGAGTTATTATACAAATAAGACAATTAATTATTAGTTTATAGATTACAAATAGCTACTCTAATAACTTTTTGATAATCCTATTTGTTTCTTAATATTATATTTATTAAATATAACTAATATGTACATGATATAACTTTTATATTTATTTATAAGTACCAAATTCTTTAATCTATCATATTTTGTTTTCACATTTCTATTTACATACTGCTTTCCAATCTCTATTTTTTTCAAAAAAAAGTACTACCATAAATTTCTTCTTCTATTTATTACCAATTATTGCTAATAATTACAAAATAAAACATAATGCAACAGTGTACTTTACAACTATTGTATTTATAATAAATAATACTATTGCATTTATGTTACAAAACAATTACACAATACAAATATATAAGATTTTCACGCTCTATATATATTTACAATAATATTAATCAAATAAAATAAATATCAAATATATTAACCTCCAGTTATTATTCCATTATTATTATTTACTAACTGTTGTGGTATTGTTTGTAATGTTGTTGGTATTGATAATTGACCAGCAGATTGTATTAGTCCTGCATTTGTTGGTTGTATTGATTGTGTCTGAGTATTTAGTAACATATTTGGTTGAATTGGTTGTGTTTGTGTATTTAAGGTTGGTATTTGTATATTGTTATTTTGTTGTATTGGTATTGACTGTTGTTGTAATAATGGCAATTGTGTAGAGTATTGTAAATTATTGGTATTGAATTGCGGTGTAGTTAAATTGTTATTATTAGTAGTACCTAATGTATTATAATTTAATTCATTAGTAATTAAGTAATTATTCTTATCGTCGTAACTATCTATTATTGCATCTTTATAATACACATACTTTTTTCCACTATTTTTTTGTTCCCATAACGAGATATGTTGTGCAAATGCAGTTGATAATGCTGTCTTAGCATTAGCAATATTAAGTCCACATATATTAATAAATTGTATAGTAGAATCCGTATTGTTTGGGTGTTGTAATAAACTACATAAATAAGATATTCCATTAACAGATACATTAGTGTTTGATATGTTTAAGCCCTTTATATTATTTAAATCAAGATAATATATCAAGAAATCATTTATAGTGCTATTATTTGATAAATTTAACATTACTTGTATTCCTTTTTGTTTTAACAATTGAAGCCAGTTTACTAATAAAGATATCTTCAATTCAGTATTACATAGATCGATATATACGAAATCATAATTTTGCGTCTTTGCTTTATTGATGAAGTCTTGAATGATACCATCTCCATAAAGATTAATATCATATGTATCACTAAGATCCAATATGTATGATCCATTGGATTGGGTATAGGCTGCCTGGCATGACTTATTTCTTGTTTTACTATATAGTATATTACTATTATTATTGGTATTAATTAAATTATTGTTGCCGTATAAATTATTATTTACTAAATTATTCGTCAATAAGTTTTGTGAAGAAGTACCATATGATGTAGATCCAATTGTAGAATCATAAATATTTGTTTGTAATTGATTTGTTGTTTGCAGACCAGTATTTTGCAAGAGTCCATTTGTACTCAATAGTAATGGCTGTATTCCGCCTTGCAACTGATTACTTCCAAATTGTAACATTTGATTATTAGCAGTAGGTTGTACCTGCAATTGTAAAGCATTTGTAATATTACTAAATGATAGAATGGCAATAGCCATAAACGATATTTTATTCATACAAGACATGTTATTTTTCACTAAATTATAATATATATCTGTAATTCATTTTATATAAAGAATGTTAAAAAAATATTGATTAGTAATGGGATCATACCAGTAGTATCTATATGTAGTTATTTGTCAACAAATAATACAGTGTATAAAATTTAAAATAATAATTACAAAATTAATTGTAGATTTGGCAAAAAATTAATAATAATATGTCAATATATTTTATTTTTCGTATTAAAATATTCATTTACATATTACAATTATTACTTACAGTCATACATTATATTATTAATAATTAGTACAATTAAATTTGGAAAATGATACGATAAAAAATTAACAAATAAATTTCAGTATATGTAAGTAAGTTTCATTACATATGAATAGTTATATTTACACAACAGATAACATTAAAAAATATTAACAGCTATATTCTATAATATTAAGCAGTAATTATTATTACTGTCGTGAATTGTTAAATTTTTGATTTTATAACTTGCTTATATTATACACTTCCATCGCTACTCTCTCAGAGCAAAAAAACACATAAGCCCATAACGAAATTGTATCCAACAATTTCCAATAAGCTAAGTACTGTACAATAATTTTTTGATTTGGATTTATATTAACTAAATATTAAGCAATATACATTACACTAAGTTATGAATAGAATTATTTTGAAAGATTGGAATAATGAAGCAATCTCTTATAAAGAAACACTTAATAGTATTTAGCATAATACCATTTATGTTGGGCGGTAATGTAGATGCAGAACCAAGTAATAGGCAACAATTGACACAAACACAAATAATACAGCCTACTATACAAAAAACCATTGGGAAAGTAAATAAAACATTGAAGCGAAGTAATACTTTATCTCCTGCTTCGAATACTGGAGATCAATTAAGTGAAATTGCACAAATAAAAATTGAACAAAATAAACAAAAAGAACAAATAAATCAATTACAAGAAAAAATGGAAAAACTTGCTGAAAATACAAACCAAGTAAATAAAAGTATAATAGAGAATCAAAAAAAGGATGAAATTGGTGAGAAAATTAATGATATAGTATCCGATCTAAGCAATAAAGATATATCTAAAGAAGAAAAAATAGAGATACTGAATCAGAATCCGGAAGTATACAAGAATCTGGATGATAATATAATAACAGCTATTATTGAAAACAATGGAACTGTTTCAAAATCAACTCTTAAGGAAGCAGTAAAGAAGGGAATAGAAGAAGCTGAAGAAAGTAATAAAGATGAAAATGCAACTTTAATACAAACAGATGTAATCCCAGACGCTCCAAATGCGCCAGCTGCAGTACCAAGTCTGAACACAGTGGATGATATAATAAATTATTTGAGTAATAAAAATATAGATAAGGAACTAAAACAAGGTATATTGAAAAGTTATCCTGAAATAAAAAAAATTGTTGGGGAAAAAAATATTGACAATTTTTTAAATGGCACTATACCATTTCCGCCGGATGTAAGAAATGCAATAGCAAAAAGAATTAATCCAAATGCTGAACTATTACAAGTGCCATCTGATGTACAAATATTAAATCAACCAATAGCAAATGCAAAATCCAAATTAAAAGACATTGATAAAACAAAGTTTAACGAAGCAATAGCAGGTAATCAATCTACAGAAAAGATAGATACAGAAAAATATGTAGTAGATGTTATTAATAGTAATCCAAATTTATCATTAAAAGAAAAGCAGGACATCTTAGCTGAGTATCCAGAACTAATAGAAAGAATCGGTGCTGAAAAAGTAAAGGAATACTTGAAAAATAATGTACCACTACCATATATACCACCTGCTCCTGACGAACTAGCGGCAGTACCAGATTTAACCAATGCTAATGGTATACTGAATTATCTAAGTAATCCTAATATACCTGAAGTAAATAAAAAAATAGTATTAAAAAATTATCCAGAAATAGAACAAATAGTAAAACAACAGGGTGGAGATATTAATGATTACTTAAATAATACAATTCCATTTACATCTGAAATACAAGATGCAGTAGCTAAAAAATTACAAGCTAATTCAGTAAATTCACAATCTCTGGAAGAAGAACTAGAAAGCGTTAAAAACAAATTACGAGCTACACCAGTTACAGGTAAAGATATAGAGGCAATGTGGGAAAGTGCAGCTAAATTACCAAAAACAGAAGAGCAAGTATGGGTTGAGGTAAGGAATGCAAGAATTGATGATGACAAAATTAGTAAATCATCACTAGATAGTAGTGATTTATTACAATATTCTGACAATTTATTAAAATTGGAGTTGAATGGATTAGAACAAAGAATGGTACGTGCAAAAACAAGATCAGAAAGAAGTGATATATTAAAGCAATATCCAGAACTTAAGAAAGTACCAGGTATCGCTTCATATTTAAATACAGGAAAAGTACCGGATTTATCGTATTATGAATACTCCCAATTATCGAAAAACGAATTAGTTAAAAGATTAATTAAATGCGAATGTGACAAAGCTAAAACTAATCCAGAATTACAAGTACAAAAACAAGTTAATATCCCAACCATTGCCGGTACCCCACAAGTTAATATTA
This sequence comes from uncultured Pseudomonadota bacterium, assembly GCA_902772645.1. Classification (GTDB taxonomy): domain Bacteria; phylum Pseudomonadota; class Alphaproteobacteria; order RUG11792; family RUG11792; genus RUG11792. The sequence continues at coordinate 2,467 of CACYBM010000054.1, read as the reverse complement.
CTTCAACCCAGGAACAAAACGCTGTAGTACAAAACGATCAACCAAATCAACCTGTAAAAACAATTGATCCACATCAAACTTTGTCACAATCATATACAACCACTGGTATAATAGAAAATGCTATATCACAACCAGACAATATTAGTCGAGTTACAACTCATAATACTGATGATAAAGTAATGCAAAAACTTGCTAAAGATCAATTATTAATGCCAAATGAAAATAATGCACTTGCAGTATATCAGCCACCTCTAATTGAAAAATTTGCTAATATAAATAATCAAAATGATAGTAACAATGTAGAACAAGTAAATTCAATTCCGGGATCAACTGTTCCATTACAACAACCAGCACATGCAACTGTACCTGGTTCAGAAAATGTAGTAGATACATCTACAAAAGTAGAAAATAAAAAAGCATATGATGACTTAGTAAAACAAGCTGCAAAAGGTAATTATTTAAATCTAAACAATATTACACCATCAAATCAACAACAATTGAATAATGAAGCAATACCTGCAAATATAGCCACAGAAACAAATATTGGAACAAATCAGACTGCACAAGTAGCCCAAACAAATATCGTGGAAACAACTCCAACAAATACTGATAGTCAAAATATCCAAACTATACAAGGACAAGAAAATGCAAGGAATAATTTTATAAAAACCATTGCTGAGGGTGCTAAAACTGGTAAGGTAAAAATACCAGGGTTAGATTTGCCAGCACAACATAATACACAAACAACTGATAATCTTACAGGAGAAGTAAAAAATGAAGAAACATTAACAAACGAAAATAATATTGAACAAACATCAGTAAATGATAAAGGGACAGTAATACAATCAACACAAGAAGCTGTACCAACACAACATATTTCAAACCCACAAAATCAAATATTGGAAAATAGTCAAACAGTATCAAATGAAATTCCTGAACAACAACCAATTGATAATAACGGAATAGATCCAAATCAACAAATATTAAATGAGAATCCGGCTCAATCGACAGATTCGAGTAAACAAGAACAACCTGCAGTTGATGAAAAATCCGGTGAAATATCTAGCAAAGAGAAAGATGCACAACCAGTAATAACTGAAAAAAATAATATTGAACAACAACAAAGTAATATAAATAATAATTCTGATAACACTAAAGAAGAAGCAATAGAGACACAAATACAAAATATTTCTGGGCAAAGCACAGAACAACCACAAGTAAATGAAAATACAGCTCCTGTAAATGCTCAAACTGCAACAAAGGAAGGCATTAATGAGACACCAGTTACAGAACAAGCGCAATTAGGCGTAAATAAAGATTCTATAGATCCTCAAATTGAACATACAGGAGAAGATAACAATACATCTGTTGCAAAAACAGAAGAACTAACTGAAAAACAGGCACAAGAGGATGCAACATTAAATAATGCACAAACAAAAGAACTAACACAAGGTGATGTAACTAGTATCCAAACCAATCCTCAGGAAAATAAACCAGTACTAGATACTAATACAGTGACAACAAATAATCAAGACGAAATAAAAAATCCAACTGCAGCAGATTTGCAAATACAACAACCGGTAGAAAATAATAGAGAAAATAAGGAAAAAGAATTAAATAATAATGGAGGTGCAGAAGTTAAGAATCCGAATGAACAAGTGCTAGATGCACAAGGTCAACCAATTAATGATCAAAATAATATTACTCCAAATGAACAGAATCAAGCAAGTAATGAAAAGACGAATATTAATCCAGAAGATGTAAAAAATGATAATCAAACAAGTAATAATACTGAAAAGGAAGCTGATGATTACCATGATGATTTAAATAATCTGTTTTATCCTGAAGGCGCAGATAAATCTCAAACAACACCTAGACAAGATGCTGTAACAATACCTCAGAATGCAATAGTTGAAACACAGCATAATATTGATAATGTTCCAGCAGAAGAAACTATTGCTGATAGAAATATTAGTACAGAGCCTGAAACAAACAGTACATTGTTTAGTACTAATAGTGAACAAAGGGAACAAATACAATCTGTCCTGGAAGCAGCTGGTAATAATATGTAATGAACACAAGTTTAAAAATATAACAAATTTTTTACAATATTCATATTTTAGCTCTTGACAGATGTTTTAGGTGTTTGATAGAATAAAAGATATAAGGGATGGTTGTGAGGCTGAGAGGTTTGGGCAGCTGTCTCCTTGGGAAAAAAGCCTTGGTGCTGAGTATCTTTTGTAATGATAGGTTGTGACTTGTTGCAGTTGTATGTTATTGCTATTGCATATGTTTATGAACTTGTATGTTATATAGGTAGTTGGTATTCAGGGATCTGAAAAAAGTGAATAGAACGGAAGCAGCGAAAAGGTAGTGAATGGGCTGCGTATCTATAGAGGTGCGCTTTCTCTTCATTACTGTTTTTGAAACTTTAATTAACTCTGTTAATTATTGAGTTTTTATATTT
>CACYBM010000053.1 GCA_902772645.1 uncultured Pseudomonadota bacterium | reverse complement strand
TTAAGTTTAGTTTTCAAGGCTAAAACTGAACAACTAGGTGATTTGAAATTAATTAATATTAGTAATGATGAATATGTGCCAATTGAATATGTAGAACCAGCTATTTTTATACCTGGTGATAATACAATAGCAGCAAAATTTGATTATAGCATTGGAGAAAAAGGTACATGTTTGTATTATTATCCTAAGAATATAAATTGCGTATGTGGTGAATTACTCTCATTAAAAACTATATCACCACAAGAAAAATTGCTTAGTAATTCAGATATAATACAGTATTTAAAATCAAACATCTGTAACGAGTGTGGAAATCCGATTACCAAGGATAGTATTAGTTCAACTTTAGTGTATTACTTAATTCCTTGTTATTTAGAGCCCGGCAATACAATTCAATTACATTGCTTCAATTGCTTGAATAACAGATATCCTGGCAGAGCACAACTTGGATGGATTAATTTAGCAACTTATTGTGATGAGATAAAGATACAAGGTGATGTTAATGCAACATACTTTTGTAATGATGGTAAATGCAACTATTGTAATGTAAATGCAGTATATAACAAAGAATACGTTGAAGATCAATTACAGAAAATGAAAATACCACAACAGTGGTTGGATTATAATCACATATGCAGTACAAACGAAATTAGCGACGATGATTTTCATGAGTGGTATCATCAGACTTATATAACAGAGTTTTGCTAAAAACTTGTAAGTGGTTCATTATTAGGATAATTATTTATTATGTAATAGTGAATTATTATGTAACACAATTGTAATATACTAAAATATATATGATCTATTAGGAGTGTTCAGTTGTTATGCTCCTATTCTTGATATTTACAAATATTGCAGCAAAATTTTTTATGGGCTTATTTTTCAGTATGTTCAATATGTTATATAATATATGTTAAAATGCTAATGAGAGACATATTTAATACATAGGAATTTAATATAAAATGAAAGTTACAGTAGAGTCGTGTCTTAAAAGAGTTGATAATAGATTTAAATTAGTGTTACTTGCTTCTAAAAGAGCAAAGGATCTTGATAGAGGAGCTAGATCAGCAGTTCCTAGAGATGATGATAAACCAACAATCATAGCCATGAGAGAAATAGCCGAAGATGCAATATCATTAGATAGCTTAGAGAATATAACAAGAAGTAATATAGTTAATAGAAACAATGAAATGCAAGTAGAAGACGATTTTGATGAAACAAATAATTTAGAAGGTAATGATGATATTGGAGATGATATGGAGGATGATTTAGATGAAGATGATGAAATGGAAGAAGATATGATTGATGAGGCTGTATTAGCAGAGGAAGATATTGAAAACAATGCATTAGCAAATGATAACTCTGATAATAATCTAGAAGACGAAGATCATCTTAGATAATACTATAAAATATCATAATAAATTGAGAAATTGTAGGTAATGCCATTGTGTATGAAATATGATAGACAGATGATGAATTTATTATGACAGTTGTTTGGAATAAAAAAAGTAATATCAGATATACATCCAGTGATATTGAAATCATCGAATTTAAATATATTTTGGATAAAAATAACCGTTGGGACCAAAGAATGTATTGCATTACAGATTAGAATTATCCACAATAAAACAAGTAAATAGGATATAATCAATGGTATATTCAACAATATTGTAATTTTTTGCACAAGGAATAAACAGTAGTTAATTGCATGTAGTATAACAATATATTTTATAAAAACGCAATTGCTGAAGATGAAATACATGTAATATACAAACAATAAAATTGCAACTATTTGTAATAAGACAATATGAGATACTTCTATCGATAATGATATTATTTGAAGCTGTGGAATTTTCGAATATGATATTTATGATATTATAGAAAATATAATAATAATAAATAAGAGGTGATGATCATGACAGTAAATGTTAGATTTGCTCCGAGTCCTACTGGAGTATTACATATAGGTTCAGTAAGAACTGCACTATTCAATTGGCTATATGCAAGGCATAATAATGGTAAGTTCTTGTTGCGAATCGAAGATACAGATAAATTGAGATCTACTGATGAGAATACGAGATTAATATTTAAAATATTGGAATGGTTACAAATAGATTGGGACGGAGACCCAGTAATACAATCTTCAAGAATAGAAAGACATAAGGAAGTAGCTTTAGATCTGATATCTAAAGGTAAAGCATATTATTGTTATTGTACTCCCGAAGAATTGGCAAGTAAAAAAGAACAGTGTTTAAAAGAGAATAGACCTTATAAATATGATGGTAAATGTAGAAATGGTAATAATAATCATGATTCAAATATAAAACCAGTAGTTAGGTTAAAATCTGAATTAGAAGGCACCACAACTGTAAAAGATATGGTGCAAGGAGAAGTAACTGTTAATAATTCACAACTAGATGATTTAGTATTAATTAGATCTGATGGTACCCCAACGTATATGTTATCAGTAGTAGTTGATGATCATGATATGAATATAACTCATGTAATACGAGGAGACGATCATTTGACTAATACATTTAGGCAAATACAGATATACAAGGCTTGTGGATGGGATATCCCAAAGTTTGGACATATTCCTCTTATATATGGCCCAGATGGTGCTAAACTATCAAAACGTCATGGAGCTGCTAGTGCAATAGATTATATGCAATTAGGTTACTTACCAGAAGCTATATCTAATTATTTGTTGAGATTGGGTTGGAGTCATGGTAATGATGAAATAATATCAAGAGAAGATGCTATAAAATGGTTTGATTTTGATAATGTTGGCAAGTCTCCATCTCGTTTTGACATGGCTAAATTACAAAATCTCAATGCTCATTACATAAAAGAAAGAACAAATGAGTCATTACTAGAGTATATGTTACCTTTTCTAAAATATGAGCTAAATAATGAAGTAAAGAATAATATATTAAAAGGAATGGATAGCTTAAAAGAAAGAGCAAAAACAATAGTCGAGCTTGCAGAATCTGCTTCTATATATATAAAAGCTCCAGAAGCATATGAAGATAAGTGTTCAAAATATGCAACAAGTATGCATTTGGATTTATTAAATGAAATAGTGGAAAAAATAAAGAATAATGAATTCTCAACTAATGAAGAAGATTTATGTAATAGTGTAAAAGAATTTGCAGGTTCTCATAACATAAAATTGATAGAAATTGCCCAAGCAATTAGAGGAGCCTTATGTGGTAAACTAGCATCACCAAGTGTATTTGAAATAATATCAATTATAGGAAAAGAAGAAACAATAAAAAGACTAGAATCATTTATTAATCATTATGGTCAGTAAAAGTAAAGCAGTTGTGAATAAAAAAAAGCAACTGCTATTTAATGTAATTAAAAGAGTATATATTAGTATAGTAGCAATCACTTTACGTTTACTAAAATTATTATATTATTTGTAAACTTCTAACAAATTTGTTAATGAATATACATTGTAATAAGTATTACATTTGATTATATCATTTGCTGCATGCAGTAATGTAACAAAATTATAATAAAAATTATGTATTACTTTATACACTAAAAGCAGACATTGCTACATATTCAGCATTTATCTTGTGATCATTACACATTAGTAGTTTTTTGTCTATATATATCAATCAATATTTGTTTGATCATTAGAAGTTACTTTTGTATATATATTATAAATTATGGTGTTCTTTTAAAAAATTTAATTATCAAATGCGTTAGATGCCTATGTATCATTTAAAATCAATTTTATCAAATACTTGTTTAATTACTTAATCTCAACATTCATTGGATGTACATACATGTTATTTAATTCAAATGTTTCAAAAAAATCTTTTATTTTTGTAATCTCATCAAAACTATTACTTAATTGTTGATGCAGATGACCTCTCATTTGATTGTATTCGTTATCTGTAATATTTTGATTATTTATTTGTCTTATTAATACACTTTGCATTTCTTTTATAATATTGATTGATATCATATACAATTTACTTGATGAATAGTTTAATAAATCCTGTAAATTAATTCTTGATCCATATCTATTACATATAATTACATTATTTATACCATTTAAATAATCACGAGGAGAGAAAATTTCTAACAACTCATCAGCAAAACAAGATTTTCATTTTTTGACTTGACCCACTAAATGATTAAATCTTGCAGCTATATCGTATTTGCATCAGGTCCATTGATATATCAGATCATAGTTATTAAAATACGGATTCAAGTACCATTGATAAGAACATGTAATATCATACGTTAATTCCAGAAATTTTTGCTGTTATAAAAAATGATTCATCTACTGTAATTTTATTTACTTGTAGTGTATTTGGTAGAATCATACCATAATGAGTACCAATAAAAGCTACATTATTATTGGGACGATTGCAATTATTACTGCTCCATATTATTGGAGCAATTAATAAATATTTAGTATAATGTTCAATTGTTATTATTAATTAACAATACCTCTCGGTAAGCATTCTAATGTACTTCTGAAAAACAGTTAATTAATCGTGACAGTATAACATTATAATTACAATATACTAGAATATGATTAATATGATTAAAACACGATTGTATATTGATAAGATGTTATAAAATATGCTAATAATACAATAAATAGATGCAATGAAAATGGCAACATTATCTATGAAGTAGTGGATACTCTTATAAAAAATTCATAATTTTCAATCAATATATATAAATAAATATACAATACAATTAATTATATGTGCATAAAATATAATTAAATTAATACCATAGCAATATACTTTAATATATTAATTGCTAGATGTTTGTATTATTAACGATTGATAACATTGTAATATGTTACAATTCTTTTTAAGATGTATTATATAGAATTTTTTTCAAATATGATACAAAGTTCTAATAAAAAAGCATGGTTTGTATGGGGAATAGCAGCATTCTTTTACCTATATGAATTGGTATTGAGAGTTTCACCTAGTGTTATGACGGACCATCTCACTCAGTCATTTTCAGTAACTGCTACAAGTTTAGGCATATTAGTATCCTTCTATTACTATTCCTATACTATACTGCAATTACCATGTGGTATTATACTTGATGAGCTAGGATCTAAAAAGCTCCTTGGATTTTCTTCTCTATTATGCACAGTAGGTTCTATACTATTCGCCTCTACAAACATGTTACAAGTAGCTCAAATAGGTAGGTTCCTCGTAGGAGCAGGTTCCGCATGTGCATTTATAAGTTGCATGCAAATAGCAGCAAGTATGTTTCCTAAGCGCTATTTTGTACTATTAGGAGGTGCGACAAATATGATGGGTACACTAGGAGGATTACTTGGAGGATACCCAGTAGCCAAGGCAGTAAACTCTATAGGATGGCAATATACTACATTTGTACTAGCAGCCATTGGTTGCATATTGTGTGTAGTAATATTTATGTCATTTCCATCTGAAGTAAGAAGCAAAGAGTCTGATACTCTCAAAAGAAATAAATCAATGATAGTAAACGATACAATACAATTAGTAAAAAATAAACAGATATTAATATCGAGCATAATAGCTAGTCTTATGTATTTACCAATATGTGCATTTGCTGAACTGTGGGCAGTGCCTTACTTCATGCAGAAATTTAATACAGGCAATGAACAAGCATCAATTTCATCTGCAATAACATTTTTGGGTGTAGCAATAGGTAGTATAATCATGGCATTAATTGCCAATAAAATTAATAGTTTTGTTAAGACAATAAGAGTATCAGCATTATTTGTAGGAATACTATTTGTGGCACTTATCTACTTACCAGTTAATTTTTATACAGCGTTATTATTAGTTTTTGCCATAGGATTTCTTACTGGATCACAAGCTATATGTTTTACCTGTGCTAAAAATAATGCAGTCGATAGTTTGTCTGGAACTACCTTAGCATTAACCAATTGTATTGTAATGTTAATTGGTAGTATATTCCAACCACTGTTAGGAGTATTGCTTGATGCATCGTGGGGAGGATTATTTAACTCAGATGGATCAAGATTATATGACATTACATGTTATAATAAAGCAATGCTAGTAATTCCGTTAGGATCAATAATATCATACGTATTTTCAATATTTTTAAAGGAAACTATTAATCAAAATAATGAATAATTGTATTATAGGTATAATACTTATATTTATATTATGTAGTATTAGTTCTGTTTATGCTAATACTACAGAACCGTTAATTTTATCTACGCATCACCTTCCATTATCAGATTGTTTACAAAAGAAATTTCCTAAAATAAAATCAAAGTATTTTATAATATCTAATCCACAAACTGGAATAGTAGTACATGAAACAAATTCTTACACTAAATTGAGGTGTGGTAGTTTTTCTAAGGTTATATTATCAATAGCAATACTAAAAAAATATGAAAAGATAAAATTTGTTGAAAATAAATATTTGTATAAATACAATAATGATAAGAAACAATTAATTGAGGATTTCTTATTACCTTTTGAGGGTGGCAATAAAAAGCAATATACTGACATAGCGATATGTAATGACGGAGCATTCTTAACACCTTATGTAATGTGCAATATATTCTCTTGTTCATATGAATACATAAATCAAAAAACAGATTTAATAAAAAAGATTAATAACAATCTCTATTATATTCCACTATACTCTGAAAAAAGTGGAGCTGGATGTGCGTTTAGATATATAAATAATAATGGATGTATATTTGATTGTATTATATTTGGAACGAATGATAAACAAGAATTGTATGATGATATAAATTTAATATGTAATTGGTTGAACATGTTTGTAATAAGCAGTATACCTGAAGAATATGTAATAAGTTCTAATATATCAGTATTCTACGGTAAAACCAATAAACTACCAATAGTATTAAACTATAATAATAAAATATTAGTGGTAAAAAATAAACAAGAAAAAATAACAAGAACTATAAGATACTTAATGAGAATTAGAGCACCAGTACACCAATCGGATACCATAGGATGGATATTTTACAAAATTTCATTATTTAAAAATCCAATAAAATATACTCTAAAAGCTAAATGTACAATAAAAAAAGGTAATATATTTAATAATTTATTAGATTCAATATATTATATTATATATAATAAACCGAGAAAGCGATAATTAAACTATAAAGAGTAGATCGCTTTATTGTATTTGCCATTTTTTAATAAAAATGCAATATATCTCATGTATTAGCTTCGAGACACCATATATTATGTAATAAATTAAATGTGAGATAATACAGATTATTTTATAAATAAAGTATTAACTATTAACTCTTAATAGTTGATTATTGTAGATTAAATTTAATGCAATAATAATACTGTTGATTACTTATTAAAATAGCTATAATAGGCATAGGATATAATTAGGGAATGAGTTTAAATAATACAGTAAGTTACTCTGTTGGGTTTATTATTTGGATATGTTCAATCGCATGATTCTTTATACAATCTTTGTATAGTATACACAATTAATGAGTTAATAATAATATTTAAATAAGTAATAATAAGTTAAGTAATAGTAATATGCTATTAAATAATAATATTCATTTAAATAGTAGTATGTCAGTCTAATTATAACAGAAATCCCGGATTAAATATGTATGATATTAATGCTCAAGATCTGGCAAGACAGTTTTGCTAGTTTTGGTATTATTTTACATTACTATTTTATTCATGTTGTAATAGTAAATATGTAGTTTTTATAATCAATTTATATTAAGAATTAGTACATTGATATTTTTATTTGATTTACTTGAACTACAGTGTATAATTAATATTATACATAGTCCTAATAATTAAATATATTTTGATATTATTTAAGATAAAACCCACATCTTATTTATTAAATTAACAAATTATTTACACTATTTTAAATTGTGAATTAAAATGAAATATGATGTATAATCTAAGTTCTTATACATAAAGATTTAACCATGCAATATAATTATATCACAATATATTTATATTACACTTTGATATCTTTAAAACAAATTTCAGGACAACTGGTACATCAAGACACATAATACAAATACTTGATTTGTTTTAGCACGTTGTTAGATTATGTATTATATAATGAAGATTATATTTGTTTATCATTAATTATGTTTTTCTTATAAAATACCTAATATATTAACAGTATTATAACCACAAATTAATGTCATTACTATTAGAAATTCAATATCAGATATAGTCTTTCAATGTAAACAAATACTAACTTATGCTTATACAATATAATGTTCATTAATTGCTTAATTATAATATAAATAAACAAATTCTAACAATACAAATGCACAAAAAAAAGAAAAGCATACACAACATGACTGGTGCCGATTGAGGGACTTGAACCCCCGACCTACTGATTACAAATCAGTTGCTCTACCAGCTGAGCTAAATCGGCATGGGGCGAGT
>CACYBM010000052.1 GCA_902772645.1 uncultured Pseudomonadota bacterium | reverse complement strand
GTTAGTGTTTTGAAAAAATAGTTCATAAGAACCTCTTTAAATTATACCTCTTATATTTGTTCTAATACATATTTTATAATTTTGCAACTATATTTTGTAGTTTTGAGAAAATTCAAAATTACTAACCAATAATATTATATTTCTCAAGTTCCGATTTATACGATTATTACTATCATATGACCTTAAAGTATTGTAGTTAATAAAATGTATTATGATATCCATAATACAAAATAATAATTTGCATATCATTTATTACAAAAATTAATATATGTTTCATTTCACATGACTGCATTAAATTTTCAAAACTTTATTATTTTACTTAACAATATTTCATTCTGTTTTATAAAATTAAATTTCTATCTGCAATTATTCTAACAATGAAGCACAGGATATACATGCTGTTTCTGCTCTTAGTACATTATTTGATAATTTTATTGCTATGGTTTTACTTCGTAATAATTGCTTTTCTTCACTTGAAAATCCTCCTTCTGGTCCTACGATAAATCCTACATTATTTGTATCAATACTACTACTATTTGATATTCTTTCTATTGCTGAATACCAAGTTACGTTGTTTGGTAAATTTTTTATAAAATCTTTAATGCTACGCACACTGTGAATTTTTGGAACATCAAGTCTTTCAGATTGTTCGGATGCTTGGATTGCTATAAGATTCAATTTATCAATATTTAACTTATTATACTGTGTATATTCACTAGTTAATGGATAAAAACTAGTAATTCCAAGTTCTGTACACTTCTCTATTATTAATTTTACATTATCATATTTTATTAAACAAAATGCCAAAGATGCATTAGTATCACTTTGATATGATCTCAATAATTTATTACATTTTACTATTATTTTAATTTTTTGTATTTCATAAATATTACACAGCCATTCACCATAATTTTCATTATATACTATTAATTCATCATTAATACGTATTCTGAACACCCTTATTAAATGATTATTCCATCTGTTTGGTAAAACAAGATACTTACTATCAATGATTGGATTACTATCATCATAATATACTCGTGGAATGTGTTTTGACATCATACTTCCATAGTCCTAATGTCACTTGCAGTATACCATATACAGTCTATCAAAACAAAATTATAAAAATGCCTATCTTTTTGATAGGTTTCTAGTTTTTAAATGGTAAAAAAGAATTACTTTTTTCCCTTTACAAACATTACTGATATTATAGCAACGATTAAACTAATAATAATGAACAAAAAAGCATGTCGATAATCGCCGACAGAATACACTGGTAATCCTTCACTATTTACTTTACCATCTCTAAATATATCTAATAATTTCCCCAATAATGGTGGGAAAACTATGCAATTAAACATTATTATAGTATTAGTAAATCCAGTTGATGTTCCTGCATATTCAGGTGGTACTAAGTCATAACACACTGGAAAACTAAGTGTATTGCACCCTGCAAAAAATCCTCCAAGTCCAAATAATATTAAACAAGTTATATAATTAATACTATCACTATAAAATGCTATTGCGAAGAAAATTAAAGTAAGTATTAAGAATAATATTATAGTTTTTTTATAGCTTTGTAATTTTTCCGCAACACGTTCAGAAATAATACTTCCCAATCCAAAGCTTATAAATACTACTGCAGAACATATTGTAGCATCTTGAAGTGGTACATTGAATCTATTTTGTATGAATGGTATTCCCCATAGTTCAGCAATTGCACTCATTGGTACGTATGATACAAAGCCATATACACCTATTAACCACACATTTTTATTGCATACTAATGTTTTTAATCCCGCCAATACATTAGTATTACTAGATTTATTTCTAGGCTCTGGATCTTTTATAAATATATAGGCAAGTATTGCTACTATTATTCCAACTATTGCTGCGTAATACGTCAAATATCGCCATCCTAATATTGGGGCTAAAGAAGCTGATAAATTAACTCCCAAAACTGCACCTAAACATCCTAAGAACATTGCTATTCCCATGAATAGTCCATACTTTGATTTATCAAATAAATCAGCTGCAGCCTTTCCGCATACCAGAAATGATGCTGATGCTGACAGTCCTATTACGAATCGTCCAATTGCCAACTGCCAACTATTCTGAGCGGATCCGAATATTAACATACCAATAGCACAAAATAAGCTACACAATGATATTACTTTTCTTAATCCAAATTTATCAGATAGTATTCCTCCAGGTATTTGAAGAGCAACATATGGTATGTATGCTACAGTTGACGCTATAGTTCCTATTTCAGCTGCATTTAATGAAAAATCCTTCATTAAGTCATCTAACAAAGCACCAGGCTCTACCCTAGCAAAATATGCAAATGCATAAAAAGCAAAACATAAAATAATAGTTATGAAAGCAGAAGTATTTTTCATATAATTATGTATCTAAAAAACTAATCTACTATAATTATAGTATAACATAAAATTATTATTATGATAATACGGCATATTCTAATATAAGTAGAGTAGTTATTGTCAAATATATCGTTTATATAATGGATTGTTTCTTATTATTTTTAAACAATTTAAATATTAATTTAATGTTAATAAACTAGTTATAAAATATTATTTTGCTATAATTTTTTACAAAAAATTAACAGATAACTGATATTATATGCATGATGAAGTAACTTGGTTTCAAGAAATATGAATTATATAAAATATTTAATACTATTTGGAATAGTATTATCAAACGTAACAATATATCAACAAGCAAACTCCTCAACAAATAATAATAATACAATTGTTACAGTGAATAATATATTAGGTTCAGATAAAACCCGTTATCTTGCTCCTAATATTACACAATCAATTAATAGTACATTAGAAGAAGGTATTACAAAATTATATAATACTTTATCCAAGACACCACAGAACCAATGGTATAATATTAGTGGTAATGCATATTATTCATTATCTAAATATTATTATTCATACATAAGAAAATTAATAACAAATAAAATTATTAATAATGTTAGTGAAATAGAGTATATTTGGAAGTCTTTATTATCACGCAACAAAAAACTAGTAGATAAATTAATACCGAAATTAGAACAATATGCGGAGTACCACAAAGCACCAACTAGGCTACAATCAATTAGTAAAAAAGTACAGAGGTATCCAATAGATTCATTACAATCAATAATAAACTTTTATATGAGTGAGTTAATAAATAAAAATAGTTATAATTACACATACTTGTCTGAAATTAATAAAATTTTTCAGAGCATGTCAACTACAGAAAATCCAAGGTGGGGAGCATTTGTTAATTGTTTTAGAAGGATTAGCTTAACATTAGCAGAGATTGATAAAAATTTGTTACCAAACGACGCACAAAGAGCAAAAAATGAAATATTGATCGAATTCAAATTAAATAAAGCAAAAATACTTGCAAATATTTTAAATTTACAACAAATACCACAAACTGATTCCTTTCATACATTTGAGGTAGTAAAGGACCACACATACTATTTAGATACTACAGTTGCGCCGTATAAATTACCAATAATAATGGATCCAATACAAAAACACATTGAACAATCTAGCACACTAAAAGATCTGGCTGATAATATTAATGTTTATAATACTGCTCTCAATGATTTATTATCAATAAATGAAAAAATACAGAGCACAGAAGTTGCTTATATTATCTATTATATCAACAATAATGGATACAATAATAGTTGGGTAGTAAATTATATTGAAAATTATGTGAAAACTTTTATTGAAAAAATAAACGAAGATACACTACCTAAAGAATCAATTGCTAAGTTGCATAAGAAACTTGGTGCCATTCTACAAAATATGAGTCATATACCGGAATGGCAAACAGAATATAACAAATTAGTTAATTCATTAAATAGTATTAATAAATCCATAGTCCCATATAGTGAAGCATTATATTCCGCAAACAATAACATAATTGATAAAATTGATATAAATAATTCTGAAATTTTTTCTTATAGGGAAATCAAATACAGATACTAAAGAACACGAAGTATTACAGTAAATAAAATATAAACACACTGTAATACTTTTTATATATTACATTTATTTATACATATTTTTCAATACATTTGCTAATTGTCGTATACATCTACCACGAGCGTTCAGTTTACACTTCACTTCTATTGAAATTTCTGCTACTGTTTTCCCCAGCTCTGGCAAGTAAAAGCATGGGTCATATCCAAAACCATTGGTGCCTCTTGGTTTATCAGTAATAATACCATCCCAACTGTCTTGGCATATTATTGGAGTGGGATCTTCAAAATGTTTCATAAATACTATCACACACCAATATCTTGCAGTTCTTTGTTCTACTGGGTATTTACTTATTTTTTCTACTAATTTATTATTATTTTCTTGAAAAGTAGCATGTTCTCCACTATACCTTGCTGAATATATCCCAGGCCTGCCATTTAAACAATCTACTTCTAATCCTGAATCTTCTGCTATAGTAGGCAATCCAGTGTATTTTGCAGTATGCCTAGCCTTTATTATTGCATTTTCTACAAATGTAGTACCTGTTTCCTCAACCGGTGGTACATCATACTCACTTTGTAATACTAAATTTATACTTGTATTTTTTAGAACTTCTTTAAATTCATTGATTTTACCATTATTACTAGTTGCTAATAGTATATTCATTACTATATATTTCTTATACTGCTATGTGTATATATTATAACAAAATATTGTATTGGGTGATATTTTAAATCATAAGACCTATATATCTATTTAGTATTGAGAATAAACATCTTATTAAACAACTTCTAATGTTATATGTCGACATTTACAATTTAAATTATCATCCAACGATCATTTGGTATTGTAATCTAATTAATATCTACAATGATTATAATGATTAGTACCTGTTAAAATAGGTACGAACCCCATAGCATGGATACTAATCTTTCGCATGATTATTTATTGTTTACCCGTATCAAAGCAATTGCATCGTTCATTTCTTGTATTAATTGAAAATCAAATATATGTTTTTCTTTATTCATACGGTTAACTGCTTCACTTAAATCTACTAAATCCAATCTTCGAGCAGCATAATGGAACAAACATATCTCAGCTACTTTGTGTTGTAATTTATCTGCTAAGTTCAATGTACTTTGTGCTTTTTGTTTAATGTCACTATTATCAGAACTATCTTTATCACGTATTTCTGCCAATTTCATTTTCGTACCCTGAATTGTATTATATATGCTCCAAAATTCGTCAAGTATTTGGTCATTATTTTTATAACACTTGGCAGCTTCAATAATTAACTTAACATCTTCCTCAGTAATAGAATTAAAATCTCTTTTATGACTTAATTTAATAAAATTTTTATTAGAATCATCAATAATATTCCTACCAATCTCATTAACTCTGTTATAG
Source organism: uncultured Pseudomonadota bacterium (assembly GCA_902772645.1). Lineage (GTDB taxonomy): Bacteria > Pseudomonadota > Alphaproteobacteria > RUG11792 > RUG11792 > RUG11792. Next base: position 61 of record CACYBM010000052.1, on the reverse strand, counting down.
TAATCAATCCACTTTCTGTAATTTTTATCGTTACTTAACTCATTAAATCTGTTTCTTGCTT
>CACYBM010000051.1 GCA_902772645.1 uncultured Pseudomonadota bacterium | reverse complement strand
TATAAGTAAAGAATTGAGAGATTGGGCAGAGTTTTTCAGTGATCCGAATGCAATAGAGAGCTCAGATGAAGGGATGAAAGATGCACAAAAGTTATGGAATAGAATATCAGCAAATGACCAGTTGAAAGCTCAACAAAGAGCTCAAGACAAATATCAAAGGGATAAGGATAGTGAGATAGCTATTGCAAAAGAAGAAGGACTTGCTGAAGGTTTAGAAAAAGGAAAACATAATGCTAAGATTGAAACAGCTAGAAATCTGTTAGCTATGGGTCTATCGATTGAACAAATATCAAGAGCTACAGGATTGCAAGTAGAAGAAATCAAATCTCTAAAATTTGTATAAAAGTTTATGGGCTTAAATATTTCTTTAGGAATTTTTATTAATCATGATATTCTATGGATATATGATAAACATATTTTAGATTTTATTATGAGTAAAAAAATTTTTATAACTACTCCAATATATTATGTTAATGCAAAACCTCATATTGGACATGCTTATACTACTGTTGTTTGTGATGTTTATGCTAGGTTCTGTAGAATGATGGGATATGATGTTAAGTTTTCTACTGGTACAGATGAGCATGGTAAAAAAATAGAACACAGTGCAACAAAACTTAATCAAAATCCTGAAGAATTTGTTAATAATATTTCGCAATTATTTAAAGATTTATTACCAATATTAAATATTTCTAATGATGATTTTATTAGAACTACTGAAGAGCGACACATAAAAACTGTTCATCATTTTTGGAATAAATTACAAGATAATGGATACATATATTTAGGAGAATATAAAGGTTGGTATGACATTAGAAATGAGGCTTACTTTGAGGAAAATGAATTAATAGATGGTAAATCTCCATTGGGAGGAGAAGTAACATACATGGTAGAGCCATGTTATTTCTTTAAACTATCAGCATTTGAAGACAAATTACTGAAGTTTTATGAAGAAAATCCGGATTTTATCTTTCCAATTAGCAGAAGAAATGAAATAATTAGTTTTATAAAACAGGGATTACAAGACTTATCAATATCAAGATCCACATTCTCGTGGGGTATTCCAGTACCTAATGATCCTAAGCATGTAGTTTATGTATGGTTGGATGCATTGACTAATTATTTAACAGTCAATGGATATCCTGAAAATGAGAATCAGAATAACGATGAGTATTGGCAGAATACGTTACATTTTGTAGGGAAAGAAATAGTTCGATTTCACGCGTTGTATTGGCCTGCATTCCTAATGGCAGTTGGCATAAAACCTCCAAAGCAAATAGTTTCTCATGGGTGGTGGTTAAGTGAAGGAGAGAAAATGTCTAAATCTCTTGGTAATGTTCAAGATCCTGCGAAGTATTGTAAACTATTCGGATCAGATGCATTAAGATATTATTTGCTCAGGGAATTACCATTTGGTGCAGATGGAAATTTTTCATTAAATAATTTTATAAATAGATATAACTCAGTATTAGCAAATAGTTATGGTAATTTATGTAATAGAGTTATAAGTTTTATAAGTAAATATTGTAATAATACTATCAACAAACCATTAGTAGAAACTGGAGATGATATTAATTTTATTGAACAAGTAAAAGCATGTATAAATGAGAGTTTTGATAATATAAGAAGTTATGCGTTTCATAAATATTTAGAAAAGTTAGAAAACGCAGTGACATTATCTAATCAGTATTTGGATAATCAGAAGCCTTGGCTATTAAGAAACTCTGATATAAAAAGGATGGAAGATGTGCTATACATAACATTAGCACAAATATACAATATCACAAGAGCACTATATCCAGTAATACCAATATCAGCTAAGAAAGTTTGCAATTCAATCGGTATGGATTGTAATGTGAATAGTGAATTGCCAAATACAGTGACAGTACGTACTCCAGAAGTACTATTTCCAAGGCTTGACACTAATGATATTAGTAAATTTGACGTATACGCTAGTAATTAATAAATTGTATTAAAAACAAAAGTAGTATCTTAAAAACATACAAATGTGTGTTCTAAGAGATACTACTATACATTTAATTACAGGAATATTCATATCATATATGTAAAATTCGTATCTAGTATGCAACCATACTTCCTAATTATTGCTTGGTATATAATACTATTGTATTGTATACACTATACAAATCAGTTTATATATAATATATTAAGTAATGTGTCTTGCTAAAATACTAATTGATTAGATTGCTTATAACTCTATACATTATACTATAATATAGTTTATTTTTAATGTAAGGATATAATGTATCATTTTATACATGTCCTATTATACTCGTCCTATATAAAAATCCAGAATAATTGCACTTAATTACACACGATTGTTATGACTTCATTATATGTTTATACTTATTATTTATACTAATATACCAAGCAGTTATAATAAATTACACTACAATTGTCATGCTACTATAGTGTAATAATTTATTTGTTATATTATTTAAAAAATTTACCTATTAGTTCCTAAATACTGACAAACATTTTTGTACAAGCACTCATAGAACGTTGTTACTTGATCTTTTAATAACTTTAAATTATTTGTATTATATTTAGCGCTTTTCATTTTACCCATATTTATTTCGTTTATTCTGTTTTCACATTGTGTAACATAATTAATACAATATTCACTTGTACTTGATAATGTTTCTGACAATCCTGCTAAGTATTTTTCTTGTGTAATATTTGTTCTAGGTCTCTTTTCAATGTATGCTAAGCAATACTTTAATGTATCAATTAATTCTTTATTATTATACTTTCCCACAATAAAGGCATCATTCTTAGATAATTTAGATAATTTAGCATTACCAAATGTTGTATCTATTTGTTTTTGTATACTAACAATATAACTATCAATATACAATGTAATTTCCTGCACTTCGCTTGAGTACCGATTAAAAAGCGGACTGCCATTTTTACTTTTGATTAACTGTAGTCTCTGATGTATGAATAACATTGGTTTTTTGTGCTACTACTGCTGCTTTGTTATCATATTATTATTTTTAGCAGCATTTGAATTAACGTCTTATACTCATTTTGTTTTACTATTTGATTATTTGCTCCAGCTTGTGTTTTTACCGTTTGGTTTATTGTATTATTTGCAATTGGATGTTGTTTTTGTAAACTAGAGTCGTATTTGTTTACTTTTTAGTGGTGTGATACCTTATTATACGCAGATTGCTGTGCATAATAAACACTTGTTGTACTGTATCCTAAAACTAATAGTACAGCTGAGAAAATTTAATATGATTATACATGTTCAAATCCTAAAAAAAATATTCTTCACTATTATACTAATATATATTCATTAGTATTCGGTTAATATGTATTACCATTTATATAAAAATGGAAAATTAATGTCAATTATTAGCCAAAAATATACTCGTTTGCTATTACAATTAATGATTCTAATATTAGATTACCAACAATATATTAGCAATATGGTATTATATAGTATATATTTAACACAAATACTATATATTATGTATAAATATCCCATAAACACACTAAAACGAATTGCTGTTGATTTATCCAATAGTATAAATCCTCCGTATACTGTATTATTACAAGGCAACTTAGGAACTGGTAAAACTACATTTTCCCGGTTCTTTTTGCAATCTATTTTGATAAATAGCCAAGTAATAACTAGTCCCACATTTAATATAATTAATGTATATAATACTACAAAAGGTGAAGTATGGCATGTTGATTTATATAGATTAGAAAGCAAGAAAGAAGTATTTAACTTAGGATTGCTAGAATTTATTAATTATGGAATAGCCTTAATAGAATGGCCGGATATAATATATGATTATATAGTAAATAGTAATGTACAATATAAAATAATAAAATTGTAATTCTTTAACATTGATATGTGTAATGTTAATTACTATGTAAGTTTTTCATGTATTTCCAGTATGACATGTCTTTGTATGTAATTCTACAATATGTGTTTATAATAGGAAGTTTTTGTAAATGTTGTTAAGTTAATTTATAATTATGGTTGTTTCAGTTATTTGTACTGTATAGTCATATTATGATGTCAGTTTTGGTAAACAATTTATGTTATATTACTTTATAAAATATTATTTATAGTAATGTTTTATATTGAGTCTATTGTGTAATTTTAAATGTCTTTTTAATATTGTATAAGTTATCAGTAATATTATACAATAAGCTTTTTTCTACAATAAAATATAACATATCATGTAATGCTATAATAATAAATCCTTTATGCAATTGATATTATTACTTAATAGTATTGGTAAGAATTTTTTACTATATTAAAATACAATAAATTAGTATATTTTACTTCCCATCCCAATAGAAATTTTCCAATTTATTAATTCACTTTTGCCAAAATATACTCTCTTCCTAACATTGTAAATACACTCTTATAGCATTTTAATTTATTTTTTTGTATAATATTTTTATTTCTTTTTGCTATTACTTTATTTTGCATTATTACTAATAAATTCCATTTTTTTAATATTATTTTACTTTACTACTTTATTTATTGTTTTTTGTATTATTAGTTTGTTGTGTTGTATTATTAGTTGTATTACTATTATCTGAACTGTTATTATTGTTTTTATCTATTGTGTTACAATATAACTTCTTATATATAAATGCTTCTACTTTATCTCGTGCTACTATTTCATCAAATTCTGTTTGTGTTAATTTCTTGTATAGATTATTTTCTTTCTTACTATTATCATCCATGATATACCATCCATCATTGCCTTTATACAATGCATATGCATGCTTTGCACCATTTTTGTGCATTGCCATACTAGACAATTCAGCTATTACTAATTCTGACTTCCTATTAAATCCAACAACATGTTCGTGTAATTTTGCATCAAATTTCGTACCAGGTATTCTGTCAGTACTATTACTATCATAATGTTCTCCAGTTACCAACATATACTCTGGTAAGTATTTTATATGTTTTAAGTTATCTACTGTTAATTTATTTTTTATTATATTCACATTAGCATTCTCATATGATTCACTTCCCTTTGGATCAAATTGATAATGTATTTTTTTGTATGTGTCTTGCTGGGCTATATTGCTAAACGAACTAATCCTATTATCTATCATATCTCCACAAGTTGAGTCTTCAGCGCTACTGTCCAAATTACTTGTATCGATATCGTATATAGGTGTTAATATTTGTTTTAACTCTGGAAACACTCTAGTAAGTAGGTTTATACCATAAAAGCAATTACTTGCAAAATTACCAGAGAAATTATTATATGAACTATTATTACCATTTTTAAATCTGTCAATTCTCTTTGTTTCTACTTCCTTATTCGCATTTATCATTTTATAAAGCTCTGATTTAGCAGGCAATACTCCTGGTTCTTTATTCCAATATTCTAGTCTCTTTTTTTTCATCTGTTTTTCAAACCTATCAAATTCTTCCAATATATCTATTTGATCAGTCATTCCTATCCAGGATATTCTGTACCCCAGTGTATTTGGGGCTATAACAGTTTCTTCCACACGCGTTATTCCTACACCATTTTTCTTTTTAAATTCCTTTGCACGATCTTTTTGAACTTCTTCTAAATGATTAATAAATCTTGCAAAATTAGTATTTTTTAATAAATTTTTATTATTACTATTTATTGCAGCAGCTAATACTGTTGCAACACTTGTATTAAACCAACATATACCAATATTGTGATTTGCCATTTTTATGATATACTTTGTCTTATCATCAAGTTCCTTGTTATAATCATCAGTTAATACTTTATTATTTAGTGTCAGTTTTGGTAATTCATTTCTTAATACTAGACTACCTTTTACTACTTGATTTATAATATCTGTAAATCCCAAAGTATAAAAGTTCAACAAATTATTAAGTAATGAGTTTTTATTTATGTTATATTTATTATCTTTTAAAAAATCTTTTATTTTACCACTATTATTATTAAATTTATAATCAATATATAAGTCAGCTATTTCATTTAATAATGGATTATGTACTTGTAACTTATCAAATTTATTATAATATAGTTCTTTAATTATTTGTTTATTAGTACTATTTTGATTACACGATGTCTGTAGAGCATTTTTCATGGCATTAAAATATTGATATACGTTTGCATTTTCGTCATCTGAGACAAATTGGAATTTACTTATATTATATAAATAATTATTTAGTAATGAATCAGATAACATTAGTGAATAATTTTTCATATTCTCATCTTTTATACACTCTTGGAACTGTTTTGTTTCATTCTGATCTACCGTTATTTTTGTTTTATTAATATTTTCATCACACAATTCAATATGCGGTTTAAGATCATATTCTGAATCAATTATGTGATGTGTTTTTATTAATTTATTCTTATAATATTGGAATAAATAATTCTCTACTATTTTACCATCTCCTTGTGTAATATTTTGCAATAGTTCATCTAAGGACATTTTTGTATCAGTAGATGTTATATTTGTAATATCCGGCTGTAATCCATTTACAAGCATTTTTGTATTGGTCAATCTATTATTTGAATCTTCCCCATATATTTGTAAAATATCATTTAACGATAGTTCTTTGTTAGTAAATGTATTATCAAAGACTTGCCATTTATTCAATCCTATATTGGTAGAATGTGGCAATAGTTCTATTAATATATCATTAAAACCACATATTGCATTAGGTATTAATAATGTAAATAATGGTAATGTTAATTTTAATAAATTTGACATGATAAATACTTCATACAATTCCCTTCATATAATTATTGTATCATCATTTATTAATAAATTCAATATTTTTTATTAACTAATAATTATATATTTTATTAATAAAGAAAAAAATAATTAAACAATTAATATTGTATTTTATTATACAAGAAATTTATATACTTACTTATCAATAACGTAAAAAATTTACAAAATTATTATTTACTACCTATTGTATTTTCTATATTATCCATTACTATTTATAGTATTTTCTGCTATATAGTTCTTTTTATTATTAAGTATTATATAATATTTAGCATTTATCAAATAATCAACATAAACCATACTAATAAATGCCTCTTACTCCAATAAACTTGCTACTTATCTGTTTCGCAATACCAATTTATCGATACACGATAATTCGTAAAGTTAATACTATTTAATTTATCATTGTTTGTATACGTTTTGTTTATTACTTTGTGCCAGCATATTGAATATATTATATTAACTTATTTTCATGATAAGCTATTACTTATTGATTATTTATTATTTGATATATAAAAGATTATAATTCATTATATTAAATAAGTTATAATCTTTATGTTTGTTTTTTTTAATGCACTATTATCTAAACAACAATTTTTGGTAACTATTTTTATAACAAATTACAATTCCTGGAACTGTTGCTAATGCGCAGATTACATAGAACATACTCCATCCAGTAAAGTCTAGTATTAAGAATGAAGCACTGGATAATATAGTTCTAAATAATGGGCCAATTGATCCCAATGAAGTATTAACATTAATATCACCATTTGAAATAGTATCCACAAATGCTCTGTACATTACATTTGAAAATCCAAATATTAAACTGGATATATTTAATATGATTGCCATTTTCATAAGATTGCTGTCTGTAATACTAATATAGAAGAATAAACAACAAACTAGTAATTGCAGTAATAATGAATACTTTAAACAATTACTAATATTATACTTATAGGATACTATACCTGCAAGAAATCCTCCTAATATTAATCCAAATATTCCTGGTATTTGACAAATATTAGCTATTGTTACTTTATCAATATGCAAGTGTGCAAGTAGTATTACTTTAGTAGAATTTACAGTTGAATCAGATACTTTGAAGGAAAATACTATTAGTAATATTATTAATACTGGATACTGTTCATAAAAAGCAACTAATGATTTTATTAAGTTTTTCATAGGAGATTTATTTGATTCATATTTCTTCTTATTGTTTGCAATTACTGTATTCTCATTAGATACATCTTTTAATTTTAAGCAAAATACAGAAATTAAACTAATTATTATTACAGGTGCAATACAATAAAAATATGAATATTGCCATCCTATTTTTTCTGCCAGATATAGTAATATTCCAGTACTTAACAATATTCCTATTCTGAACCCAGTATTGGATACTGCTCCGACTATTCCAAACTCTTTCGTCTCGAAGTTCTTTAATTTTATGTATGAACATATAATATCGTGAGAAGCTGTTATAGTAGCTAACAACAGCACATTAATAGATGCTAGCAATATCGATTTGTAATTAGCAAATATTCCTAAAGTAGAAAATAGTATTAATATTAGAGATTGTACAAGTGCTGTGATTTTTTTTATTGAGTAATTATGTATTATTTTCTTAACATATGGAGATAGCAAAAATTTCCAACTATAAGCAAGCGTTGCAAAAAGGATTAATGATATATTTTTTAATTCAAATCCATTCTCAGATAGCATTAGCGCAAAACTAGATGTTATTCCTAGGAATACAACACCACCTAGTGCTCCTCCGCAAAATATGAAGAATAATTGCTTATTAAATCTCAAATTATACTCCTTAATTATATTACAATTATACCGTTGTGGATTATTAAAATGACAAATTTGTACTTAATAAACCATTAACTGAAATATATAAAATGCTATTTAAATAATTGCATAACTATCCAAATATAGCAATGTTTTTTGATCAATACGATATTGGTATAATAATTGTTTAATATTGCGATACAGTTATACTCACATTAACTGTTAATTGTGTCACATATAAGTGAATACATAATGTCATATTACAATTTATAGTATTATCATATTTATATATCATTTAATATCATACCCTAAATAGATTTTGTTGTTATTAGATCACATTATATTACTAGTTATTTTCATTAGTGCAATAATATTGTCTGTACAGGACATCAGGTATAAATCTGTAGGGATAGTACCTCTATCTATATTTTGTATGTCATGTTTTGTATGGTATATCAGATATCCTCAATGCAATCTTGTTATATTTGTTATTTTTATTTTTATAGGTTTAATTACAAAGATATTCTTTAATAAAGAATCCATTGGGCTTGCTGATTATTTTGTCATTTTATTTGTTTCTCCATTTTTATACAATACTAGTTTGTCAATTGTACTAATATTAATTGGAATTTTTGGCATAATTACATCATTTTTCATTAAAAGTAAAAATATTCCTTTTATTTTACCAATACTATTATCTGTAGCAATTGTTAATTTATTTAAAATTTTGTATTAACTATTGTATAATATAAAAAATAGTGAATACTGTGATAATTTTGTATTTATAGCATCAAATTCTGCTACATTGTTTTTTTTTTTTTGAATTATTTGATTTTTTCTATTGCATTACATTTTTAATTGTATTAACATTATATTAATAGGATGACGTAAGTCAAGTTGTATTTATTAAGGATATACTTAATTATGAGTAATTTACAGTTGAAACGTAATCACACTAGCAGTGCAGTGTTTGATAGTTCTAAGCCAGAAAGCTTAATGGTTCAAGATTTCATGAAGCAAGTTGTTGAATTGACAGCTGCATACATGTCAACCAATAAAGTGACAGTTGAAGAAGTAAATGTATTATTAAAGAAATTTACTGCTGCTCTCATGGATAGTTTAAAAGATGTTGGAGAATCAGTTAATTCAAACCCAGGACGTAGCCCTGCAGTATCAATTGAAGATTCTGTACATGATGATTACTTGGTCTGTCTAGAAGATGGCAAAAAGTTACAAATGTTAAAGAGACATCTTAAGACAGTATATAACATGACTGTTGAGCAGTATAAAGAGCGTTGGGGATTGTCAGCAGACTACCCAGTGGTTGCCCCATCATATGCAAAACGTCGTAGTAATATTGCTAAAACAACGGGATTAGGTAGTAGCGGTAAGAAGAAATCAAGAGCTGCTTAGTATCCAATTACCAACATGGAGAATACATTTGCTTTAGAAATAATGGAGAGATTAACTTCATTATTTCCTAATGTATCCTCCGAACTTAATAGTATAAACAATTATACTTTTCTTATAGCAGTTTTGTTGTCAGCTCAGACGAAAGATCAGTCAGTAAATGCTATTACTGAGAAACTGTTTAAAATTGCTAGTACTCCTGAACAAATGTTAGAGTTAGGATTGGATAATCTTAAGAGTTATATAAAGACTATTGGTTTATATAATAATAAAGCAAAAAATATTATTGCATTGTCCAAATTATTAGTAGAACAATATAATTCAGAAATTCCATTGGATAGAAAAGTATTAGAGTCATTACCTGGTATAGGTCGAAAAAGTGCTAATGTTGTATTAAATAACATATGCAATGCACCGTATATAGCAGTGGATACTCATGTTGCTAGAGTTTCAAAAAGACTAGGATTAACTAACAACACAAATGTTATAAAAATAGAACAGGATTTATATAAAGTAATTCCTAGTAAATATCACAATACTGCTAGTGATCTATTAGTAATGCATGGAAGATATACTTGTACTGCTAGGAAGCCAAATTGTAGTAAATGTATATTAAACGATATTTGTCGTTTTAAATCAAATTTATAGTGCATAAGCTATAATAAACACTTAATATTATTAGTTCTTTATTTATCATATCAAGTGATTTTATTAAGTCATGAATAGTATCTGTTTCAAATAATTACTTATTTTATTTGATTTATTCATTTTTAATAAAAAAATAAAATAAATTGCACTTTTCATGTTGTGAAATGCCATAGTGTGTAATAAAATTATTACTGGATTAACACAATGTTAATTAATTTTTAGGAGAACTTATGTACTTTTTTAATAAAACTTTGGTAGTTCCATTGCTAGTAGCTATGGTACACAATATGTGTATTGCCTCACAACAACAACATATTAATCGTCATTACGGAACATATAGTAATTACCGTAATACTTACAGCAACAGTTTAAATTCAGATTCTAAAAAAAATTATCAAAATAAAAAACAGCAATTAAATAATTATGATAAGAAAACTTATAATTGGAATAATTCACATAATAAAATGCTGGAACAACACAATAATGATATCTATAATATGTTTAATGAAAAAAACAATCATAATATGCCTATTATTTATAGCAATGTACATGTTTATTATAATAAAGATGAAAACAATATTAACAAAAATAATGATAGTATTGCTAAAGATAATACGATAAAAGATAATAAATATAATTTCGATCCAGCAACTATCATGGATATTACTAATTCACTAATCAAAATAAGTAATCAAAATAAAAATAGAAAACAAATATTTAATTCATTAATATCAGAAAATACAAAATTAATGTCAAATGATATTAAGCAGATCAAAATTGCTGCTTCTCTTGGTTTCAATTTTTCACAAATATTAAATAATGTTATTAATTATAATGAAACATTACTAGCTGCATTGAAATATTATTCTGAATGTAATAACAATCAAAATAATGTTTACTACAATAACTTTAAGAAAATTTCATGGAAGTTTATTAGAAAAACAGAAGAATTTATTAATATAGTGAATAAATTTCCAAATTGTAATACACCATATAAAAAACAATCAAATAAATTACAAAAATTAAATGAATATTGTATAAAACAAGCTTTATTTTTATACTGACTTTATTTTTGTAATACAATATAAAATAAACAGATAGATACTATTATTAAGATAGTATTTATCTGAAGATTAGGGCATATTATTGCATAAAATACAATATCAATAATTATGTACTAACTAGTTATACTATAAAAAACAGCTTTATAAAAAAATGTTGTATCAAAAACAATATTGTTATTAGTGAAGAAGTAAATAGAATAGAAGTATTTATTTCATTAATATCAACAATAAAATAACTAATTATGTATAGTGTAAATGTTTATTATTATAGAAAATAATGTTTATTAAAATAAACCATAGTATTTCATATATAGTTTTTATTAGAATTGTAGAATGTGTTGTGTGTATTAAACAAAAATTATAATTTAATTTACAAAATGTTAAATAAAATTACCTATAATAATATATAATATAATTAGTTATATGTAATATGAATCTATGAATTGAAATATCATGACCAATGCTTTCGAAATAACTAATAAAGATATAAATGATTTCATTAAGTCATTACATGATTGGGATTTGGTGGAAATATATACTGATGGATCATGTATGGGAAATCCAGGCCCTGGAGGTTGGGGAGCTGTGTTTCTCAATAATAATAAACGAAGTACATTATCAGGATATGAAGAGAAGACAACGAATAATAGAATGGAATTAATGGCTGCTATGAAATCTATTAGTATATTACCGAAATTAATTAATATACATGTGTACACAGATAGTGAATATGTAAGAAATGGCATTACTGTATGGATTTATACCTGGATAAAAAATAATTGGAGGACACAAGATAATAAGCCAGTAAAAAACAAGGATTTATGGGTACCATTATATGATCTAAATGAAGAAAGAAGTATTAATTGGCATTGGGTAAAAGGACATTCAAATTGTTTGAATAATGAGAATGCTGATTTCCTGGCTCGTAGTGCTATTATAAATAATAAAAAATGATTCAAAGTAAATGTAATTTTGTGATATACATAGAATATTAGAAAAGTAATAATATGATTAATATAATGATATTGTATGAACGAGTTGCTAATATATATTGGTATGATAATTAATATGTAATGTATTTGGAGAGTATGCGTAAGTTTAGAATATATTGAATCAGTTTAGAGTAATGATAATAGTATGAAACAATTATACAATAAAGACATGATATATATTTTTATAAGAAGTAATATATAAGGTATTTAAATAATGTGGGTAAGTTCAGAATTTATGGAATTAGTTTAAGTTAATGATATGTTATATAAGGATTACATAGTAGAAACACAACACATAGTGGTATTAGAAGTAATATATATTATGTTTGAATAGTATTGGTAAGTATTGTTTTTATACAAAATAACAAGGAGTAAATTAATAAATAATGTTTATTGTATTTGAAGGTGGTGAAGGTTCTGGTAAGAGTACTCAAGTAAAATTGCTGTATGAATATTTGAAAGCAAATGGTTATAAAGTAATAGTTACTAGAGAGCCAGGAGGAACTAAGATAGGAGAACAATTAAGAACAATATTATTACAAGGTAAAATAGATAAAATGAATACTATTACTGAAGCATTGATATTTCTTGCAGCTAGGTCTGATAATTGGGAAAAAATAATAAAACCTGCGCTTAAGAATAATACTATAGTAATATGTGATAGATTCCAGGATTCGACTTTAGCATATCAAGGAATATGTAATAATATTAGCATAGATTTATTAAATGATATATGTAGTACAATAACTAATAATACAGTTCCAGATAGAACATACTTGATTGATATAGATCCAGTAATAGGATTACGAAGATCAATGAGACACTGCAATAAAGATGTTAGATTTGAAAATAAATCTATTGAATATCATAAGAGAGTAAGAGAAGCATATTTACAAATAGCAAATAATAACGATAGATATTTAATAATAGATGGTACCACTACTATTGAAAAAGTCAATAATATTATTACACAGGACATAAATAATAGATTATTAAAAAGATAATCAAATAAAAGATTTTTACTATGTATGTAGCACAATCACAACAGTTTAGTAATATTTGTTTATTAATAATAAAATTTAGTATTGCAGTGTTCATATGTATCAATTATAATCTCTAATATGCATCATTTTATTATTGGTAAAAAAATGATATTAATGTTAATTTTTAGTATTGCATGTATCAATTGCATTGAAAACATTAATAGCACTGAGTTTGTAACTAAAAATGATAAGATAATACTAAAGAAAAAATCTGAAACACCTATTGATTTCGTTACAAATAATAGTTCTACATTAGAGAATAGTACAAATCATATTAAGCAACATGTTGTTACAGATGCAACACAACATGAACAAAATAAAAAAACAATTGAAATACAATATAATACATTTGAAAGACAATACAATGGTTACCAAGAATTTTTTATTTGTTTATTAGATGATATTAATGCATCAGCAACAAACTTAATTACAATCAATAATGAAGATGTTAAGGATGTAATTAAAAAAGATTTGCATATTATTAATATTGAAACAATAACAAATATTGAAAAAGTAGCATTAACTAAGAAATCGTATGAATTTTTTAATTATTATCTGACATTGTGTGTTAAAAAGTTTACTAATTTTTATAACAAGTTAAAAACATTTAATAAAAGTTGTAACAGCATATATCGCGATGATTATAAAATATTTCCTAGTAATATATCGCAAAATGTAGAAAATTTATTAAAAAAAATCATACAAGTTAGGTGGAGCCATGAAAAAGTGTGACAAAAACTTACTTGCCAGCAAAAATTCGTTTAGGGAGAACTGTTTTAATGATGAAAAATATTATAAATTAGTTAAAATAATAAAACCGTATAAGGGACCTATAAAATCAGCTATTGAAAAAATAAATACAACAATTACTGAACAACAAGCAAATAAAGATAACAAACAATTTAATCAAAAAAAGATTATGGAATTAAAAGCATTACAAAAGAAGATAACAATATTAAAACATTTGAAGTACAATATTAATATTTACGAGAATTGGACAGCAATTCAACAGAATAATAAAAACAAATGATTATAAACAGTAATTGAAAATATTATTCAAAATATTGAGTAACGAAACAATAACGATATAACACAGAATATCAAAATAGATTGTATAAATGCAAAATAAGTAATGTTTAAATGTTATATTAACATATCTCACTCAATACTAATCTACTTGTATAGATATACTCGTTTTATTTTTATCATCTATTTTAGTATTAAGATATTCACCAAAGGATGCTTTTAATTTGGCTTGTAGTATAGTTATTTGCTTTTCTGTGAGGTTATTTAAATGCAAATACTGGTGGGAATCATGTTCTATAATAGAGTATGATCCACCAACTTTTGGAGCTTTGAAGTTCTCAGATTCTATTAATTCGTATGTTTTCATTTGTTTAAAAAATTCATTAGTATCAGGTTTTGTAGAAGTGATATTAATATATTCAGAGTATGCAGTTTGTATAGTCCTAACATCATCTACTACCGAGTCTAATTTAACTGATTCTATTAGGCTTTTACCTTTTAATACTGCTCCCATAAGAATACCAATGATTAAAAGGACTATAGATATTTCTACTAATGTAAAACCTTTTATATAATGTTTATTTACATTATTTTTTGGTTTGTTGGTTGATTTATTAATTGCCATAACTATATAACAACTCCATTATTTACTTTATAAGTATCTACAATTATTATTACTTTTCCTTGTTTTAATTTTTTTTATCGTCTTTCTTTTTATTACTATTTTCCTTTTTAGTTTTTTCTTTATCGTTACTTGCTTTTTTATTTTCTTCTGATTTCTTTTCAGTTTCTTCTTTTTCTGTTTTATCCTCTTTTTTATTATTTTTGTTTACTTGTTTTAATTCTTTATGTGATTTAATATTTTCTTCGTTATTAATATCCTCGTCTATTTCACTACTTTCGTCATCATCACTATTATTGTCTTTTTCTAGTTTCTGTTTCTTTTTTGTGTTATTTTTTTGTTTACCAATCTCTTTTTTTTCTGCATTACTATCTTCATCATCTATGTCTTCTTTTATCTTCTTTTTGGATTTACTAGGTTCTTTTTCTTCAATGTCATTATCTTCTTTGCCATTATCTTCCTCTTTTTCTGATTTTTTCTTTGATTTATTACTATTTTTATTTGCCTCATCATCACTATCGTCTGTACTGACTTCATCTTTATCTTCTTCTACATTGTCTTTTGATGCGTCTTCATTTACTGATTTATCTTCTTCTTCACTATCGTCTTCCGTGCTGGTCTTTTTCTTCTTATTGTCTGCATTATCATCATTATTAATATCATCTTTCTGTCTACTACGGAAATACTCTATTATTTCTTCATCTGTAATATCATCTAATGTAATTTCTTTATCTTCTTGATTTGTATTATCTTTACTCTCTAATTTAGGATTATCTTTATTATTATCTTTATTCTCTTTTTTATCATTTGTTTCTTTTTTGTTCTTTTTACTATTGTTGTTTTTTTCAATTTTCTCTTCATCATCATCTGTAGTTGTTTTTATTTGATTAAGCTCTCTATTTTTCTTATTAATATCTTCTAATTGTTTTTTACAATTATTAATTTCTTTTAATGTTGCTTTCGTTAATTTCTTTAACTCTTTAGTTAATTTGCCTATGGCTTTATAAATCTCCTGTGTATTATTTTCTTTATCTTCCATTGTCGTATTAATATTACCAATATCATGGGATACATTCTCTACATGCCTCTCTGTTTGATCTTTCAGTGAATTAAATTTAGTAATAAGTTTTACTATATATCCATACAGTTTTATTAAGTTTTTAATAGTAGTCTTATAATCTCCAGTTTTAGTCTTACTAGTAAGCTCCACATTTATAGTATTATCTTCTTGTAATAATTGATCTTCCCATTCTTCTATTTCATTACGAAGACGATTACTCAAATATTCTAATCTATTAATAATTTTTTGTATTCCTTTGATTTTTTTATTGCCTTTATTTAGTTCTAGTAATCTAACTTTTTTATCAATTCCGCATATTAATTCACTTGTTGTATTCTTTAAATCTTCCAATTCATTCAATACACTAAAGAAATACTGTACATAACTAATTGATTTATTTATTACAGATTCATATCTATCACTAGGAGTTTCTCCTATTTTTTCAGTATAACCATAAAATATACAAACATTTGATATTAATGTTATTTTAAATAGAGTAGATAATTTCATAATATTGATAATATTTTTATGTTATTCTATATTAAATTTATACACAATAAATATTAAAATTTGATAAATATATTAAATTTTTTATATACCTTGTTATAATACTAAATATATATAATATATATCATTTATATTAAACAACTATTAATATAATATAATCCAATATTGTCTTGTAATACCAAATGCTGCATTATTGTAGCATTACCATACAACATAATATTACTGTATAATAACAACACATACGATTATTTTTACATTGTGCCATCTTATACATTAGTAATAAAAATTTATCATATTAATATTACGATATAACTATTATGCGTATAAACATTAATTAAAAGCAAACTACAACATTATTAATACTATCATTATATTTTTTCTATCTATAACATATAGTTTGTAATTCAAATTTATACTTCTTTTTATAATACTAACAAGTAACAAAGATACACACAGACGCTAGTTTAATGAACATTACACGTAATAATGCAGAATTAAGCAATATATCAATTTATAGATGCGACTAATTTATTATTACTGACAATAAAAATAAAAAAATATTCTAACATAGTAATAGTAATTTTATATTTCTCCCTCTATAATATGTTTTAATAATAAGAAGTCATGGAATGCATATTTCTTCTGAGTACTACTGCGTAATAAATATGCTGGATGGTAAGTAGATACTGCCTTTATACCAGATACATTATTTACAGAGCCTCTTAATCGCGACATAGGTGCCATAGTGTTTAGTAATGCATGATTAGATACTGCTCCTAATAAGAGTAATACTTTAGGCATTATTATTTCTATTAATCTTTGCACATATGGTAAACATAATGATATTTCATCAGTCGATGGAGTTCTATTGAATGGTGGTCTCCAGAATACTATATTAGATATTATTACATTTTCTCTAGATAGACCTATTGATCTCAACATATTATTTAATAACATACCACTTTGTCCAACGAATGGTTTGCCTTGTATATCTTCTTCTTGACCTGGCGCCTCTCCTATTATCATTACTTCAGAATTAATATTACCATCGAACACTACTGTGTTCCTTGCAGTATGTTTTATTATACAATCGATATTATCTATATCTACTAATAATTGTCTCAAGAGAGGATTATTATCACATTGATTAATAATATTATGTAAACTATTATTCATTACATTAGCATTATTTAATGTGCTATTATTGAAATGATTAATATCATTACATTTTCCTGTTCTTGCATTATTGCTAACAAATTCTTTGTTATATGTACTCCTATCTACGTTTCTATAGTTTATTATATCTGTACTATTTGATATCGTATTATTAATAGACAATTCTTCATTATCTATGTCTTCATTATCTATGTTATTGTGTTTATTAATATCATTGTTTTTTACTTTATATGAATTATTACTTATTTTACTATTATTGTATTGGTGATTACAGCTTGCACTAATATTATTCAATAAAGAAACTTCTTTCCTTTTGGAGCTAACCCCAGAAGAAGCCCCGAGAGAATCCATACTATCAAATATTATATCTATTCCCAAAGCTCTGTAAAACTGTAATACACACTTGTATAAATCATGTTTCATATCAATTTACATTATAACACGATGTAAACATAATATATATAATATTGCTACATTAATATAATACACACAGTACAATGTAGTCCTGTACACATTACAGGACATATGTTTTTTAAGTAAATACTATTTCTATAAATATACCATGTATTATATTGTATAGTTACAATTATATTTCATTTAATGTCTTTATTAACTATCTAACTTGCTGATTATTAGCATTTAATTGCACCCGGTTAATTATATCCTGAGTACCTGCTAAATTGAGATTTTATTGTTAGCTATTACATTTGTGCTGTGTTTTATTTTCTCAATGCTTTCATTAATTGTTATTAGTGAATTAAAAATTCTATTAACAGCACTTTGATTGGTAACATAATGTTAGTGCGTTGTTTAAATTACTAGAAACTGTATCACATTTTGTAGATAAATTTTCAATTGCTGGTTTTAATATATTACTTTCAGCAACTACTTAACTATTTTGTATACCGTAGTTACTTCGCATGGCATTTAAACTACTACTCATACCACCTAGTTATAGTTAACATTTTAATTTTATTAAACATAAAAAACTTTTATTAACCCTCATTTTTTATAGTATATTATTACATCACGTAATGTATTAACAAAAAAATTAACTGTTTAAAAAACTAATAATACATTGATATCTTCTCTTTATATTAAAATATAATTAATTTATACTTTTATATTACAATATATATCTTCAATCTTTTTCCTGATATCATCTAACGCTTTTTTGAACTCAGATGATGATTTATCTGGATATTTACCTTTTTTCAGTTTTTCAATACTTTTTGAAATACTATTTACTAGTTCAGAAATAGCATCAATATTAGTATTCAAACTGTTTAACATTTCACTAATTGATCCAGTACTTTGTATTATATTATCTGCCTCAGTTGATATTATTTCATCATTTTTAAAATTTTTATATTCTTGATTATTCTTGGTGTCATTAATAATTCTTTCAATATCTGCTTTAAATTTATTAACTGCTTCTACTGCACGAGTATTTGCATCTTTCCTTGAATTAATTAATTTTATAAATGTAGATTCACTAGTACTACTATTGATAGTATTCGTACTATTATTTTCTTCTTCACTATCGGTATTATCATTGTCAGCTTCACTAGTTGTATCATCATCAATGCTTTCTGTACTATCTTCAGTAGCAGTATCTTTTACATCAGTATTTGCTGTATCATTGTCTTTATTAGTTTCACTGTCATCAGATTCACTAATATTACTTTCAGCTTCTGTTTGATTATTATTGTCTTCAGTATTACCATTATAAATTGATATAGAACATAATAGTATAATACAAATCAAATTTTTAATTGACATGTTTTTAATTGACATAAAACTCTCTAAATTACGAGTAAACACAATCACTGATAATATATTATTGCACGAATATTAACAATTTATTAATATTTTTAAATAAAATATCAAGAATAGTGGAGTAATACAACATGCTTAATAACAAATATATACTCCAACTACATTGTGTTTATAATATTGATTAACAATTATATATTGGTAAATTATTTTGTTCTAGTAATTCTCTATAATTTTGTGAAACATATTTTGCAAACGGATAAAAATCATAATAACATGCAACAAGTTATATTTTATATTATGTAGTTTGATTGATGTTATATCATTTTGTCTCACTTGACTATCTAATTTTACTAAATTAGTAATTGCCGGAGTTTATTGTTTCATCTGCCTCTGCAAAACTTGTGCATATTCCAATGCAATTTTACTATTATTTTATTACTTCTCAACAGTTAAGTAAGGATTATTATTACACTCAGAATCAAACTCATTATTTCTACCAATTACATTAATTGCAACAATTGATTCTTAAACATTATTCCCATACCACTTTGAACATTCTTGTTATTATTAGATCACTTGATTTACAGAATACTCATTAATATCCTCAGCACTTACTATACTACTTGCAAAGAAATTTTTATGACTAAGTAATACATTACGATTATAGTGTATAGTGCAAATGTTAAATAATATTTAAAATAGTAACATAATTATCATAAATCTATTTATTACTTTATACTAACAACATACTGTTGTTTTTGATTATATGAGTTACTATTAAAATTAATACGAAATACCAATACAATTGCACAAAATAATATATCTATCAATTACAATTTAAAATATAACAAAATACATATTAAATATCACGTTGTAAATGGTCCTTCTAGTGATCCTGTTATAAATTGTTGTACATAAGGATTATCTGAAGTCCATAGGTCTTGATTAGTACCCTCCCATATAATCTTACCTTTAAATAGCAATCCTACTCTATCACTAATGTGTTTCAAGCTATTAATATCGTGAGTAATAGATAGTGCAGAAATACCTATTTCATGAGTACATTTAACGATTAATTCATTAATAATACCACTTGTTATTGGATCTAAACCTGTAGTAGGCTCATCAAACACTATGATGTCAGGACTCGTTGCTATTGCTCTCGCTAGTGCTACTCTCTTCTGCATTCCTCCTGATAATTCAGATGGATACTTATTTAATACATCATCTTTAAGATTTACTTCATGTAATTTTTCTACAGCTACTTCCTGCGCATCCTTCTTAGCCCAGCCGTATCCGTATATTAATCCAAACGTTATATTTTCTAATACTGTCAAACTATCAAATAAAGCACCACTTTGAAAAAGTATTCCACACTTTATCATTAGTTTTTCTCTTTCCTTTGGCTTTAATCCAACCATATCAGTTCCATGTAGTATAACTTTACCAGCAGTAGGTGGTATTATTCCTAATATACATTTTATTAATACAGATTTACCTGATCCTGAGCCACCTATTATTACATATGATTCTCCTTTGGATAAATGTAATGAAACACCTCGTATTACATGATTATCACTAAATGATTTTACAAGATCTTTTACTTCCAATATGTATTCAAGATCATTTACTTGATTTTCCATAATTATCCTCAAAATAAAACAAAAGTCAGTATACCATCTAGTAATAGTATTATAATAGAAGAAGCTACAACAGAATTGGTCGTAGCTCTACCCACCCCTTGTGCTCCTCCATTTGAACTGAATCCTTGGTAGCATCCCATAGAGCATATAACAAATCCAAATGTAGCTCCTTTTATTAATCCAGAAAGTATATCCCAAGCTTCCATTGACACAAATGTATTATGTATGTAATTAGCAGAGTTGAATCCTAAGTAATAAACACCTACCAAGTATCCACCAAATATTCCTAATATATCATCAATAAGTACTAAAAATGGCATTAATAATGTTCCAGTTATTAATCTAGGAAATACTAAGTACTTTAATGGATTAACTGACAATGCCGATAAAGCATCAATTTGTTCAGTTACTTTCATAGTACCTATTTCAGCTGTCATGGAAGCTCCTAAACGTCCTGCAACCATCAATGAAGCCAACACTGGTCCTAATTCTCTAGTCATTGCTATCATAATTACTGATGGAATGGCTCCTTCTGCAGTAAAGTTAGAGAAACCAGAATAACACTGTAATGTCATTGCCATACCTGTAAATATGGCAGTTAATCCAACAACTGGTAATGAAAAGTATCCTATCTGTATTGTTTGTAATAATATTTGCTTCCAATAATATGGAGGAATAATACCAGTCAAAATACTTTTTGATATGAATATAAAAATACTACCGGTTGCTCTAAGAAAATTGATGAACAAATTTCCAGTTTTTTCTAAAAATAAAACGATTCCCATATTATTTATTTACTATAATTTATTTACAAACTATATTATACAACTATACACTATATAATATATTCTATTATAAATTATAATTTATATCAAGTATAATTTTTGATTCTTAAATGCATTGTATTTAAATTTGTTGCTTTATTAATGGAGAAATATTGTAATTAATTAATTTTCAAAAACAGGTTATTATGAATAACATCTGAAAATTTTCTGTGACAAGTATGTGCCTTGCTGTATGTTGCAGTAATTATATTGTTAATGCAATCTCACCAATAAATTCTAATAATATTTGTATCAATTACAATACGAATAACTGTAATGTATTAAAAAGTAAATTAAATAAATCGTTCAAAAATCATAGCATATTACAATTGTATTATCTTGTTTTATTAAAAATATTTTAAATAAGTATCATATTTTATTAAAAATATCTTAAATAATTATCATATTATGCAATAGTATTATCATTATCTGGATAGCCAGACATTATGCTTTTTATTTCCTTATGTAATTTGTTTATTTTATTTTGCAAAAATATTTCATGAAAATCACATACATTACTATTTTGTTTCTTATTATTAATTTTTTCTAGTTCTTTTTTTGCTTTTATTTCTTCAGTTAAAAGGCCATTTAATTTATTATTATTTTTACTATAGTACGACATATTGATAATATACTACTCCATTTATTATTAATTATTTAATAAATTGCTTAATTTTGCAAGAGGAAATATTAAAAAATAGTAAATATTTTTTTTGAACAGCACTGTTATATTAACACTTCAATACTAGTAATAATATTTATAACTAGCAAGATACATCTAAATAAGATAAAATAGTAATAGTAATCATTATTCCCAAAACGAATGAACGCAACCGATTTAAAGCAAAATGAAGTATATAATAAATTAATAAATTTTTGTTTGGATATCCCTGTAGCATTTGCGGTCTGGGAAAACCAGAGTGATACGGTATTAATATCTTCCAAAATGCAATCTATAATAAGATCAGGTTCATTAATATTATATTCTTTAAATTTTGTTAGATTAATTAAACCAATATTTGGGAATTTCTTATATAGTGCTGTTAGTAAAATTTCTACTACTCAGTTTTCAAATGGTAAATATCAAACAATATTTAAGACTCCATACAATAAAGTATATTCTCTTGTATTACATTATAACATGAAATATCAAATATATACATTTACAGCACTTGATATTACTAATAGCAATGGTTCCCCTGATAGAAATAATAATACAAAAGAATCATTAGACAATAAAAATGAAATTAGAATGTTAAATGAAATATTAGATAAAATCCCATTATGTGTATATAGAAGGAATAAGGAATCTAAAATTTTATATAGTAATAAATATTGTGTAAATAATCTGGGAAATAAAATAAATGAATTAGATATATTAAAAAATACTAGTATTAACACAAATACTAATACTATATTGAAAATAAAAGGTGAAAATAGAAATTTAAATATTAATGAGTATTATTCAGTATATTCAAATAATCAAATAATAGGTGTAGTAAATGATACCACAGAAATTGAAAATATTAAGCAAGAATTAGATTATTATAAAAACGATAAAAACAATATTGAAACAATAATTAATAATATAAATTGTGGTATTGCTTTATTTGATAGTAATATGAAATTATTACTAATTAATGATTATACTACTGAGTTATTCAAATTATCTAATATAGATATTTATTCTAAATCGTATAGCGAAATAGTAGATTATGTATTATCAAATGAATTAATAGTAAGTAATTTATCTAATACGACTTTAAAGAATAAATTATTGGAAATATTTTCTATTATTAAAGATAATCCAATCGATCAACATATATCAATAAATAACAGAAATAATATGAATGTTAGGATAGTCTCTGACAGTAAAAATAATGTATTATTCATGTTTTCTGATAATTCAAACTCAATAGATATGGCGAGAAATATTAATTCAGTAAAACAGATGTATAGTAAGGTAGTAAATAATATATCTGAAGGTATTATAATATTTGGGTCTGATAATAAGATAAAAGTATACAACAATATAGTCAAGGATATTTTTGAATTAGATAAAGATAATATAAGTAATATGAACATAAAGACGTTTTTCGAATTATTAAAGAACTCATTTACTCATACTAATTATTTAGAACAATTTATAACTAAATTAATTAATAATTCTACACAGAGAACAAGTTATTCTGATCTTATTAATTTGGTTAATAATAAGATAATAGAGTATAATTACACTCCAATACATGAAGGATTGAGTTTAATTGCGTTAAAAGATATATCAAATTATAAGAATATGGAAACACAATTGAAGACAGCTTCTGATACAGTAAATCAGGCAATAGACCTTAAGAGTAAGCTAACTAGTACAATAGCAGATGAATATTATACACCATTAGACACTATTGGTAATTTTGCCGAAATTCTTAGTAATAAATATTTTGGAGAATTAAATGAAAAACAACAAGAATATTGTTCAGGAATATTAAAAACAACTAATCATTTAAAAGATATAGCTGAAATGATTAATTATATTACAATGATCCAAACTGACAAATTGAAACTAAATTTAACTGAAGTTAATGTATCATCATTTATAAAAACAACTATTGAACAATTCCGTAATCTAGAAAAGGATGTAAAAATACTAGTATCATGCAAGGATAATTCATTAAAAGCCTATATAGATAAAACAATACTAAATAGAATTATATATTATGCAATATTACAATCAATATATATGGTAGATAAAACAGGTATTATACAAGTAGAATCTTGTGTATGTGAAGATAATCCAAAGCATTTTATAATAAACATAAGTAATAATGGAGATAGCATAGATGCTAATGATTTAATAATATATAATAGATATTTAAGTAATAGTATCAATATAGGAGAAGTAAAAACAATGGATTTAAAATATGTGGCATTACATCATATGGTATATTTCCATAATGGGAAAGTATCTCTTGAATCAAAAAAAAACGAAGGTTCTACAATAAAAATATTAGTGCAATTGAATCAATTTAATCAATAAATATAAAATTATAAAAAACAAATCATTGCAATTGTATTTTACACAATGGAACTTTATAATAATTCATGTGTATAGTCAAAAAACCAATTAGTAAACTATATTATATGTGTTTATTTAAAAACACCATAAATAAACAATAAGAAGATATATATAACAATATCATATCTCTACAAATGAATATTATTTAGTATATAGTATCACCATATAGTTCTATGACTAGTATATATTGGCATTATTGACCAAAACATTGTTGATTTGTTATAATGAGAGGGAATTAAGTCTATTTTAAATTAAACATTAAGGATAAATAAATGAAAACAACATCCTTTATAAAACCTGCAGAAGTTAATAGGAAATGGTTTCTAATTGATGCTGAAGGTTTAGTATTAGGGAGAATGGCAGTAGCTATTGCTAATATTTTAAGAGGCAAGAACAAGCCTACTTTTTCTCCCCATGTAGATTGTGGAGATCATGTTATTGTTATTAATGCTAATAAAGTTGCACTTACTGGTAAGAAACTGACCGATAAGTATTATTATTGGCACACTGGATATCCTGGTGGTATTAAGAAACGTAATATGAAACAACTCATGGAAGAACCAAGATCAGATCGTATGGTCTTTAATGCTGTCCGAAGAATGATGTCAAAAGGTCCTTTATCTAGGGCTATATTATCAAAACTTAAAGTATATAAGGGTTCTGAGCATCCTCATGCTGCTCAAAATCCAGAAAATTTAGACATAAGTCTTCTCAATAATAAGATTAGGAGAAATAAATAATGGTAAATACTAATATTGCAAATGAATTAAATAATACAACATATACTGTTGAAACTACAGTAGAAACAAAAGAAAGAGTACAAAAATTAGACTTTAAAGGTAGATCATATGCTACAGGAAAGAGAAAAAATGCTATAGCTAGAGTATGGATAAAACCAGGTTCTGGTAAGGTAATGGTAAATGGAATATCTCAAGAAAAATACTTTGCTAGAGATGCTTTAAGAGCTAGAATTGGACAACCATTTGTGGCTGCTAGTAGAGAAGGACAATACGATGTATTCTGTACAGTAGTAGGTGGTGGATTGTCAGGACAAGCTGGAGCAATAAGACATGGTATAAGTAAAGCTTTAGAACTATACGAACCGGAATTACATGCTGTTTTAAAACAAAATGGCTTATTAACAAGAGATCCAAGAGTTGTAGAAAGAAAAATGTACGGTCACTATAAGTCTCGTAGAAGATTCCAATTCTCTAAGAGGTAAAGGATAATAATTATGAAATGGTACAATAAAAGTTATTCTAAACCTTTAATATTCTTTGGAGCTTTGGTAATAACTTTAATTGTTGGGCCATTTCTTCCATTGTATTTTAAATCTCTGTTTTATGCTTGTAGTCTTCTAATAAAAGATCTGTTAATATTTTCATTACCATTTGTTATATTTTGTTTAATATTTGGTTCAATCAGTGCTTTAGGAGCTAAAGCTATAAAATATGTTGCTATTATAATTCCATTGATTTGTTTATCTAATTTTATTAATACTATGCTGTCCTACATAGTTTCAGGAACTGCAATAAAATCTGGTATCCTTGGAGAATCCATGATAGCAACCAGTACTTCATTTGATCTAACTCCATTGTTTACATTAAATATACACAATACACTATCAAATAATGTAGCATTAATTGGAGGATTATTATCAGGATTATTAATAGGTATATTCAAAAAAGATTTAGCTGTAAGTATATGTAAATACTTTGATAAATTTACTAAAGTATTTTTTAAGATATTATTTCCATTAATGCCAATATTTATTTCAGGAACTGCTTTAAAACTGCAGCATGATGGAATATTAGTAGAAATATGTCAGAAATACTTGTCAATATTATTAGTATTCGTATTAAGTACTGTTAGTTGGATACTATTTCAATTTTTTACCTTAGCTAAATTTAATTTATCACAATTTAATTATTACATAAGAAACTTAATACCAGCGTGCATTACAGCGTTTGGATCGATGTCAAGTGCAGCAGCATTACCATTATCAATAGCAGCTGCAGAAAAGAATTTATCAAATAACAAAAGTAATGCAAGTATAATAGCTCCATCTTCAGTCAATATACATTTGGTGGGAGATTGCCTATTTATTCCAATGGTAGCATTGTCTGTTTTAACTTCATTTGGAGCCCAATTTCCGTCTGTTGGTACATACTTATCATTTGCTTTTGGATTTGTTCTAGCAAAGTTCTCAGTGGCTGCAGTGCCAGGTGGTGGAGTATTAGTAATGTTACCAATAATGCAAGATTATCTTCATATGTCTCCGGAAATGTTAGGAATAGTAACTGCTCTATACATACTATTTGATCCGATAATAACTACATGTAATGTATTAGGAAATGGATCATTAGCTATAATATTCGATAATATAACTAGAAGATTTAATAAGTAATACAGTACAATTACTGGGTGTAATATCTGTAAAGCATATGTTATATGCCATTAATATATAAATAAAGTTGAGTGTAGCACAAAATAAGATGTAATAATTTTGCTGTTATGTGTATTACGTAGTATAAGCTTATATATTGCAATCTACAATAATATTATTATTAATATGACTATTATACTTTCATATAACAATAATAATCAATATCAATATTGTATTATTTATTTAATAAAAAAAATAATAATTACGGCATATTAAATAAATATATTAATAATAAATACAATCTGCAGTTAGTGTATGTCTCAAAAAAAGTAGATATTTCAAATTCCGCTTTGTGTAAATCTAAATATATTATCAATGTTTACTTTCCATACCTATAAAACATTCAAAAATAATTAATCCAGTCATACTATTCTAGTTCTGTCTTGATGCTTCATTTCTTTTGATTCCTACACTATTGAGGCCCTCCAAGTTATTTATCAACTACCCAAATCGTCATTGCCTTAAATGCTTTGGTATGTAAGTTCTTTGTAATATATTAATAAATAATTAGTATATATATTATGTTTATTAAATAAAAACAGCTATAAAATTAATATTTTGTTTACTATATTTGATATTTAATTAAATTAATGTTAGTCTTAATAATGAGAAGTATAATTTATTTATATTATATTTATGTTGAGTATAAAACAAGAAAAACATCATAATATATTATTATATGTAATATTAGTTACATTACTGTCAAAAGATACAAGTAATGCTGTTTGCATTGATAATTTTAATGAAAACAAAATTACTAATCAGGAAGACTATGTAAATAGTAGCAAACAATTGTCATTTGAGGATAAATTAAATAACAAAGATATAACTAATAAGTATTTACAAAAATTAGAACATAATATAAAAATTGAAATACAAGCTCCAAATAACATTCTAAATAATACCATTCAATCAATTAATCCAACTGAAGTCCCATCTTTGAATAATAAAATTCAATTAAGTAATAAATCAGAATATCCAGATTATACAATGGATTATATTTTAAAATTATTGTGGGATAATTATAACTACTTGTACAATCATGACAATTTTCCAAAATCTGATATATTAAAAGACAACAATAACATAATAAAACATAATATCACTATATTAAAAGAACAAGAGAATTCATTAATATTGCAAATAACTAAATTCAATAACAAAAAAAAACTAAATCAACAAAGATTAATTGCTGAAATGAATAAAATAAAAAATGATAAATACTTAAGTAATGAAGCTAAGAAGATAATATTAGTTCAATTATTGGAACCTGAAAAGTGTAAATTTTCCAATAATATTGATAAGGTATTAGTAATAAAAAACCAATATGAAAATTTGAATTATTTTATAAATTTAAATGATACATATTTTAAAATGCAAGAATTATTATCAAAACATGATCCTTGTACTATCTTTATAATGAATAATGATGAGAAGATTATACTAAATCAATTAAAATTATGCAATAAAATAATATATGAGAATATTAATAGTTTTTACGATGCTTGTTTATTGTGGAATTATCCAGAGGAAACCAATGATAAATTGAATATAATAAACAATACAATATCAATATTATTGAATGAGCCAAAAGATATTGAATATAATTTAAAAACAATAAATGCAAAAATATCGGAAATTGAAAAAAGTCCTATCTTAAAAACAATTAAAAATGATTTGCAAACAATACATGACAAGCTATCTAACATATCTCTCACTATAGAAGTACAACATGCTAAAAATTCAATGCACAATACAATAGAAAAAACATCAAATTTATTAAATAATATAAACATAAGAAATACTAGAAATAGTTTCCATAATTTTGACAACAATAAAGTTATAATGCCAACAACTAATAATATAATGTGTTGGTGTGAGGAAAATTATGAAGATTGGGAGGGAGAATTATGTGATTATGAACAAAAAATAACTGACAGATTCAAGTTTAAGTTAAGTAAGAATCAAATAACAAAGCAAGACTTAAATGATGCATTTCATGCATTGTACAAAATAGCTACTACATATGCAAGAGTAGAGAACTATCATCGTACTGCTGCAATGTTACATAATTTGTATCCATTATGTAAATCAAATCAACCGATAATACTACCCAGCATTTTTGCAGTATAATCGACTAGTGGTATAATTCTACTATATCTTAATCTTGATGGCCCTATTATTCCCAATGCGCCTATTAGATTCTTCTTGGAATCATGATATGAGGATGCTACAATGGAACATCCAGACATTTCAAACATTTTAGTTTCAGCACCTATAAATATTTGTACACCTTGTCCTAATATGGATTGATCTAATATGTTTTTAATTGTTTGCTGTTCATCGAATTTTTTTAATAATTCTTTGAGTTTATCTATTTCGTTAGACTTGTCTATTAAGTTTGATTGCCCCTTTATTATAACTTTGTCACTTTCTTCTAATGCTACAAATCCTAAATCATTTGAAATAAGTTGTTCTGCTATTTTATTTATATCATCCCTCCTATAATCAACATTCTGCTGTACCTGATTTCTTATTTCTTCTAATGTCAATCCGGAAAACCTAGTATTAATATATCTAGTAGTTTGTTCTAATACAGTAGCTGATATTTCATTGGGTATTTGTATTAATCTGTTTTCTACTAATCCACAATCATTAACTATTACTACTATTGCTCTACCTGGATTTAATAATACAAATTCTATATGTTTTACTGTCTTATTGAAAGTGGGAGTAACAACTAAGCTTACACAATTAGATAATTTAGATAATATTTCACTTGCATTCTCTAATATACTTTCAATACTTTGTCCAATTGCTTTTTCCTTCAAGGTAGCCAATGCTTGTTTTTCAATTTCTGTTATGTTACATGATTCTATTAATCCATCTACAAAGAATCTCCATCCTTTTTCTGTCGGTTTCCTACCAGATGATACATGATCTGAACATAATATACCTAAATCCTCCAAATCTGCCATTACATTTCTTATAGTAGCTGGAGATAACGGATTATCAAGGATTTTAGATAGCGTCCTGGAGCCTACAGGCTGTCCAGTTTCTATGTATACTTCTACAAGCTTCTTAAATATTTCTGTATATCTTTTGTTGCTTATCATATCCATTTGTGGATTACAGTATTATTGTATATGATTAGTATTATATACTAATTTATTTAAAATATCCTTAAATCGTATTAAAGCATTGTTCAACCCATTTCATTTGTATTATACTACTATCTTATTTATTCAATGAAAAACATGTTAACACATTATTATATATTCGTTTAATAATATAAAAAAAATATGCAACAATTAAGCCTTATTTGTAATAATAACTTAATATATTACAATACATGCATATTGTGTTTTAATGCTTCTATTCACATTTTCTAAAAACACTTATCATATTGTAAAATTAATAATCAGTTCATACAAATTAGCAAATTTTATGCATAAATTATCAAAAATATTATCAATTTTACAACACGCAAATAAACACTTACACTATTTTATTTTGTACGCAAATATATTATTATTGCATTATATATCACACACGATACACTTCATTAATTTTAATTATTCATAAATACTATTCATATTTTACATCAAAACCTCATTCAATACTTCATTTACATGTTTTACGCATTGTATTTGTAAAGCATCTTTTAGTATTTTAGGTAGTTCATCTATATCCTTCTCGTTATCTTTTGGTATAATGATGTTTTTTATACCATTTCTTCTAGCAGCTAATAATTTTTCTCTTAATCCACCTATTGGTAGTACTTTTCCTACTAGTGTTATTTCTCCCGTCATTGCTATATCAGATCTTGGTTTCTTATCAGTAAAGGCTGATACTATTGCTGTACATATCGTAATGCCAGCTGATGGGCCATCCTTAGGTACTGCTCCTTCTGGAACGTGTACATGTATATCATATTTTGTAAAATCATCTTCTTCTATTCCCAGTATTTTATACTGTGATTTAACAAAACTATAAGCAGCTTTCATTGATTCCTGCATTACTTCCCCCAATTTGCCAGTAGTTAATAACTGGCCAGTACCAGGTATTTTCAAAGCCTCTATTGTTAATACATCCCCTCCAGTTTCTGTCCATGCCAATCCATTTACAACTCCAACAGTGGGTTCCTTTACTACAATATTTTGGTCATATTTTTTTATTCCTAAGTAATCTTTCAGATTATCTTTATTAATTGTTATTGTTTGTTGCGACTCCGATTTATTTGATACTAATTTTCTGACTACCTTCCTAACTATTTTAGATATTTTTCTTTCTAAGTTGCGTACACCAGATTCCATAGTATAGTACCTTACTACATCCAGTATAGCATCATCACAAATTTCTACCTCATTATTTTTCAGCCCATTCTCCTCAAGTTGCTTTGGTATAATAAAGTGTTGCGCTATATTTAGCTTTTCTTCCTCTGTATATCCATTCAACTGTATTACTTCCATCCTGTCAAGTAATGGTAATGATATATCAAAACTATTAGCAGTAGCGATAAATATAACCTGGGATAAATCATATTGTACTTCTAAATAATTATCAGTAAATGTACTATTCTGTTCAGGATCTAATACTTCTAATAATGCTGATTCAGGATCACTACCAAGTTTATCTATTTCATCTAACAGAATAATTGGATTAGTAACACTTATTCTCTTCATTGCTTGTATAATCCTACCAGGCATTGATCCTACATATGTTCTTCTATGTCCCCTAATCTCAGCCTCATCAGTAACTCCTCCAAGTGATATTCTGGCAAAAGGTCTATGCATAGCATTTGCTATTGATTTACCTAATGATGTCTTACCAACTCCTGGAGGGCCTACAAAACATAGGATTTGAGACTTAACTTTCTTAGTACGCTTATATACTGCTATATATTCTAATATTCTATCTTTTATTTTATCTAACCCATAATGATTTTTATTTAATACTTCTTCTGCATATTCCATAGAGAGTTCATCTTTTGATTGCTTCCATGGAATGCTAACTAACCAGTCTATGTAAGTCTTTATTACTACACTTTCTTGTGAAAAATTTGGCATATTTTTTAATCTTTTTAATTCCTGTAACGCTTTAGCACTTGTCTCTTTACTCATTGGTAACGACTTAATCTTATTATTTAATTCTTCTATTTCATCGGTTTGTTCCTCAGAATTACCTAGCTCTTTATTTATAGCCTTCAGTTGTTCATGTAAGTAATATTCCTTTTGACTTTTTTCTACCTGTTTTTTTACTCTATTTTTTATTTTTTTTTCGACCAAAAATAATTCAGTTTGGCCTTCAATTATAAATATTAATTTTTCTATTCTTTCCTTGACATTAACTAATTCCAACATGTCTTGTTGTTCACTAACCTTTAATGGCAAATAGGAAGCTATTATATCACACACCTGTGATGCATCCTCTATATTATATATTGTCTTTAATGCATCAGATGGCAACTTCTTGCTATACTTACAAAATGATTCAAATGCTGATATTAAAGCAAGCTTTAATCCTTCTAGTGTTTTGGAAGTACGAGTTTTACTAATAAGTTTGATGTATGATGCTTGTATAATATCAGTATTGTCAAATACTTTACTTATAGATACTCTATACAATCCTTTTATTAGTACTTTTACAGTACCGTCATTGAGCTTTAGGAAGTTGTGAATATGACCTATTGTACCAATTGTATATAAATCCTTTTCTTTTATTTCATCTATTGATGCATCTCTTTGAGTAACTACCAATATATCCTGTTGCGTTTCATATGCTTGACAGACTGCATTTACAGATTTTGTCCTGCCGATTAATAATGGTTCTATGGCTCCAGGAAATAAAACAATGTCTCTCAGGGCAATTAATGGAATTGTTAATGTTTCTTTCATTAAATTTAAATACCATATATGTACTACTATAGTTTACAACATAACAAACTCTAGTGTAAAATAAAGATTATTATAAAACGAAATTCAGTTAAAAATACAATCAAGATTGAAGTCTTTATTGATTAATTCTTTATTAATGTAATATCGTGAATCTGTTAGTAATTGCTAATATAATCAAAACAATACTATAATTTTGAATACTATTTTTATGTGATATTAGTCTACTAGTACACTTGTATCACAATAAGATTATATAATATATGTGGTAGGTACCATACATAAGAATAATATGCATTACATAGTACTTAGTAGGAAATATAGGCCACAGTCATTAGATGATGTAGTTGGACAGGATATTATCGTCAATTCATTAAAGAACTGCTTAGATAATAATAAAGTACCTCATGCATTTCTATTAAATGGTATAAGAGGAATTGGTAAAACAACTATAGCCAGGATTATAGCTAAGTGTTTAGCATGTAAAGAACCAATAAAACCATCTGTTCCTTGTTGTAAGTGTCAGTCTTGTATAGCATTTGATAATAATAACCATTTGGATATTATGGAAATAGATGCTGCTAGTCGTACTGGAGTAGATGACATAAGAGACATAATAGATGCTTGTCAGTATTCTCCAGTATTTGGTAAATATAAGATATTTATTATTGATGAAGTACACATGTTATCTAAAAGTGCATTTAATGCCTTATTAAAAACATTGGAAGAACCACCATCACATGTGAAATTCATATTCGCCACGACTGAAATTAACAAGATTCCAGAAACAATATTATCAAGATGTATATCATTACAATTAAAACCAATATCAAAAGAAGTATTATGTAACTATTTAATGGATATTGCAAATAAAGAAGGATGTAAATTAAATATAGAGTCTGCAAATATCATATCTGAAGAATCAGAAGGATCAGTAAGGGATGCGTTATCAATATTAGAGCAAGCAATAATGTTAGTAGATAATAGTAATGAAATATCACAAGACAATATATTACACATGATGGGTAATACTAAATCACAATTTATTGAAGAGTTACTAGAGCATGTAATATATGGTAAAGTAAATGATGCTATAAGCATATTGGATAATATGACACAACAAGGAGGAGATTCATTCAATATATTTAAACAAATTCAAAAAACACTGTATAAATATATAATAGATACATCAAGAGGATATAATACTAAATATAAATTATCTCATTTACTTTACTTATGGCAAATATTATTAAAACAAACGGAAAACATAAAGAATAGTGTATTTCCTGAATATATATTAAATGCTACTATAGTAATGATGGCCTATACCTCAAGTATACCAAAATTAGAAGAAATATTAAGCAATAATGAGCAACAACAAAAATCCAGTCAAGAATTTTTAAATGAAGTACTAAAACAATTCCCAGGATCAAATATGACTGAAGTCTATTAATATAATAGATATTATAGTAAGTAATAATGTGTGTTAAAATATTAATTTTACGGTGTTTTAAAAGTTTTACAAAATTTATATTATTAGTGTTAAATACAGTAAAAAAAAGATTAATTAGCAATTTTTACATTATAAAATATGGAATTAGCAATATGTGAAGCTATATTATATTATAATGATTAGTATCAAATACATTATTATCAAGTATAATTACTGGTATAATATTACATATTGCATGTGCTTTATATGTAATTATACAAAAGTTAATAAAATTATCATAATAAAATAAAAATGTATAAAAAATATGATGCATAGTGAATTAAGTGCCATAATTAATGAAATAAGAAGCAGATTATTATTATCTGATATTATTAAGAAGGACATAAAGTTAGTAAGAAAAGGTAAAGAATACATTGGTACTTGTCCTTTTCATATAGAAAAGACTGGATCATTTTTTGTAAGTGATGAAAAATGTTCATTTCATTGTTTTGGATGTGGTGTTTCAGGTGATGTATTTAAATATATCATGAAAAAAGAGGGATTTACATTTTATCAGGCATTAAAGAAGTTAGCTGATCTTGCAAATGTAAAGTTACCAGAAAATAATAACACAGAATATGTAAAAGATAATAGTCTTTATGAAATATTAAACATTGCTTTAAATTATTATAAGCATAATATAAATATGGTTCTTGATTATTGTAGTAAAAGATGTATTAATAATACCAATGAGTTTAATTTAGGCTTTGCTACCAATACTAATGAATTATATAACATTTTACTTAACAATAATTTTAGTAATTCTGATATTAGTAAATCTGGATTATTCCTAAATAATAATTATCCTAGATTTAGAAATAGATTGATGTTTCCAATATTCGATAATAAAAACAAAGTAATAGCTTTTGGTGGAAGAAGTATAGATGGATCAGATCCTAAATATTTAAATTCTCCAGAAACAGAATTATTTCATAAGCACTTAATATTATTTGCCTTCAACATTGCTTCTAATAATGTGTCTAACAAAAATCCTTTTATTATTGTTGAAGGATACATGGATGTATTAACTATGCACCAGTTTGGTTTTAATACAACAGTTGGAACAATGGGAACTGCAATGTCTGAAGAACACATATGTAATATTTGGAAATACTGTGATGAACCAATAATTTGTATGGATGGAGACAAGGCAGGATATAAATCCATGGTAAAGATAGCAAATATGGCTCTTAGTAAGTTAATTCCAGGCAAAAGTTTGAAATTTGTCATAATACCAAACGATGATGATCCTGATTCATATTTGAAAACATATGGTAAAAAAGCAATGGAACGTCTTATTTCCAACAGTTTGAATCTAATTGATTTCTTATGGGATTATTTTGTTAATGAATTTAAGAATAATGATAGTAAAACACCAGAAAAAGTAGCATTATGGGAGCAAGAAATATATAATACTATAGCTACTATAAATAATGATAGAATAAAAAGTTTTTACAAAAGTGAAATAAAAAACAGAATATATTATTTAACAAAACAATTGTTTTACAGTAAAAAAATATATAAAATTGATAATGATAGAATAACAAATGATTATGTTTCTAAAAACTTGAACGAAAAATTATTATTGTATATACTTATAATGAGACCTGGTATCATTCAGTTTGTTATTGAAGATCTATTCCGTGTTCAATTTTCAAATGTTTCTCTTAATAATATACGTGATAGCATCGCAGAGTTTGCCAGTACAAATGATGAAAACATTAATATAGATAAAATGAAACAACATCACATTACGACTATTAATAATATTATTGATCAATGTTCAAAAATTTATAGAATAGATAAACAGACAGATGAAGAACTTATAAGTTATTGGTATTATTTATTAAATAGAGTAGTATTTGTATCTCATTGGAATAAGGAAATAAATGATTTATCAACTGAATGTAAAAATGAAATAAATAATAGTACCTGGGAAAGATTAAAATCTACGAAACTGTATTTATTATCAGATAAGTTTAAGAAGTAATTTCGAATAATTCTAGAGTATTTTGTATTGGAAACATATATAAAAGGAGGGAAAATTATGGCATATGAAACGAATAGTGATGCAATCGAAAGTAATGATGGTGGTATCATTGAAGAAAATAACAATAATAAGAAAGTAAACTCACATACACAACATGTAATAGAAACTGATCCTAACGTGATTCATTTATTGAAATTAAGTAAATCCAAGGGATACATAACATCAGAGGAACTAAATGATACATTACCTGCTGAACAATATGATAATGATCATTTTGAAGAAGTAGTATCATATTTAAATAATATGGAAGTAAAAATAGTAAATATGGAAGATATTGAAAATTTAGATTTGGAGGAGAATGAAGAACTAGATGAAGAAGATGAAGAAAATAGTGATAATAAAGATCTCAATATACAGAGAAATGATGATCCAGTAAAGTTATACTTAAAAGAAATGGGTAATATTGGCTTATTATCAAAAGAAGGTGAAGTAAATATTGCTCGAAAGATAGAAGAATCAAGAAACGCTTTGTATTCAGCATTATGTGAAACAAGAATAGTAGCTGATGCTATATTGTTACTGTCAGATAAAGTCAAAAGAGATACAATATTACTAAGAGATGTTATTAACATAAATATACTAGATGATGCAATATACAATAGTAAAGAAGATGCAGATTCTAAGGAGATGGATTTAGATGATGAAAGTGATTTTGATGATAATGAAATAAAAAAAAAGTTATTAAAGTATTTTTCTAAACACACTGAATTATATAAGAAGTTATATAAATTACAACAATCGCTAAAATTTGAATTTAGCGTGATTGAATCTAATCCAGAATACCTAGAATTAAAACAACAATTGGTTGATAACTTTTATGATATGAAACTAAGTAATAAAAGAATAGGGTTAATGAAAGATGAGATATTTCAATTCATTAATGAAATGGAAGATATTGCAAAATTAGTAATAGCTAAGTATGAAAATTATGCAATAAATAAACATGATCTTTTCTCTATGTTTATGGATCATGATTTAAATGATAAATGGGTTGAGGAAGTAAAAAAGCAAACAAAACCCGGTAACTGGAAACAATTAGTAGAAGAAAACCAAGATTTATTTAACCAAGTTGTAGAAAAAAATAAAGAGATAAAAGAATATACTAGAATACCTTATTCATTATTTAAAAGATTGTATTATGTAATAAAAAAAGCTGAAAGAGAAGAATTAGAAACTAAAAAGGAAATGATAAAGGCTAATCTGAGATTAGTTATTTCAATAGCAAAAAGATATACAAACAGAGGATTGCAATTTTTAGATCTTATACAAGAAGGTAATATAGGATTAATGAAGGCAGTAGATAAATTCGAATATAGAAGAGGATATAAATTCTCTACTTATGCTACATGGTGGATTAGGCAAGCAATTACTAGAACAATAGCTGATCAAGCTAGAACAATCCGCATTCCAGTACATATGATAGAAACGATAAATAAACTAGTAAGAATGTTCAAGCAATTGATGAGTGAGTTAGGAAGAGAACCAACACATGAGGAACTAGCAGAAAAATTGGCCATGCCTGTAGAGAAGGTAAGGAAGATAATGAAAATAGCTAAGGATCCTATTAGTCTAGAAACTCCTATAGGAGATGAAGAAGATAGTCATTTAGGAGATTTCATTGAAGATAAACATACAGTAATTCCTATAGATGCAGCGATTCAATCTAATTTAAAATCTGCTACTAATAAAGTATTATCAAGTTTAACACCAAGAGAGGAAAAAGTATTAAGAATGAGATTTGGTATAGGAATGCAATCAGATTACACACTAGAGGAAGTTGGCAAACAATTTTCAGTCACAAGAGAACGTATTAGGCAAATAGAAGCAAAAGCCCTGAGAAAATTAAAACATCCTAGTCGGTCAAAAAGACTAAGAAGCTTTTTAGATAGTTGATTTATTATGAAATTGGAAGCAATAAAAAACAGCATAGTTAAAGTATTGGATATTTGTTTATATAAGATATCTAGTATTAATTTTAATAATCCAAATGTAATATTAGTGTGTGATTGTTTAGTTGCTTCTACTTCATTATTAATTTCAGTTCAATTACGTATTGGAATAGCATGCTTTGATTCTTCTTATTTAGCATTGTTTAATACTGTAGTTGTTTTTGGATTAGTTAGTGCTGGTACATTTATTTGGTTAAAAGCAAGTAATCAGTCATTTAAATACAATGATATAAATAGACTATTACTATCAATATTAATATCTAATACCATATTTGTACCATTACTATACTTTATGCATTGGAATAGTGGATTACCATTTTCAATAATAGTTATAAATATATTTGTAATGATTGTATTATTACTTGGATTAAGATATGTTTACTTTATTTTATTTAAAATGAATGATTACACATTATTGATTGGTAATAGAAGTTCCATATCTATTTTTTTTAACTCATACAATGATGTAATGAACTGTCCTGTAAATAATATGGGAATAATAAATACAAATTCTGATATTCCAATATATTCCAAAACTAATATTCCAGTAATTGGTAATATTATGGACATAAATTATATTATAAGTAGAACTAACGTCAATCAAGTAATAATAACTGATAGTGCAATAATAGGTAAGTATAAAGAAAAACTAATTGATTTATCAAAGAAATACAAATTCCTGTTGGTAGAGATATGTGCAAATACAAATAAATGATATTGTAAAAAATAATAATATAAATTGAAAAAGTATTTGGATAAATATTTATGTATTATAGGTAATATATATAATTATTTAGACAATATTTTGGTATTGTTTTGTACATTGTGTTTTGCAAATGTAATATTGTTATAAAGTGAAACGTATTAGTGGTGATATGTAAAGTTATTACAATTAAGCTCAACAATAAAAAATCTAGAGAGCAAATTATTCACTCTCTAAATACTTGTATTTTACTTTATGAATTTATTTCTTCTTCCTGTTTCTTAGTCATTTCTTCCCACTCTTTGTATATTGCATCATAACTTAAATCTATTTTGTTAAACTCATCAATACCTAATCTTGGTAAGAATTTTGTTAATATATTTATTAAATTTTGCTGTAGTGTGTCATAGTTTTGTAAAAAAAACGTAGGTATTGTCATATATTGAAGAGTTTCATTCCATTTGTTTACAAATTTACTTTTGATATCAGGATGTTTCTTAAAGGAAAATTTATTAGCAAAATTTATAGTATCTTGTACTAGTTGATTAATAATTTCCTTTACTTCTTTTTCATCTAAATTGTTATTGAAATAATATTTGGGACTATCGTATTTATTAAGATAATCGGTATCTGTCAATTTTGTTTCCGAAAGAGATAGGTATAACTTTTCTACAGGAGAAGATGAGTATGTGTTCCATATTTCTTCTTGATTATCCGGCTTAGGATCTATATAACACATTAAATCATTAATACTCATATCTATACTTGCATATCTTATTCCAAATGAGTATATATCAGGATTTATATTCACACTTACATTATTGCAGAATGCTTTGTTTAGTGTAGTTACTTTGTTAAGCAAATAATCCATATCATGATCTTGTGCATACTTTGCTAAAGCACACCATGATAATGAAAATAACTGTGAAACAGCATAATTTGTCTTTTTGTTCTATTTTCTGCTCGTTGAATATTCGCTAACTAATTTTAAAGTATCAATTAATAAATGGTTTGCTAAATAGGTAAGTTTCTTTTCTACACTATCAGAAACTGAATTATTAATATACTTTTCAATATTTTTTACAAAGTTTGGATATTGTCCTCTGAAATACTTACAATACTGATCAGGCTCATAAAGGTCATATTGATTATTTGCAGGGAATATAGCTATGTTTTTTAAACATTTATACTTATTATAGGCTTCGGTGTAGCTTATTATTCTGTCATTATTACTTCTTTTTTCACGTAAATACTTGATAGTATATTTTAAATCATTAATATTACTATCTATTGTTACATCTTGTATGTTTAAAAGATTATATTCTATATTATTTTGAGAAGACTGTTTATTAATATTGTTATTCATCATAATATTATTATTGTAAAAACCATTCTGCTGTTGGTTCATATTATTATAATTAGTATTTATTGAGTTTATATTATTATTTGCGGATATCATTTCATTATTATACATTTGTTGTTGATTCATCATCATGTTTTGCATATTATTGTTCATCATATTGTGATTACGAAAGTTGTTTATATTTCTAATAAACGTATTATTTTTCATTATTATATTACTATTGTAATTTTGGGTCATATTATTGTTCATATTCATATTACTGAAATTGAAACAATTATTGTTAAACATATTTTGATTATTCCGCATGTAATTGAAGTTATTCATCATATTATTGTTATTATTCATATTGTTATTATTAAATTGTCCCATGTTATTACTTAACATGTTTCTATTGTTGCAATTAACACCATTATTATTTGCAATATCATTATTTCTATTATTAAAATTATTGTTGTTATTTACATTATAATTATTTCTATTGTTAAAACTATTATTGTTATTTCTACTATTGTTGAAATTTATTGCATTATAATTCATATCATTGTTTGTATTACTTTGCATGCTGTGTCCTATTGTAGATATTATCATTACATTGTATAGTAATATACTGGACGTGGTAATTCTTAATTTGTTATTTGTCATTATTAATCAACTTAATGAAACTTACCACTTATATTATTATATAACATTATGATTAAATAATAATTAATAAATAATCTAAATTGGCTAGATATTGAAAATTAAATAATTGAAACTTAAATAACTGTAGATAATTAATTAGTATCATATATGTAAAAGGTTTATATCCAGTATGTAACCATATTTTCTAATTATCGCTTGATATATAATACAATTTATTATGACATTTTACTCACAACACAGAAGTAGTTGATTTCTCGATCTAGCTTTTTATTATTTCAACCGGCATTATTACTGACACAAGTGATAGGTTGTTGGATATCTTATTGGGATCTGGTTTTATTATTGTTGGTGATACATTAGTATTAAAATATATATATACATCTTTTGTATTTATTTGTTTAATTAATTCTAAGAAATATTTACTATTAAAACATATTTGCAATACTTCTGTATCACTATCATTATGATTATATTCATTAATTATAATATTATTTTCATCTGCATTTGAGTTAATGTCATTATGGTATGTCATGTTATTGTAAACACAATCTAGTTCTTCGACAGCACTTCCTAATTCTTTACTTATGCCACTTATAATTAATTTGTCATTACTAATACTAAGTTGTATTGAATTAGAAATATCGGAAACTATTGTATCTACTCTATCAATTGCAGCAACTAATTCTTTAACACCAATAATGAGTACTTTATCGTTTCTTATTTCTAATGCTGTTGTGTATTCAGGAAAACTACCGTTCACTAATCGAGATGTATATATTGATGTTATTCCTTCATTAATATTAGCTTCCACTATTATTTGTTTCTCATTTATTTTAATGTTAACTCTATCATCCTTATCAATATCAGATAACATGTGTAATAATTCAACAACTGTCTTTTTAGATATTATTATTGGTTTTATATTACAAGCATTTTCTGGAGACTTTATACTTACACATGATATTCTAAATAGATCAGTAGCCACAAATCTTAATGTACCATCCTTCTCACTATAATGTATGTACACACCATTAAGTTGAGTTCTTATTATGTCTTGAGACATAGCTACCCTAACAGTATCAAGAGAACACTTCAAATCTTCAACTCTCATTGAAAATTCCACGTAATCATCAGTATTATTAACCAATTCCAATGGGGGAAAATGCTCACTATTTATATAGTGTATATCGAAAATTGCTTTATTATTCTTTATTTGTATTACATCTTTCTCTACATTATTTTGTAATATTACATTACTATTATTACTAAATTTCTTAGTAATATCATACAACAAGCCAACAGGTAAACAATATACCCCTGGTTCATCTATTATACAATTCACAGGACTAAAATTAATTGTGTCAATAATAGTCATGTCCATGTTTGTAGCAGTTACTTTTATATAATCCCTATTTGCTTCTAATAATACACATCCGAGGACAGGACTAGCCTGTCTCTTTTCTATTATCCTATTTGCATGAGCTAAAGTTTGAACTAATAATTCTTTTTTTATTGATACATGCATTAAACTAACCTAATAATTGCTATCTACTAAAAAAACTCTTTATAAAATCATTCATAAGTCTAACTCCGAATCCAGTAGCTCCCTTTTGAGATAATGCTCTATCCTTACTATCCCATTCGGTAGCTGCTATGTCAATGTGTGCCCACTTTGTTGTTTTCTTTATGAAATGCTGTAGGAACATGGCTGCAGTAATACTACCAGCACCTCTTCCACATCCTACATTCTTTATATCAGCTATTTCGGATTTTATATCAGGTTCATAGGATTTATGAAGTGGTAATCTCCATATCTTTTCTC
Organism: uncultured Pseudomonadota bacterium; assembly: GCA_902772645.1. GTDB lineage: Bacteria > Pseudomonadota > Alphaproteobacteria > RUG11792 > RUG11792 > RUG11792. The sequence continues at coordinate 7,528 of CACYBM010000051.1, read as the reverse complement.
CAACATTTCTACTTGCTTTCTCTAAATGTTGTGATAGTTCATCAGAATTGGACATGTATCCAGCAAACTCATGACCAAGAGCTACTTGTATTGCACCAGTTAATGTTGCAAAGTCTATTACCACATTAGGACCATATCTCTCCTGTACATGCCATAATACATCGGCCAATACCAATCTTCCTTCAGCATCTGTATTATCCACTTCTATTGTGGTCCCAGACATAGCTTGTACCACATCCCCTGGTCTTTGAGCACTACTGGAAATAACGTTTTCTACTACACCTATAGCTCCTATCACATTAACTTTAGACTTTTGTAATGCTAATGATTTGACAGTATTAAGTACAACTGCTGCACCAGTCATATCCCCTTTCATTTCCGACATTCTATTGGCAGGTTTTAAACAAATACCTCCTGCATCAAAAGTTACTCCTTTACCAACAAGCGCAACTATATTACTATCGTCATATCCATTCATATATTCCATGACAATAGTATATGGAGGATTATCACTACCTTTATTAACACCAAGTAAAGCATTCATACCCATCTTGGCCATTTCCTTTTGGTCTATTATTCTCACTTCTACACCAATATTCTTAAGTTCTTTAGCTATGTCCTTTATCGTTTCAGAATTCATTACATTTGCTGGTTCCGTAACCATAGACCTAACATTTAGTACACAATCATCTATACCTAATAGTGATCTAAATTTATTTTCATTTATTTGAACATAATTTGTAATACAAATTATAGAACTTACTTTACATGTAATCTTCCTTGTAAAATATTTATCGAATATCCAAGATTTTAATATAATACCTGATGTTATATATGCTGCAGTATCCTCAAAATCCAACATTTCTATATTATTAACTATTGAGACCTTAGCATTATCAGTTTCTATTTGTGGATATATATATCCACCTAATTTTTCTACATCAGCCTTACTTAATGTATTTTTACTACCTGCACTAATTATTATTACTTCTTTTAATTTATTATTTAATACAAAATTAAAGTGTTTAGATTTTCCGTATTCAAGATTTTTTGCATAATCAGTAATGCTTTTATTTACATTAATATCTTGCAATATATTTTCGACTAATGATAAATCATTATTGTGTGTTACAATAACAATTACATCACTTGATAATAAGTTATATGATTCCTTAAACTCCACAGAATCAGCCCACTTTTCCATCTTTTCACTTAATTGAATATCTACTTCCATGCTAATTTTAAAAAAAACTACTCTTTCTGCTTACATTGTAAAACACTTCTCTGTATTTTAATAATAAAATTTTAGCCCATACATTAAATCAGTTATATCCTGTGTCCCATGTCTATTATGTTTTTCCAATAGTTATTTATATTCTTTAGACAATTGTTTAATTTATATAAGTTCATTTTTTCTTTTATATTACTTTCTAATGACTTAGCGTGTCCTGATATTTTACTTTGTAAACTATCTAATAGATTTCTACCTTTATTAGTTAATTTCAAGAATGATGTTCTTTTATCATAATCAGATTGTAATTGATTTATATATCCATTATTTATCATCTTTTTTAAATTATATGAAGCATTGGATCCCATATAATATCCTCTTGATATTACTTCACTCATAGTTATAGTATTATTATCTATATTTAATAATACAGCAGCTTGTATTGGACTAATATCAATTATTCCTGCACTATCCAATTCGTGCTTTATGAGCTCCAAAAAGGTACGGTATACTCTTTCCGATAACATAGCAAACTCTACACATTCATTTTTTTGTATTGCCATATTTAAAATCCAAATATAATTATCATGTTATATACTATAATAGTTTTATTAAATAAACTTTAATATCAATTATATTTTATTATAATTTTTGAATAAGAATACTATACATAATAATAGTTGATTTATATTAAATAGTAGTATTCAATACAGAAAAATATAATAAAAATAATGTAAAAAGTATTCATATTAATAAATAATATGAGTACAATATATATATGGTTGATAGCGATAAATTGCTTTAACGTTAAAAAAATTTCCTTTACGGGCTATTCTTTTCGGGTTAGAGCTGGGGAGAAGTAGTATAATAAAATAAGAATAGAAACAGTAAAAAAATATAAGAAATCTGTGAAGTTAAAACAATCATTTAATCATAATGTGGAACAGTAAAGATTAATTATATATAATGAAAGTATTAATTAAATATGAATTGAAAAATTTATGGTGTATGAACGTAAGTCAATAATTCTAACATACCGAAGGTAACGTAATTAATACGTAGTGTAGTGTAACAATCTGTCAAGATCGTGTAACAAACGTAGTTCGTGTAACAATCCGTCAGGATCGTGTAACAAATGATTTAATATTTAAATAAGTATTTTAGTAAATAAAATTTAATAATAATAACTAATATGTTTACTACACCTATCGATGTAGGAATCGAAGATGTAGATAAACTGAAGGTGTAGATACCTTAGTTTTTATGATATGATACATAATATCATGATGTTTTAATATGTTTTATTGAAGTGATATTGTAACATACTAATCCTATTACTTCTGTAGAATTACTTAATACTGGCATACGAAGTCTCGTATAACAGATAAGTAGGAAAAAGATGAATTAGATTTAGTTGTTAGAGCATCTCTCATGGTGAGATGATGAATATAGTTCTGCTCAAGCAGCTGGATTCTTCCTCAGGCAGGATCTTAAATTCAGAAAAATAACATTGATATTCTAAGTCATCAGATAGTTGATTAGCAAAAAGAAACTAAAATATCTAAAATATAGTTGTATTATTTATCCTCCAAATTATATTTATCACAATTACAAGGATGAGATTAATATAATAAGTTATGTCCAGTGATCATTATTAATATTATTAGTTCTAATGAAATTAGTTATGTAAGCAATTGTAATTTATTTAAGGAAAACATATGTAATAAAAGGTTCAAAATACTACGTAGCTAGAAAAATAAATGAATAATATTTAATGATAATAGCATTGTAAAGTAGATAATCTACTGAGTAGATGAGATGCACTCTGTTGAATTAAATACAAGCAAAAATATGGCTCTAATCGTAGATTGCATAAGAAATCGAAAATAGTGCGAGCCAAATGATGTTCTGCGCAACAGATATTTACTGTTTGTTTAATGAACTAGACAGTGTTTATGTGATAGAGTTCTTACAAGCAACTAATTCTGAGTCTTTAAAATGGATTCGTGTTCTGCATATGTGGATAGTAAAACATAGTTCATGTGATAAATTAACTAATAAATAATAATAAGAATAACGAAGAAATAGAATCAATAAAGGATGTAAAAAACAATATATGATAAAACAATAGCTAATCCAATACATAAGTAGTGCTGCTCTAGTAGATAGTTTTGCCAAAAATTAAAAAAATGATGTTAATATCATAAAACAAGAAAGACATTTTGTATTCTATAACTAAAAATATATGAGAATTGAAAAATAGAAGATCAAGAAACAGGACCTGTCGAAGATTGGAAAAAAAAGATTAGCTAAATGCAAAAAGGTAAGGAAGCAGGATTAGCCATGAGACCATAAAAAAACAATAGAGACTGCTAAAAACTTCTTGAAAACGGGATTGTCAATAGAACAAGTAGCTAATTGTACTGGTTTGATAATAGATGAAATAAAAACATTAATATAATATAAAATAAAATTAAAAACAATATGTATATTTTTATATTTATAATGCAATACAAATAACCATGCAACAAATTATAAATAGATTAAGCATAATTAATTGCTATTACTACTTTATGTGTCTCATTTGAATTTATAATAATACATTTCTCAGTACATGTCTGTTTATTACTTATACTATATCTAAAACGTATCATAAAATTATAATTATAAACAACAAAAATTACTACAATATTATTCTTTTATATACTTCTCAACTGATAGTGTTTTTGACAGAATTATTTCACCATCACCTATCCATCCTAGCAATTTACTGATAATATTTTTAGCAGTAGGGACCACATTCCATCCAGCTGTTGCATAGTTATATGTTTCTTTTATTCCTTGGGGTTCATCTAATGATACTAGTAACATATACTGTGGTTTATCCTTTGGAAATCCTCCTACGAATGTAGTAATGCGAGCTCTGTTTGTACTGTTTCCATATCCTTTCTTTCCCTTTCTTTTGTATGCAGTACCAGTTTTACATAATACTTCAGTTCCTTCGATATTTACCTTCTTACCAGTACCGTATAATACTACAGCTCTCATTAGATCTCTTACAAGTGATGATGTTTTTGATGATATTATTCTTTCTCCTTTTACTTCATTATTTCTAATTAATATTGTAGGATACACTTTTATTCCATCATTTACAATTGATGTGATTGTTGTTAATAATTGTAATGGAGAAATTGCTATACCATAACCATACCCAATTGTCATACACGTAACTTCAGTCCAGTCTTTTGGTAGTATTGGTGCACCGATTTCAGGTATTTCTAGGTTTAACTTATTTAATATTCCGAATTTCTTAAAGTATTGCTTTTGTATTTGAGGGCCAAAATTCTGAGCTATCTTAGCACAGCCTATATTAGATGAATATACTATAGATTCTACTAATGTTAGTGGTCTCCCCTTGCCTTTAAAATCAGTAATTTGGAATTTACCAATACGGAGTGGTGTAGATGCATCGAATATGTCTCCTAATTTTGATGATTTAGAATCGAGAGCTATTGCTGCAGTTAGTACTTTTAAAATAGATCCTTGTTCAAATACACCTAGAGTATTCCTATTAAACATATCACTATTTGAATACTTTTTTAAATTATTTGGATCAAAATCTGGTAATGACACCATTGCTAATATTTCCCCATTGGTTTTCATTAATATAGCATGGCCACCCTTCGCTTTGTATTTATCAATAGAATTTAGTAGTTCTTCTCTAATAATATTTTGTAATCGCAAATCTAAACTCAGTGTCAACTTATTTTCTTCTTGTCCTTTTATTATTAATTTATTGTTGAATTCTTTTTCAATCCCACATATACCATTACAATCTATGTCAGTACATCCTATAATGTGAGAAAATAATAAGCCATGTATATATATGCGTTTATAATCCTTTTGAAAATGAATACCAGGTAATCCCAAATCCATTATTTTATCTTGTATTGATGGATGTACATGTCTAGCTAACCATACAAAATGCTTGGATTTATCTTTTAACTTATTCATTATTTTATCTTTACTTGGCATACCATGTATTTTACATAATTTATTTACAGTATCATTTAAATCTATTACAACTGATGGATCTGCATAACATGAAGATGTAGTAAGACTAGTAGCTAACAATTCTCCATTTCTATCAACTATATCTGCTCTTCTTATTACTTCTTCTCTATTATAGCTTTTGTATTCTCTATTATACGGAGATATTACCATTATATTTACTAATCTTATTACTATAAATAAAAACAGTACTATGCCAATGCAACATGTAAATAGTATTCTTTTCCTTAAGACACTTATTAACTCATTATGATTTTTGACTTTTCTCCATAATGCAAATCCATTTATAGGTAGTAGATTTTTAATAGATATGTATTTTATTATTTTACGAATACTTATAGTCATATCACTTACATTATGGAGTCCAAAAATGATTCGAATGCTTTATGTTTTGCTGCCTTTTGGTCTTCGTATTCATTATTAATAAAATTTTTATAAGTTTCTATTTGCTTTATATTAGTATTAATCATATCTGGCAAGTATTTACTAGCTAATTCTTTTAGTCTTTTTGGATCATTCAAGTAACTCCATTCAGCATTATAAACTTTTAAATCATCGATAGTTTTTGATATTTCATTGTTTATTGCCTTTAATTGCTTTCTTAATGATACTACTTCATATTTACTTTTGGAGAGTATAACTCCAAGTATTACAAAGAGCACCAATGTTAATACTAAATTACGACGCATAATTTTTAATGTACCTATATGCCCTAAGAATTGCTGATCTAGATCTTGGATTTCTTTTTATTTCGTCAATACTTGGTTTTACAATTTTATTATTTATAGGCATTATATTGAGATTATTCCTGCTCCAATTCTTTACAATTCTATCTTCTAGTGAATGAAATGATATAGTAACTATTATTGAATTATTAACCAATATAGTATCTAATTTATTTAAAGCCTTATATATTTCATTTAGTTCATCATTTACATATATTCTTATTGCTTGGAAAGTTTTAGTGGAAACATCTATATGGTTATTTTTGTTACCAACTACAGACACTATTATATTTCGTAATTCTTCTGTCGTTTTAATTAATTTTTGTTTTCTATATTTTACTATTGCTTTAGCTATACTTCGAGACTTAGGCTCATCTCCATATTTCAATATTATTTCAGATAATTCTTCTTGCGATAGTGTATTAATCACATCATAAGCAGATTTACCTTCCCTTGACATTCTCATATCAATACTGCCAGGTCTGGAAAATGAGAATCCTCTATCTGGCGTGTCTAGTTGCATTGACGATACTCCAAAATCAAACAGTATTTTACTATATTTACATCCTAAAATTTGTAACACTTCTGAAAATTTACCATGTATAAAATTGAATTTTTCATTATACAATGACTTTACTTGATTTGCTCTATCAATAACGTCAGGATCTCTATCTATTCCCAATACATTACAATTACTGCACTTTTCAAGTATAGCAACAGTATGACCACCATATCCAAAAGTAGCATCTATTATATTATCTCCATTACTTGGTGATAAATAATACATAACCTCATTTAATAAAACTGGAATATGAAGCATTAATATTAAGTATTAATATTATTAATTAAGTTTAACACAATTTTGGATTTTAAATTTCTATGTTTCATATAATTTTCTATAAATTATTGGTTGCAAAATTATATATAAACACAAATATTATACTAATATACAAACGTTTTACAAATAGTAATATATAAATCAATTGAGAATAATTATTTGTAATATATAATTAAAATTAAGAGGTTGTAGGATTTTTTTGGATTTGGAGATGGGAGAGGTGGTGTTATAAAACAAATATAGATAAAATGAAAAACATAAAATATTATATTTTATTATAAAATAAATATATAAAACAATCAATGCAATATTAAACACTGTATATCAGTATTTAATTACTGATATACATAATGTTGTTAATTTATATTATCCATTTGTGGCACGGTATGTTATTAAACTACATACTATTTTCAGACATTGCTCATATACTAAATGCAATTTCTTTATTTGCTTTTCCAAAATTTCCTTTTTCCAATAATCTATGTTCGGATCATCTTTTGCATTGTTTAATTGATTTTTTATATCATTCAGATACGAAAAACAATATTCTAATGCTTGCTCTAAAACAATTTCAGGTGTGAATATCTTCGATTGTGAATCTACATTAATTATAAGATTTTGCATTGTGTTTGATACAACTGATAATGTCTCATTGGTATTTTT
>CACYBM010000050.1 GCA_902772645.1 uncultured Pseudomonadota bacterium | reverse complement strand
GTTAATTTTTTTGTAAAAAAATTAACTTGTATACCTTCGGTATCCGAAGCAAATTTTTAACAAAAATTTGGTTTGACTTGTTTTTTTGTATTAGAATAGTATTGAAGAGGATAGATTTTTACAGGAGAATACTTTATGAATATTAAATTTAAGTTAATATCGCGAAGCAATCCATCAGGACGCGTAGCAATCTTGATTATTTATCAAGAATATTAAAATTAGGTACATTGGGATGTGCTTTGGTTTTAACAACATTTAATTCTTGTGAAGCCATGGATGAGAACCAGTATAAAGCAATAAATTATGGATATAGGCATGATCGTATGGAATATTTACGTAAAGCCATGCAAGAATTACAAAACTTAAAAATATTAGAAACTGAAATGAATAATATTAATGATATGGATATTTCGACACAATTGAGTAAGACGGTATTAAAAGAAGTAATATCTAATATAAAACTAATTCCTGATAGTGCTATTAGAAATAGCAAAATAGTAACCAGTTTTGTAATAAATTCTATAACTTTGTTATTGACCAATTAATTATTGGATTATCTGTATTAACAAGAGGAGAAAAGGAAGTAAAACTTCATTCAAAAGCAATAGAAATAATGAGCAAATCATTGGAAATATGCTCTTGCATAAAATTAAAACTTGACCAATATATGGACTGTAAGAATTAATATTTTACAACTGTTGAATAATATTTGTATATGTTTTGTTAATACATTATATAAAGCATATATGAGAAAAATAACCAATATTATAAAAATAAAAAGTACATCAGTAATTGAAAACTGGTATGCATACTGTTGCTACAATTGTATAGTTTGGCTTCTACAAATTATAAATAATGCTAGTTTAATAATGTGATAACATCAAATAAAGCAAAAATACAAAACTAATATATATTGATATATTACATGGTATTTTAAATGGTCCAAAAATATGTATTACTTCATAATTCATGTGATGTTATTTAATAATATTTCAGAATAAAAGTACTGCCACAATATATCACATTCAATTATTAATATAATGTAAATGGTTTAATCTCATTCTTGTTTACAATTAAAATTTATACCTTGTTGTATTGCTTTTCAACAAGGTTCTTGTACATTGCATAAAACATGTGTTCTAAAAAATAATAAAATTTTTCAATGTCCTATTGACTAATAATTTTATAAGTGATATCCTGAGATCGATTGGGGGCCTGTGTGGCGGAACAGGTAGACGCGCCAGACTTAAAATCTTGTGTCATTCGTGACGTGTCGGTTCGAGTCCGACCACAGGTACCATATCCAACTAATTTCAATACTTTGTAGTACAAATAGAGTGTTCGTTGGTTGTTTTGTATTTAGAGGAAGACTATGAAATTAAAGACTAAGAGTAGCGCTAAAAAGAGATTTTCTGTTACAGCAAATGGACATGTAAAAATGGCTCAGTGTAATAAGAGACATAATATGCGAAAGCGCAGTAATAGAATGTTAAGGCAATCTCGTGGCACTTGTTTGATGCATCCTAGTGACGCTAAGACTGTATTGAATAATTATTTTCATTTTAGTGTTTAGGAGAGAACGATGGCAAGAGTAAAAAGAGGTGTTACAGCTCACGCTAGACATAAGAAAGTTTTGAAGTATGCAAAAGGATTTAGAGGTAGGACGTCGAAATGCTTTAGAGTTGCAGTAGAAAGGGTTGAAAAGTCATGGCTGTATGCTTATAGAGATCGCCGTAATAGGAAACGTGATTTTAGGGCTTTATGGGTTCAAAGAATTAATGCAGCAGTGAGATCTAATGGTATGAAGTATTCTACGTTTATGAATGGATTAAACAAAGCTAACATTATTGTAGATAGGAAGATGTTATCTAAATTGGCCATGGAGAACCCAGAGGTATTCTCAACGTTTATTGAAAAGTCAAAACAAGCATTAGCTGCCTAATATTAATACTGCGGTCGTGGTGAAACTGGTAGACACGCAGCTTTGAGGTGGCTGTGGAGAAATCCGTGTAAGTTCAAGTCTTATCGACCGC
>CACYBM010000049.1 GCA_902772645.1 uncultured Pseudomonadota bacterium | reverse complement strand
TGCAACACTTGGTGGCAAGGCCCTGAATATCCCATTTATTGTACTCACTCCAGTTATCTCTAATCCATTTTCCTGTAGTATACTCGGAATAAGTGGAAAAACACTATAACGATCCTCAGCCAAAGTAATTCTACCATCGTCAAGCGCCATTATATTATTAGTTCCTTTATTGGCAATCATACAAACATAGTTCCGAGCATTAATACAATTAATACCATCTATTGCTATTGGAACGTTGTATGAAAGTCCAGTTTTCGTATTAGTCTTAAAACTCTCAATACGACCACCACTACTACTATCATCAATATTTACTTTGAACAAAGGAACATTATTGCACTCAACTTGAGGCAACTGCATCTTGTCCGCATTCTCAAATCCTAACTGAACTGCACATAAAGGTTTTTTGCTACTATTGAAAACTATTCTGTCCAAAGTTCCATCATTTTCAACACCATCCAACTTGAACAACAATGGATTACTACCATTACTATTAATACTATACATGCTACTCTTTGGCATATATTCAACAGATCCACTATCTGCTGACATTTTGTTATTTGAAATATCTGACAATTTCTTCGCTAATTCATTAGCATCATTAGAACAATCGGATCTAGTTGTGTACCCTTTCATATACTTACACCCAAACTTACCATTACCACATAATGAAGCCCCCAAATCAAATACTACAGACTCCTCTGAAGCACTAACACATCCGATAATTGTACTAATTGCTATCACCTTACTGAATATCTTCATAAACTAAATAAAACCAAACAAAAACATACCCATTTATTTTTTATCAACTAGGAAATATTAGTAATTCTGAAATATTCAATATTTTTCTACTTGAAAAAGAAAACAATAAATTGTATAAGAAAATTTCGATAGATAGCTAATAAAAATATTTAGTCAAATTGCATGTATAATTTGGAATATTACTGAAAAATCAATTATTCAACAGTAATAGAACGTTATAGATCAATTAATAATTAAGTAGTAAATATGTATTATAATAATAAAGTATATAACAGTATAAAATTAATACCTTTTAATTCGATGGTAAATTTCCAAATTTAGTCAAGTTTGAATCAAAGAATAGAGGAATAGTAGCTATTGGACCGTTTCTATGTTTAGCTACTATTATTTCAGCTTTATCACGTATCTGTTCCATTTCTTGTGTCCATTTTTCATGTTCAGGAGTATCTAGTTTTGGTTCCTGACGGGCTTTATAATATGCTTCTCTATATACAAACATTACTATATCTGCATCCTGTTCTATTGATCCTGAGTCCCTTAAATCTGCTAATTGAGGTCTTTTATCGTCTCTTTGTTCTACTGCTCTTGATAATTGTGATAATACTATTATTGGTATATCTAATTCTCTAGCTATATTTTTCAATTGTCTAGTAATGGCTGATATTTCTTGTACTCTATTATCATCTTTTTTAGTGCGCATATCATTAGACATCAATTGTAAATAATCAATTATTATTAATCCTATATCATTATGTAATTGCATTTTTCTTATCTTATGTTTTATTTGTTGACTAGTAATATTTGGCGTTTCTTCAATATATAATTCAATATTTTCCATCTCTTTATAGAACTTTGAGAATAGTTCAATATTACTTTGATTTATATTTCCTTTCTTTATATCCCACGCTGGCACACAAGTAGCACTTGATAATAACCTAGTAGCTAATTGTTCAGCTGACATTTCTAATGAAAAGAATATGACTCCAGTTCCTTCTTTTCTGCCATATAACTTGGCTCTGGATGCATTAAATGCTATATTCACAGCCAACGCAGTTTTACCCATTGATGGCCTTCCTGCAAGTATTATCAAATCTGATTTATTGAATCCTCCTAAACATTTATCAATCAAATTAAAACCAGAAGTAATACCGGATACTATTCTATTATTTAAGCCTTCTTTAGATGCTTTTATTACAGTATATAATGCATTATGAAATGGTACTAGTTTGCCACCCAAATGTTTATTGGATAAGTTATATAGTTGTTGCTCGGCATTATCCACTATATCTACTGCTACAGTGTCATTAAATGATTGATAACATTCATTAATAGTATTTAAACATATTTTATTTATTTCTCTACGTAAATAAAAGTCAGTAATTATCTCAGTATAATCAGCAACACTTAATCCTATTGCATTATTTACTAGTGATATTAATACTTGTTTTAAGTCAATATTTTTAAATTGTTCGTTATTATTTAACTCAGAAGACAAAGTAATTGGATCAGCTATAATATTTCTATTAGATAATGATTTGATTGCTAAATATATAGTTTTATTCGTTGAAGACATGAAATAATTAGGATCAAACGATTCAGGAATGTCATCTAATAGAGTATTATCAAGCAATAATGCTCCAAGCAATGCATGTTCTACATCCAGATTATATAGTATTTGTTCTTTAGTATTAGGCATATTAGTACATTGCAACATTGAAGCATATAATACATATTATGTCATAAAAATTAACTTTATATCATATATAATTTAAACACATATTGTTAGTAATACAACTAAATAATTTCATATTTTGTAATACTAAGACACATGTAATTAATTGAAAATATTTATTTACTGATCAAAGTAATGCAGTAAATTTTACTGGAGATGTTATTAAGTTAGATGATACAGATATAACTAATACCATAGGTTCAGAAGATTT
>CACYBM010000048.1 GCA_902772645.1 uncultured Pseudomonadota bacterium | reverse complement strand
TGGATATATTATATGCATATTGTTGTCTATTCTACCATGTAATTTTATATCTATATTTATGTATCTATTAAAATACAAACTACCATATTGTCTTATAGTATTATAATCTTGCATACCATGTTGATCAATTATTTCACTTCCTTGGTAAAATAAATAGTTTGTATTGTTATTTCCAGTATATATTGTAGAAGTTGTATCATCTCTTCTTAATAGTTTAGCCTGAGGTCCAAAAATTATTGACTGAATATTTTGTCCTTCAAATAAACTCAACCCATTATTAGTAACTATGTTTCCTAAGCATATGGCTTCACAATTTGTATTAAAAAAGAATCTTTCATCACTATTTTTTGTCAGAGTAATGTTTGTAGGAATGATAAGCCTAGTTTTATCTGGCATGAATATTGAAAAATCTTTATTTAAAGTATATGTATTAGTAGTAATATATTCTTCATCATTACATGTTTTTACTACTAAATTATTATCCCCCCCCCCTTCGGAAAATTTTATTACATAATTACTACCTTCTATTGTAATTTTATTATTAATCATCGTCTGTAAATCAAAACAATAACTACCATCATATTTAATAAATTGCCTATCAACACCAGTTGCATTTAGTGGATAAAATATTTTACCAAAATCATTATTAGTCATAACGTCAGTAGTTGTATCATTTATAACTCCACATTTATCAAGAAATGTTTTGTTAAAATCATTTAAAGTAATCTCTTTAGTAGATGCTTCTACATACTGTGTACTACATATTATCGTAGTAGCTATTAATAGCAATTTACTAATTGCTTTATCAAAACTTTTCATGTTTTCTATACAAAATTTATATCTAACTATTATTAAGTCTATTAATTAGAAGTTAAATATCAGTTAATTACTGGGATATAGAAGGGAAATATTCTTTAAAATGATCTGTTATTTTATAATAAAATAATTAATTAATCCACTGTTTGTAAAATATAGATATTGCGATATTATAGGAGTTGTATTTCATAATACCTTTCTCAATACATAAACATCTCAACTATACTTCTGGTATTGTAATTTATTGCAAACCATATAGATACTGATAGAAATATGGTAAATTTTGTATATTTATTACAATTTAGCATTACAAAACAAATAAATGAATATATAGTTGCTAAACTGCCAAAATAATATCCCAATAATTGTTCATCCAAAATTGCGCATAGAATTACAGACAGTACTGGTATATTAAATTTATTTAATATTAAATATACAAATAATATAATATTAATCGGTAATAAAAATGGTATTAATACTTGTTGTAAAAAATAATTTAATAGGCAAGCAAAAAATAACAGTCCGAAAACACTGAATTCTTTTGTGTATGATTTAACAGAGCTATACATACAGTAAACATTATTATACTAACAATTTGATATTATATCATATTTACATATTTATTGTACTAATAAATTTGTTAGTTTTACATCCATTAATAAATAATTAACAATATTAATAATTTATTCTGTACTGCGTTGTATGTATTATACAACGTACTTATCATTTATATCCTCATAATATTTCATTTTCATTTATATGCTTATAATATTTTTTTATTACTAAATTCCAGATTTTATTAGTACATTAAATTAATGTGACTGACAAGTATAAATCTTTATATTGTAAAACTATAGTGGGAAAATAATTATAACAAATAATTCAATGCTATATTTTATTACCATATAAAAAATAAACAACCACGAAAAAACAATAATTGATATTGTAATTGAATTAAAAATATTGGAGCGGGTGATGGGAATCGAACCCACACTTCCAGCTTGGGAAGCTGATATTCTACCACTGAATTACACCCGCAGCGTAGTAATATCAACTACCATTGTACACTTATCACACAATAAAAACAAGATCCAAAATAAATAATCATGTAAAGCAATTGATTGTTATTTACTTTATTAAACTATTTTCATATGTCGTTTGTTATTTTTGTTGAATACCACGCTTAATCTTTAGTAATTGGTATTTTGTATATGCTGTGTCATAGCATTCCTTGCAACATTTCAATTTTATTACATAGTCTACTGCATGTACATCGAAAAAAATATTATTATATGCAACCTCTTCAGGATAGATTTGCCTATACCATATGTTTATTCTGTTGTCTTTATTAGATTCATGAGAACCATTACTCATATACTCATATTACTTGCAATAGATTTCGGATATTGTTTCCCATATAGCAGATCAACTTTGTTTTTTCTATAATTTTCTTCAAATTTATTTATATGATCATCTATTGTCTTTAATTATTGTTTTTAATATTTCGTCAATATCATAACGATGACAACCATTCATTTCTGTTTCTGTAAAATACTTGTTTAATAACAGACAACAATTTTAAATTATTACAGTATTATAATTTAAATTGCTAAATTGGCTTATCATAATTTTCATTTTTCATAGATGATTTTTGTATGACAATATTATCCTTCAATTCAATTGTTTTGTATTTTTCCATACAATTAATATTTGTGTTACACAATATTATTATTAGGCATGTTGCTATCTTTAATAATTTTGTATTACTACTTTTTTGTATTTTTTTCGCAAAAAACTCAATACTACTTCACTATCATTTAAAAACAAACTGATTTAGTTCGTAAAAAAATTAATTAAAAAAAATAAAAAAGAGTTGATGTCTCTTCTCCACAATGTTATATTCAAAATAAATCTGATACATCATGCATACAAATGTTGTTTATATTCTTGGATAAGAATTATATAATTCCATTATCCCTTGTTATTTTATTTTACTATTACTTGTCATTTTTGAACCTAATATAACATGTGTACAATTTTTTACAATTTGTAATTTCTCAAAACTATTATGTAATTTTTTAATATTTTTTACACGATATTTCTTTTTCTTTGTATTTAATTGATTATTACCTTTATTTTTCATATTTGTTTGTATTGTATTAATATTTTTATCTTTTACAATTATGTTGACTTTATTTTCATCTTTATTGTTTATAATTGGATCTATTATTTTATTATTTGTTTCATTTATATTTATTTGTATTGTATTATTATTTTCATTACGCATATTTGTACTTATTATAACGTTATTTCCCATTGTATTATTGTGTTTATTATTTTGACTTAAGATATTATTATTAGTTTTTTTAATTTATTTATTGGTACAATTATTTTTTTAGTAACTATAATTCTGGTAATTCTTAATGTAATAATTTTATCTTTTTTTACATCAATACCTTCTTGATTTATATTATTATCAAATATTTTAGAAGATGTAGATAATTTGTTAGAAGCATTATTAAGAAATTCTAATATATCTATACTTTGACGTGATAGATCATTCACTGAGTCATCAAGATCATATTCATCTTGTTTGTGTACTGGTGCCAATGATTTATTAGATGCTTGTTGTAGATTGGCAAATAACGCTGCTACGTTTTGTTCTTGTTCATTGTACAATGTATCACGATCATATGAATGATTGACAGGTATTGAGGAGTTATCAGAGGCCATTAATGTGCTACACAACAATTTAATACAAATTTAAAATTATTAAACATATAAACCACTTATTAATGCAATATATTTAATTTATATATAACATTTTATATATATCAATATTACTAATTTTTTCAAAATTTTCTTTAATCTTATTTAATGGAATACAATAAAACTGATCTAATGCCATAGATGATATGTGATGCTTTTCTTGATACCAAAGTAGTTTAGTTTCTATTGAAATATATTTATCAATTGCTGAAATTTTATCACACAATTGTATTAATTGAATATAATTATTTACTGGAGTTTTGTTTAAAATATTAATTAATGTATCAGCTTCTTTTTGATCTTTATGGCAAAATCCAATTATATGATCATGGTTAATAGTAGGGAAACTATGAGTTATACATACTTGCGCTATGTTTATATCATAGTTCAATAACATCTCATATCCCAATCTTGGATGCTTATAATATTCGTTAGGTTGCAGAAAAAATTTCCCTATATCATGCATTTCACCATAAATATAAGCCAAATTTTCATCTAATCCACATTGAGCAGCAATTAACTTAGCTGCCTTAGCAACCATCAATGAATGATTATAAGTAATAACAGATCTATTATTAGTTTTCCAATCATCTGGTAAGTATTTCTCTATCATATTTCAGAACATATAAATTAAATACTACATAATAAATTGTACTGCAATTATATAGGTTTGCATTGTAGATACTAGTACTTAATACTATAGGATTAAAAAACAATCTATATTTTAATATATTACACATCAAGAATTAAAATATCATTAACTTGTAAAATTTTTATTGTAATTCAATTTTTAAGTATAATAGTAATAAATTAACTGTAATTAATAATATTTACTAAAACTGGATTATATATTATTTAGTTTAAATAATTACATTTAGATATTATCTAACTACATCATTCACCACTTTATAACCAAACAAATTTAGTAAATATTTAATTTTTTCTCCATATAAATTATGTAAGATTACTGTTATAAGATCCTGACAATTTACCAGTATTTAATGGTTTTAATTTGTACTTCTCTCATTATGCTATACCATCATTATAATTGATCTTATTTTCATTTATTTCATTATCTGCAAGACTTTATCCACTATTGAACATAGTAATACCTATTATAAACATATTGAAATTCACATACTTAAATACTATCCAACCATAGGAAGTTAATATATAAATATATATTAGTGGAATTGATTATTTTCTGAAAAATGTGATAAAATACCGTTATGGCTAGTTTGATTTACGTAAAGGAGAATATCGTGTACGATAATGGTAATAATTATACCTTAAAATCAAGTTTTCTACAAGAATTGGATAGTAGAGGCTTTTTGTATCAGTGCACAAACATAGAAGCACTTGATACTATTTTTAATAATAATGAGAATGTTACATTTTATCTAGGATATGATCCTACTGCGAAAAGCTTACATGTTGGCCATCTTTTATGGATAAGATTAGTAAAAAAACTACATGATGCTGGACATAAATCGATAATATTGATTGGTGGGGCTACTGGTAAGATAGGAGATCCTACCTGGAAAGAAACACAGAGAAAAATGCTAGATTACAACACAATATTAGATAATATAGCGTCAATTAATAATAAATTAATGAGTATATTTTGTAATAATATACAAGATAATTCCATTACAATTGTTAATAATGCTGATTGGTTGTCCAAGCTAAATTATATGGACTTTTTGAGAGAATTTGGTCCTTTATTTTCAGTTAATAAAATGTTAGCAATGGATAGCGTTAGTTCAAGATTACAAAGACAACAACACTTGAGTTTCTTAGAATTTAACTATATGTTATTACAAGCGTACGACTTTTTATACTTATTTGAGAATTATAACTGTACATTACAAATAGGAGGACAAGACCAATGGTCTAATATAATATCTGGTGTAGATTTAATAAGAAGGAAGAAAGAACAAGAAGCATACGGTTTGTCAATACCATTATTACTGACATCGGATGGAAAAAAAATGGGTAAAAGTGAAAGTGGAACAGTGTGGTTGGATGAAAATATGTTATCACCATTGGATTTTTGGCAATATTGGAGAAATGTTGATGATAAAGATGTAGTAAAACTATTGAAATTATTTACTGATTTAAGCATAGATGAAATAGAGAAGTACAATGACTATATAGGAAGCAAAGAAATAAATGAAGGAAAGATAATATTAGCTGACGCTGTCACATCATTTGTGCATCCTACTGCTAATCTAGAAGATATTAAACTAGCAGCTTCTGGAAAAACTGTATCAGATGCAATGGAAATAGTAAAACTAGATGAACCATTATCACTTGATAAAGCACTAGTAAAAGCTGGATTATCTGAGAGTGCTACACAAGCAAAACAATTAATATCTGGAAACGGAGTACGGATAGATGATATTGTAATAAATGATTATAAATATGTAATAGATAGATTATGTGTAGTATCAGTTGGTAAAAAGAAATTTAAAAAGTTTGTTATATAAAAAAATAACTATATGATAAGGAAATAGGTTTAGGTGCAATAACCATATCCTATTGTGTTGTATGTATTATATAAATTATATGTATTAAATAATTATAATATGTTTTACTTTATATAGTATGTTTATTATTTTATTTACAAATAAAAATCGTGTATATTCAATAACTGAAACAAACTTTTAACAAAGATTTAGTTTGTATATCTCCGGTATCCGGGTTAACTTGTTCTTTAAAAAATTAACTGGATTTTTTATTAGAATCATATTTTGTACTATTGTGGTGCTGATTTTAAAATGAAGTAAATATAAATAATAATTTATCAAAAATAGTATTATGCTTAGGTATTGCTATTGTAACAACAATTCCAAATAAGGCAGTTAGTATGTAGAAGGTACCAGAAGATAAAGATGTCATTATGCAGTATAGATAACAAAACACAGTATTTATAAAGGACACAAGTTATTCTGGGTAATGTATTATATTTACTAAATAATACTCAGGCTGCTCTTGTAAAAATTACTAATGATTTAAATAAAATTACAAACCAAGAAGCACAATTTGATAATACTGTTGTACAGGAAATATTAAATCGAAGTCAACACATAATATAATCAATTGCGAATAATGTTAACAATACAAAAAAGTATTGCACACAAATAGATCGTAATTTAAATGTATTGTTCATCGTTAACATTAAAAATACCACGTAAGTTTATACCATCATTGTATTAGTAAACATATAGTTAATATTTATGGCAAATGTTGTAATATATATTATATAATGGAGGGTGTTGTTTTATAAAAAAACTATATGAGGATTTTGTTGAATTATTATGGGCTTACACTTTTTTGGAATATTAAAGAATTACTGGTAAAATAAAAGTATGA
>CACYBM010000047.1 GCA_902772645.1 uncultured Pseudomonadota bacterium | reverse complement strand
GCGGTCGTGGTGAAACTGGTAGACACGCAGCTTTGAGGTGGCTGTGGAGAAATCCGTGTAAGTTCAAGTCTTATCGACCGCACCACTTTATGTTTAGTTATTGTTACTGTGTTGGTATTTGGTTTTTGTTGGTTGTTCACTTATTTGTATCTGGTATTTAGTGTTAGCGTACTGAATTTAACTGCATGTATTTTCTGTTGTTATATTTGTCATTGCTCTGTGTTTTGAAATAATTATTTCAGTGTACTAGTTTGAGTGCTTTGCTGTTAAAAAGTTTTTAGTCGTTAATTTAATATAATATTATAGTAATACATGTTATTGATTATAAGTTTGATATTAATAATTATATAATTTTACAAATTAGTGCATATCATTATGAAAAAAATGAAAATGCAATATTACTCATTAAAAATAAACTCATTAAAAATAATATATCAACTGGTAAAAAATATAAAACAACTAGTTTGTTCAGCAACATACTAGGTATATTATATGTTGGATTTGGTAATAAGGATACAATCTTGTACAAAATAACTAAAGCATATTATGTATAATATACAATATGCCGATACATTAATATTTACCTATATTTATTAATACTATTATTTTTAATAAACAAGAATCTATATTAAAAAAAATATTAAGTTTATGAATATTGATACTTGGTGCAAATAAGTTAATATTATATTTAACTGTGGAAATGAAATTTATGATAAAGATATAAAAATAAAATTTGGACTGAGGATAACTAGATTGAAACTACAAAAAGATAATACAAAGTATAATGATATGTTATCTACAGCAATTAAGACAATTATATTTAATGAAATAGAAGCTATAATTAAAAATATTAAATTTATAAAATGTGATAATAAAAAAGTACATAATAATATTAATATAATTTGAGCTAACAATTGGAGATGATATTAAATCAAATTTGAAATGTAATTTAAATAATTGTAACAAATATTTAATTAATAAATGTTTCTTAAAATTAGCAAATAGCAAAATGACCATCACTCGAGCTACTATTAATTATTACTTTCGAATAATAAAAGTAGACTATGAAAAACAAAAGTTTTTATACCTGATGTGAAATATAATAGCAACAAGATTTGATTATACTATTGTAGTAAATGGGATGTTTTTCTATTAATATCCTAAAAATGTAAAGTATATTAATCATAATACTAACAAATATAATAATAGAATTGAATACTATAATTTATTATCATTAATAACTATAAAACTAAAAGAAGATTTACTTAACAATTAATACATAATAAAACATTTAAAATTAAATACTTACAGTAGTTGCAAAACAACTATTATGAAAATAGTATTAATCTAACCCTATTCTTTTATGTATATCCAATGGTTGTAGAAATATATGCATTTTAGTTCACTTGGTCAATTTTTAATATGGTCCATTTGATACCAAAAATTACTATTAATCCGACTGCCGATAAATTTTCGCAAATATTGGCTTTATATCCCAATTTATCATACGAGTAATAAGTGTAAAACTAATAAATTATCAATGCTTTAAATTATATTAACGAATAATTGAAAATATCCCTAAACATAATATAGAGATTGATTGTGGTTAACATTCATATTTTTTTTATGATTTTATTGAGGTGTTTTTTTTGTTTAGAAATTTGTAGAAAGGAATAATAAAATGTGATTAAGAAGTAAGATTAAAATATAAAGTAAAAAAAATACTGTGATTGAATAGCTGCGCTCAATATAAAAAATCAGTATTACGCAATAGAAATACTCATACTGTAAAGTTGATGAAATTAAATATATACTGCATATTGTATTTGTATATATTTTTGTTTATAGTAATATATTTTTTTTTGAATATTGTTCTTAATTATATTTCTATATTTTCATAACATTTTGTTACATGCTTTTTTATTATTATGTGACGATTTTATAAAACAGAACTGTAAAATATATTACAAAGGCGAATATTTTATATGATTTTTGATAAATATTGTTAAAAATTTATTAAATAATATATTTTAAATGCGTGTATTTGTCATTTAGTGGATTCCATGTTATGATTATTATAAACTCATATAGTTGAGTATTGTTTTTATAAATAAGGAGAAAAATAGATGAGTACAGACGATAAACCTCAGAATCAAAATCAGCATGAGTTTTCAAAATTCAGAGCAATGGTATGGCCCATTCATAATCACGAACTAAAAAAATTCCTCCCAATGGGATTAATGATGTTATGTATTCTTTTTATATACACATTACTTAGGGATTTAAAGGATACATTGATGGTTAGTAAAGCTGTTGGTGGTGGAGCTGAAACATTAAGTTTCTTAAAACTATATGGTGTGACACCATCAGCTGTTATTTTCATGATTATATTTGTAAAATTAGCTAATATATTTGAAAGAGAAAAATTGTTCTATGTTATAGTATTGTTTTTCTTATCATTTTTTGTTTTATTTGGCTTCGTAATGTATCCATTAAAGGAAACATTACATATGTCAGCCGATACAATAGCTTCGTTACAACAATCATGGCCGCACCTATATTGGTTATGGCCCGTGTTAGGTAATTGGAGTTTTTCATTATTTTATATATTGTCAGAACTGTGGGGAAGCGTTGTATTGTCTGCTTTATTCTGGCAATTTGCTAATGAAATAACAAAAGTTACTGAAGCAAAACGCTTTTATAGTTTATTTGGATTTGTTGGTAACTTCGGATTACTAGCTTCTGGTTCTGTAATACTGGTTTGTGCTAATTTAGCAAAGGCTAGTGCAAAACTTGGAGTATCAGACACTTTCGCAACTAATCTAAAATATCAGATGGCAGCTGTAATGTTCTTTGGATCTTTACTTGTAGGTATATATAGATGGATGAACAAGGCAGTATTAACTGATCCTAGGTACTATAATCCGGATGAAGTTGGAGTAAAAAAGAAGAAACCTAAAATGGGTCTAGGAGAGAGCGCCAAAATGATATTTACTTCTCCATATCTTATGTTGATAGCAGTATTAGTATTAGCATATGGTCTTTCTATTAACTTAATAGAAGGTGTTTGGAAAGGACAAATAAAAATGCTTTATCCTGATTCTAATGATTACAATGCTTTAATGGGTAAATTATCACTAACTACTGGTGCATTAACAATTGTTGTAATGTTGATAGGCTCCAATATATTAAGATTACTATCATGGCGAACATCTGCATTGATAACTCCTGTTTTCTTATTAATAGCAAGCTGTGTTTTCTTCGGAGTGATCATTTATGAGAATCTTCACGGACGTGATGCAATGATATTAGGTCAAGGAGTATTATACATTGCTGTTATTACTGGATTAGTACAAAATGCATTTACAAAAGGTGTTAAGTATTCATTGTTTGATTCAACAATGCAAATGGCATATATACCACTTGGTCAAGAACAAAAAGTAAAGGGACAGGCTGCTGTATCAGTATTGGCTGGTAGAGGAGGTAAATCTGGTGGTGCATTAATCCAATCAACATTATTAATGGCAGCAGGTGGAGGCGCATCATTAGCAGGATTAGTTAATATACTGGGATCAATAGTGTTCGTGGTTGTTATGATGTGGATAATTTCAGTTGTTAACTTGAGTACTAGATTTGAAAAACTAACAAGTGAAAAAGCTCAGGAGGCAGATGCTAATAAAGAACAACAATCAGAAGAATCAAATAGTAGTGAAAATAAATGATAATTGAACAAATAACAGTAGGTATTTTTTCGCCTACTGTTTTATTTTAGATACTAAAGTACAATGTATATGCATGTAAATATATTAGTAATTACTCGTTTTCAAATAATGTATATACATGATACAATTAAATACCAATCCGTATTGACTTTTTATAATTTTATAAACACAGTTGCATATATTCTATTAATTTTATTAACAATTACAATTAATATAACTTAAATTGTATTTAATAATTAAGTATTTATACTATATCAGTAATAATATAACAACACAATATATTACTATGATATTCCATTTTCATATTCTCCATTATTCAAATTTTATTGTATAATATCTCGTACTAAACAAAATAATCGTACAAGTGTTATTAATAATAAGAAGAAACTAACGGTATATAAAATAACAATACATAATATAATAATATTAATATACTATATTAAACGTGTGTTTTGAATATGAAAATTATTAATTGCAATGATATGTCATGCATACAATATTTAATAAATAATTAACAATATTAAATAATATTTTATAGTTCATACATATACAAAATATAGTATTCTATAACCGATATAATTTCTAGATGGTATTAGAGATGAAGAAATTGAAGTTTTTATCAGTATTGATGTTTATATCTGGCATAATAACTAGTTCTTTCAGTACAGATCTACGTAATAGCTATGATAGTTTTGTAAATGAACATCAAATACTACAAACGTTTAATAAAAATTATGATTTATTTTCAGAAAGTTATAATTTTGAGGACTGCAAAATTAAAACTAATGAACTAATTAATAGTATTAATGATTTCAAAAATAGCAATAATTACGATTTAAAGACAGCTGATAAATTAAAAAATTTATTTTTCACTGTATTAAATAATATAAGTAGTGCTGTTGGTAAGTTAAGAGATTCCGAATCTAATGATTCTAAATCAAAGGAATTGAATTATTATATATTTTATAAATTGGGAGACGATGTGTTAAATAAAATATGCAATGCATATTGTACTGCTGCAAATTTATTAAATAATAGTGAAGAAATTAATAAATAAACAATGTTTTTATATTACAGATAATAGGAGTAAATTAAAATAGATGTAAACCTCATGTAATATATCAAATGAATCTGGATATGTTAAAGATAAATAAAAAACTATCCAGATATATATTACATATAGAAGTTTAATAACATTAACAATACTATAATTACTTATCATATATAATAATCATTCCAAATTGGTTTATTTAATTTCTGTATAAAATTCTTGTGTTTAGATATTTCATCTTCTGATATTTGTATTAATTCTCTATCGTTTAATAAACCAAAATCTATATTATTTTCATTGTTGTTTATTTCAGAACTACTAGGTTTTATTACAGAACTAAATAAATTCATTTGTATTTTTTCAACTGACATTATTATATAAACTTGAGCTAGTAATTCCGCATCTATTAAAGCTCCGTGTTTACTTCTAATTGTCGAATCTACATTGAATTTTTTACACAATGCATCCAGTGTCGCAGGCGATCCTGGATATTTTTTTCGAGCCATGGATAATGTATCTATGACTTCGTTTACTATCTTTTTATTAGTACCATCATTTAAAGCATTATAATTCACTAACCCCAATTCTCCATTTATAAACGACATATCAAAAGGTGCATTATGTATAACTAGCCTATCATTTTGTATAAAATCCAAAAATCCATTATATATATCTTTAAATGTTTTAAACTCTTTTAAGAATTCGTTAGTTAATCCAGTAATTCTCGTTGATTCAACACTTACATCTTTCTCTGGGTTTATATATACATGATAACTATTTCCTGTTATTTTTTTATCTATTATTTCAACACAACCTATTTCAATAATTCTATCTCCTTTTGCAAAAGATAAACCAGTAGTCTCAGTATCTAAAGAAATCTCTCTCATATTGCTATAAATGTTATTTATATATTATTAATAATATAACATCTATTTTGTATACGAACGTCAAATTAGGTTTTTATCATATATAGAGCAATAGCAATGTTTACAAAATATTTTTTAATATGAATGTATATTTATAAATGTATTATGTTTAGACATAATATCTAGTGTATATATGTGTAATCACTATATCACACAGATAGCGGCATGAAATTATGAAACGTAAGCAAATAGTGAATGGGAGTTATATCCTAATTACTTATTTTTTGTATCAATATAAGTTATAGATAATATATTGAAAAATTATCCATATCATTACAAGGTACGTGATGTTATATCTGCTATAATTTACAATACAATTTATTTTAATATAAAATATATATTAACTCAAATTAATATCATATTAAGATTACAATACAAATCAGTTAATAGTTTTTAAGTATAACCTGTTCATAGTTTAATACTATATTTATCATTCAATGACATTAACAATTATTTAAATATTCTCTATTACAATTAATTTGTACTGACAAGTACTTATTTTTTTTATTAATGGAGGGGATAACAATAATGTCTTTCAAAAATTTTTATGTATTATTATTGTCTGTAATTACTATTAATAATGTTTATACGTTAGATTATTATATGAATAATATTGAGAATCATCAAAATAATGATCACTTTATGCAATATAATTATATTGATACACAAAACGACGCAATTCACAACAAAATTGCAGAAAAACTAGAACATGCAAGGCAACAATTATCATCAATGCCTGATGATAATGAACTAAGTGATTACATCAAAACATTAGAAGATCTACAGAATATTGATAATATAAGCCAAGAAGTTGAAATCGATACTCTCATTGATCTTCAATTAATTGATATCAATAATAATGAATATCAACACAACATTAACCTAAACAATAACAATCTTAATCAAAATCATATTGATATTGATAATAATAATGATAATATAGAGCAAAATAACAACATAATACATTTAAATAATAATTCTGATAATATCAATATGTTTCAGAATAATCCTGGAATTGCAATTATACAAATAAATAATCTTGCTAATTTCTTTGGTAATTTGAATAACATATTTGATAATGATGATAATGAATTAGATGGAGCACAATTCACAGAGTGGTATAATAAAATAAAGAATAGTAAGAGTATCGCAGTAAAAGATAAAAGTATTCAAGAATTCTGTAATCGTATTCTTGGAAACAATTTCAATAATTTAGATGATATCTTTAGAACAGCTGATCGTAATACTTTAGAAACAATTAAAAATACCATAGAACTAGAAGCATTCTCAAATTATATGAAATATATTTATATGGATATAGAAGGCACTTTAACTACTCTTGTTAATACTTTTATCGAACAATGTCAAGAAGGGTTATATGGGGATTGTGAGGATAAAAAGGATTTCTATAAACTATTTGATGCTTTCTTCATTAAAGCTAAAGAAAATCAGTATATTGAAAAAATAAATAATCTTAATAATACAATAATGGTAAATAAAATCTATTATTCGTCTAATGAAAATTATGATTTGATACACGAAATTCTTAATCTATTAACTGATGGTGTAAAACTAGTAGAAACACATATAAATAATAAATTTGAAGAACTAATAAGTAAAAAAATGGATTATTACAATAAAGTCCTTAAAAAAGATCCAAACATTCTAGTAAAATTTGAACCACATAAACAAATACTTGTAAGAGATACAAACTATAGTTTAAAACAATTAATGCATCAAATATATAATGATTTTTATCCAACTAATTCTTTGGATCCAGTAATTGATAGTTGTAAAAAGTTAAAAATATATTTGTGTAATAACTACAATGATACATATTTTAAAATACACATTTTGGAAGATATTAGTTCATTAAAATTTAAATTGAACAAGAATTTTCTATTAAATAATGATGAACAAAAATTACAAAATATACTGAATAATGCACAAGACGAAAAACTAAATACAACTGACTACAATATATTGCTGAATAAGTATACAATAAAAATTAGTGATAGCTTAAAAAAACAATATGATAATGCACATAAAACTTACTTTAATAACTGTTGTAATTATATAAATACATTTCATAAAGAAGTAAAAATTTTACAAAACACTAATCAATTAACTACTGTAAATGATCAATTAAAATTAGATTTATTTGATAAATTAAATGAACAAAAATTTTTTGTAAACAAAATTGATACGTATATATTAACAGTACAATTATATCCAATTATTAAATAATTTGTTAGAGTAGTATACTATTTATTATAATATTATATTACTCTTTTTCTAATATGCATATTTCCTTGCTCGAAACTATAGTATCAACTTATATTGTTTAGTGTTAATTTATTAACTTACAATAGTTTTTGTTTTCATTTTATTAACTCTATTGATTATACTCTTTTATTTATTAATTTACATTAACATAAAGCGTAAGTTTATTTTGTGTTTATTTTCTGACTCCTACTAATATTTATATTAAACAGAATGAGTTTATATAACAACATATACAAATAAAGAAATAAGTACATGTTACTTATATTTTATTTACTTATATTTATATAATTACATTTAATAAACATAACAGATTTTACTGTACATTATAGAAATGATAATAATTTAGTGAAAAATAATAATATGTATAATATAAAAATACAAGACAAATATTCATTATTTATTTTTGTATTATAATTATATAATAATTCTCATTTTAATTAATAGTAAATTTAATAGCAAGACTATTAAAACACAACATGTTTTGATATAATGATCAGCTAACTGTTGTAAAGATTTTATTATAATTACTGTCTTACATACTCTAGTATTTCTGTTGCCTTATTATGAGTTTCTGCGTTTTTGTGTATCAAAATAATAATAATGAATAAAATAACGATTACTTTGCTGAATATTATTTAGATAAAAATTCAAATTACCTGAAAACATTCACACTAGGAATAAATGGCGAATACCTGAAAGACAAAAAAATAACAAAACAAAAATGGTGCGCTCTGAGGGAGTCGAACCCACGACCCACAACTTAGAAGGCTGTTGCTCTATCCAACTGAGCTAAGAGCGCTCCTGACACCATTTTAACATAAGCTTATTCAAGAGTCAAATAATTAATTAAAAAAAATTGTCTGATATTCTCTAACATGTATAATATAAAAATATGGATAATCATGCTAATATAGTATTATTAGATAATGAACCTAAACAAATCAATAATAAAAAGATGAGAATACATGATATGTTACTGTATTACGAAATAATAAAAAACAACACAGAATATTAACCAGTATTATTTACTGTAATAAGTCAAGTAGTCAATTAAAAAATTTTTGTAAGATATTACCCAATATGTATAGTAATAAAAATGAAATTATTCTAAGATTATTATAGAATAAATCTGAATAGATTAATAATGAAATAAAAATAATATTATAACATATTACTATCTTGCAACATACGATTAAAATAACACAAAATATTAATAATTATTACTGATAATATGAGTTATATTTTACTACACTTATATAATAATTTCATTTGTTGCGTTCACGCTGCATTCTGCATATAATAACATCTTATTATACTTATTTTTAATAAAATATACTATAAACATTGCACTTTCTATTATTATTAAATTATCTTTTAAATCCTCGACATACTATATACATTTCAGTAGATTGTTTACGACTTGATTTAGGTTTAAAATTACAAACTTGTTTAAAATTTCTCTTAATTTCATTATGTAATTCTCCAAATGCACCACCTTGAAATACCTTTGCCACTAATGATCCATTATTATTTAATACTAGTTTTGCAAACTCATATACATGCTCTAATATATTAATAATTCTCAAATGATCTACCTTAGGCATACCACAAGTATTTGGAGCAATATCACTTAATATAATATCGATCTTATCTCCATTTAATTTCTTGTTAATTTCATTTATACAATCATTAATTAGCAAATCTCCTTGTATAAAATCAACGTTTTGTATAGGATCCATTTGCAACAAATCAACAGCAATTAGTTTTTTACAAATTGGAGCAATTACCTGAGACCATCCACCAGGAGCTGCTCCCAGATCAATTACTACTGATTTACTATTAATTATCTTATATTTTTTTTGGATTTCAATTATTTTGAAAGCAGCTCTTGATCTATATCCATTTTGTTTTGCTTTAATAACATACTCATCATTTATTTGCCTATTAAGCCAATTTCTTGATGATAATTTAAGATGTTTATTTTTTACATGCTGTCTTAACATTTTATTACAAATTACATAATACTATATATAGTATAACAATTACGCAAATAGTATCACAATCATAAACTATTTAATAACTTATTATACTTTCTTATTTTTGATTGATTATTACAGTTTTTAATTGAAAAGTTAATATAATTTACTAAATTCAATAATATTTTATCATCTATTTTAATTAAAAATTTTCATTAAATGTTTTATCTTATAAACTGTTTTGTACCATTGTGTTTAGTAATATATGTGTTTTTTATTGGTCCTTTATAATATAGATGCATCTATATAATAACTGATTTGAGAAAGTATATTATTTATATATAATATCATTATTTGTATCATTATCCAAAAATAACTTAAAAATTAGTTGATAAGAATACATTCGCAATACATTTTCACTAGTTAAGCTTTATGGGGCCATATCCAAGTAAATATTTATTGTAGAATTTATTGGCACAAGATACTATAGGAGCAAATTTTGTTTTTATATACTTGTGTTTTGCTAATAAATTATTTGTTGTATCAAAAGATTAAATCGCTTTATTCTATTTTTTTTAGCAACAATATTATTTGCAAATTGAAACAAATCTATCATATCAATATTTTATTTTTAAAATAAATCGTATTGTTCTTGTAATGAGAAATTATCTATAATTTTAAGCTTATTTATTAATCATGGTATTAATATAATATCTTCCTATACTATCGTATACTTCGTGGATATTATATGCATTTGGAATATTTTGTGAATTAGTAAACTTTAATATAATATCAAAATTCTTATTAGATTTACATAGTAATTTCTTACTAACTTTATCTTTAGTTTTAATTATCATCAATAATTATTAGTAATATTATAATACAAAGACCAATAATATTAAAAGGTGTACCATGACTGCGATAACTATGATTATTACTAGATGAGTTTTTCCTGCTATAACCACTTGTAATACTACACTATATCTACATATTCATCGTTTAACTTCACCACATCCTCCTTTTACACAACCAAGTAGACAAAGTATGCATAACACCAGGATTAAAAGTTTCTTTAAATATTTATTAAACCTGTATATTTATTACCAATGCTTTATATTAATATTATACTATAATTTTAATTTTGTCTAATAATATAATTAATCATAAATCATCAATAATATTCTGTTTTATTATATCTAATATTGTTTTATTTGGTTTAAAAATTTCAAGAAAGGTTTCTTTAAATATTTTATGGTTTTTAATTGTCTCAATAATAACGTCTAATAATAATTTGTTTCTTTCATCAGTAATGTCATGAGTTATTTTTTGAATTATTTTGGTTTTTACATACTCATTGTCTTTTTCAGTTTCTAGAAAAGCTTTTAATAAGATATCTTGCAAAATTACTTTTTGATTGAAACATATGTTTAATTTGATATCATCATTATTAGAGTATATTAATTTTATTTCTGCATGGTTATAAGACATTAATTCATTTAGAGCTATGTCAGAATACAACATATCATAAAAATCACCAGGAATAATATTATATGTTGATAACTTTCCTAACGATATTTCACTAGTATTATTTGTGTAAAAAATTCTGTACTTTTCTATTATATCCATATTATGAATAAATATTGTCTTATTATTTAGTAATTGGAATAATATAATTTTTTTAAGTAATTTGTATGTTATATGTTCATATCCTATATTTTGTATAAATCGCTCAATATCATTAGCACTTGGTACATTCTCTAATGAATTATTAAATTGTTCTAAAAATTTATTTGCGAATTTTATAATATGCTTCTCTTTCTTTAATAAAATATTCCCAATTATATATATACTAACTAATATTATTGTTAAATAAATACAACCCTTAATAATTTCTTCAGTAGTGAAATGTTTACTTGCATAATCTGAACCATGAAAAAATGATATTAACATTATAAAGATTTTACTTATATTATATAGTGATTATAACATATTTTATTAATATATAAAATTACTTGATTTATCACCGTTATAATTTAATTTGTTAAATATTTTAGTTACTTGAGATATAATATCACTTTTTATCTTGTCTCTTATTATCCATATACTAATTACATTAGGTTGTTTGCTGGACATTCTATCAAATACTGTTTTATAGTTGGAATTGTTGTCCATAATACAGCTGAACTTCATGTACAGTATTGTTTTGTAATTAAAGTGTTTAGCACATTATATCCATTACCACTATCGCTACGT
The DNA here is from genome assembly GCA_902772645.1 of uncultured Pseudomonadota bacterium. Classification (GTDB taxonomy): domain Bacteria; phylum Pseudomonadota; class Alphaproteobacteria; order RUG11792; family RUG11792; genus RUG11792. Next base: position 15,914 of record CACYBM010000047.1, on the reverse strand, counting down.
TGTATCATCATGCTAGATGAATAGAATACTGATCTACTAACTATATAAATCACCACTATCAACACATTGAAGCTCAACATTGATATAAGTTTTATCATTAGATAAGAAACTTCGATTATCATTGCCTACTTCGTAGTGCTATATCTAATCTACTTGCTTTATTGTTTTTACTTTCTATTTGTGTTTGGTACTTGCTCATTACTGATGGTATCTCTTGATTATCAAGTGCAGTATTTAATATCTTCACATCATCAATTACAGGATTACCATTCAATATTGCATTTAATAGAACAACCTGAAGTTAATTTATTAACTGAATGTCACGAAGCTGAACGAAGTAAGCAAGTATATTAAACTTCTTTTACCATCTTCCCAACCAAATAACCTTTTAAAAGTAAAATCTTCTGTTGGTCTAAGTGTTAATTCATCAGTATTATTCATCATTACTATTCATACATAACATATTGCTTCTTTCATTATACCATCTTAATTATTTATACTAAACATGAACATTCAAAATATAATTCATATGCCATTATAAAACACTATTATTTGATTGCGAGCAAATATTGCTGCTTTATTAATTTTATTATTCAAAACTTAACTTTATTTTCATATATATTTTTAAATTTAAATATTGCGAATCAAGTACATTTTGGTTAAACTTACTATTCAGACTCTAATGTTGTTTATTATAACATGATTATTGTATAATATACTATTACTTTTTAGACCATTGTAGTATCTTATTAATTGCATCTTGAAAGTTTGGTATTATGTATCCAAATACATTACGTACATTTGATTCTTTTGCTTGTTTCTGAAGTATTTCGAATAGTAATCCATTAGTACCACACAGTATTACTTTATATCCAGATTTACTAGCTGTTTTAACAAATGTCTTTAACATTCGTAATGCTTCTCCGTCTAAAAATGGAATATTCTGAAAATAAACAATAATAAATTCAGCATGTTTAGTACAAGACAGTAGTAATTGCTTAGTTTTATTCAATAAATTTAAAGATAAAACATTATCAAGTCGTATTACTTCCACCTTGTCAAATATTGGTTTATAAACTTTTTTATTATGTAAATATCCATATTTATTTGATATGAACTCCTGTACACTTTTATCATGATTTTTGGTTGTATAAACAGATGGTGCCTTTATATTTATCATCCTATGACAAAATATAAATAAAGATAATACAAATCCTACGAACACTGCCGGTACACATCCAAAATACAAAGCTATAATTAATGTTGTCCAGAATGAATATTTTTCATTATTTTTAGAGACATAGTTTTTAAAATAAGTCTGACGAATAATCGATAATGATAGTACTATCAATATGGCAGATATAGCATGCATAGGAATATTAGCAAATATGTCATCTCTAATAACCCAAACACAAAATAGTAATGATACTGTAGATAACATTGATACTACAGATTTTGTTTTATATTGAATGTTTTGAATAGACATCTCAGCATCATGTGATATAAATAATCCACCAAAACTAACTGATAATAAATTAGCTATTCCAATTGATATTAAATCAGCATTTGTATTTACTTTGTTGTGATTTGATATACTTGATCCTATATTAACACACGTACTTACCTGAGAAGCAATAACCAGTGATATAGCAAAAGCATAAATAATAATGTTTTCCAATACTAATTTGGATGGTAACGTATATGATAGTGAAAAAATATCGTAACTATTTAAATAATTAAATGTATCCCGTCCTATAGTTTTAAAATTAATATACCCAAGTGCTGGTACAATATTTAATTTTAATAATATAGTTATAACCATGCATAATATTATATAATAAAAAAATGATAAATATCTGTTAAAAATAAATTTTAATAGTAGTAAAAATCCAATAAAAAATAAAGTAATATAAGTATTATATACAGTAACATTGTTAATATTATTAATTAATGTTATTATACTAGCAGATATATCATTGAAAAGAGGAGCCGTTCCAATTCCCAATATATATTGTAGTTGTGAGATTAGTATTGCAATTGCTACGTATACGTAAATTGCTGATAAAAATGAATCAGAAGTATACTTGAGAATCTCTCCAATACGTAATTTTCCAAATGTATATAATATTAAACATACGAGAAATGATGTAATGAATAATCCCTTATACTGATACTTAGTTATTATTTCAGTGGTTAATACACATATTGGAAATGATATGGAACTTATTTGGTATTTAACGTTACCTAGTAGTGACGTATATACGATAGCTATTGTTCCAGATAGTGCTCCAGTAAGTGCTGATACTCCACACACTATTGATACTGATATTAATACTGGAAATAATAAACTAAATATTTTAATCCCTGCAAATATATCAGTAAAAAAATCTATGAATGAATATCGTTCTACACAAACATCTACCATAGCAGGAAATAAATAACTATTTTTAAATGCAATTAGCTTATTTTCAATTGATTTTAAACTAAGTGTCATTATTTTCTGCACATCATTTCAATTAATTAATATAATAAAGATTAATAGTTAAAAATATTTAAACAGTATATCTCGAACAGTGTGCATGTTATCATAATTAGTGAAAATATCACTAAAGCTAGAAACTATGTATAAATCAACAACAAATATTACTAGGTTATATATAATTTGTAAAAGACAATTACCAATAATAATTTATGTGTCCATTTTTATTCTATTATGTATTATTTATATTTCTGTAAATAGTACTCATACATATAATATAGAATTTACGTTATTACTTATTCTTATATATTTTGAAATATTCTTAATTACAATTGTAAATTTCATTTTATTTTATAAAATCTGGGTAGTTATTAAGAGACAGAAAACTAAAAAAAAGAAGAAATTCAATAGACAAATTATGTTATTGTTTGTAGCTGCTACAATTATACCATCATTATTCGTATTTGCATTTGCTGCTGTATTTTTCAATGCAGGAATTGAATCATTGTTTAAACGTCCTATAAAAGATGTAATTGATAATAATAATGCTGTAATAGAGAACTATTTACAAGATTTACACTTAGTATTAAAGAGTTATACTAATAACCTAACTCCAACAATTTACAAGTGCATAAATAGGAATGCTATCGATGTTGAAAAAATTAATGAAATACTTAACCATGAATCTATTAATAATAAAATAGATGCTATAGTATTTCAATTTTATAATAATGGTATAAATATAATTGCTAAATCAGCGTTTTCATTATCTATTCAACACATATTACAAAATCAAAATGTAATAATACCAGTGAATAATATTATTTCATATGAAATAAATAATTTTATAGTATCGTTAAATAAAATTGATGAAGAATCAAACATATTCTTAGCAGTAGCTTCCCCAATTGATCAAACAATAGTTGACTATAGAGATAAAATAAAACAAGCAAGTAATCAATACATAGTACTATTACGGAAGCATTCAGAAATTAAAATTACTTTCCTAATGCTCTTTTTTATCATTACATTACTGTTGGTATTATTGTCAATATTTGGAGGATTAATTTTGTCAAATATAATATTAACTCCAGTCAATAAATTGATAATTGCTACTAATAATATCAGTTGTGGTAATTACACAACAATGTTTAAAGTAAAAAAAATAAATAATGAGTGGGACGAATTGTTACTAGCATTTAATACCATGATTAATCAATTGGAACATCAAAAGCAACAGTTAACTATATATAGCAAGCAAACGGCTTGGAGAGATTTAGCTAGAAAAATAGCTCATGAAGTAAAAAATCCATTGACACCAATATTACTATCAGCTGAGAGGATTAGAAATAAGTATAGAGATGAAATAGTAACTGCTCCTGAAGTATTCGATATGTGTATTAATACCATTACTAGACAAGTTAATTGTATAAGTCACTTAATAAAAGAATTTTCTGATTTCGCTAGAATGCCAGCTCCCGTAATGGAAAATAATGATATTATTAAGCTATTAAAAGAAGTAGTCTTTCTGCAATCCAATAGTAATCCAAATATAGAATTCAAAAGCATTTTATATAGTGATGAGTTGACTTGTCAATTCGATACTAATCAAATTAATCAAGTATTAATAAATATTATTCAGAATGCCATTAACTCTATAAATGAATCGCACAGCAATAATAATAAAATAAACCAAAATAATGCATTAAAAACAAACAATAATCAATTTTCTCAACCTACTATAAATGAAAATAAAATATTACAAAACAGCAAATTAAATATAAATAATAATAAATTATTGCAAAATGATAAATCAAATATAAGTAGTAATGAAGTGTCAAGCACTAATGATTCAATTACAAGTAGCAATGAACTATTAAAAACTAATGCATCGAATATTAATAATAATGAAGTATTACAAATTAATGAATTAAAAACAAGTGTTAATGAATTATTACAACCTATAGGTACTATATTAGTACAATGTTATATACAAGAAAATAAAGTTTTTATTACTATCGAAGATAGTGGTCCAGGATTCTCAGAAACTGCTTTGAAGAAAGCATTTGAACCATACTTTACGACAAGGAAATCAGGTAATGGATTGGGTCTAGCAATAGTATATAAAATTATAAATGACCACGGAGGAGATATTAATATAGGTATATCTAATACCCTTGGTGGAGCGAAAGTAAGCATTAGTATACCATATGTAAAGTAAGTTACTTTTTTTTAACTTTTTTATAATGATTATCATTTGGAGAACTACTATAGGCATAATTATCATCAAAATCATCATATTGAGATTCTCGTATTGTCTTGTTTTGTAAATAATATCCGTTGTACTTATTATTATGCTTTAAATTTTTGCTCGTAATATTTAATGTGTTATTTTGTTTTTCATAATTAAAGGAACTTGCCTTCCATTCTTTATAATTGAGTGCACATTCATCTTTTTTCTTTTCAAAATTGTAAGATTCTTCAGTATTGCCATATAGAGTGAGGAAATTTACTGTTACTTGATTTTTATCTTTACAGTAATTTATATTTAATTTAATTTCGTTATGTGTTGTATTACTTATTATTTTTATCAATAGTACTGGATATTCATAGGAGTTGTCTTGATAATCTGATGCATATATACTAGAAATAAATAAACCTGAATTTATGTCCTCAAATATCTTATTCAAAATTGGAGTTACTAATACTCTGTTTACAATAGAATATATAAGTTGTTGAAAATCGCTATATAACATATTGTTTTTTTTATCATATACCTTTATTGCTAATTCATGTATATCTTCATAATATGGTAATGATTTGATACCATCTATTGGAACGAAATTCAAATATGCATTGTTCTCTCCTATGTCGTTAAAAATATGATTAGATAAGATCAAATGTTCGATATCTCTATGCTGAGGTTTCCATGCAAAACATCTGTATTTTACATTCTGGTCTTTTAATTTGTACAATAATACGTCTCGTATTGCATTTATACTTTTATAGTAAAAATCTCTGCTTATATCTTTATGGTGTAATTTTGTTGATATAGGATTAGTATTTTCTAGAACTTTTATTATCATATCTTTTGTTAACTGAGGTGTACATCCTGGTTTGACATTATTCGAAAATTGTTTTAATTTGTTTTTAGCTTCCATAAAACATCTGTTATTAATATCTGCAATTGCACCAGTTAGTAACTGGTTGTGCTCGATAGTATTATTTATACTATTAGTATTATTCAATTCACTCGCCCTTAAGCCAATTGCATTAATAGTTAGCAATAATACTATACTCTTTAATAAATTTGACATAATTTTTTCTTTTCTTATAAACAAAAATACCATTTATATAATTATTCTAAACTAACTATCAACAAATTGCAATATTATTGCAAAAATATTTTAGCAACTATTCAGGGCTTGATATATTAGTATATATAAATCATAATATAGAATTTGGTGAGGGACTTGTATATTTTAAATGTAATAACATAACATTACGAAACAATACGGGCAATAGCCATTATACTATGCCACACAAATTATGATTGGTATTTTATTTTTATTTCAAGGATTTTTTATTGGCGTATTTTTTATAATAATTTTTATTTTGTATATTATATTTTTTTACTGTATTTGGATGCTCATTAAATAATGTATCTAAATATATATTACATTCGTCATCTGTTATATTTAATACTAATTTTAATATATTATTTGTTTTATTATCTATTATTTTTAATGAATATTCATTATTACCTATTGGTTTAAATGTGCTAATCCATCCAGTATAATCAGTATTAGTTGAGTGTTCTTGTTCTAAAACTCCAGTAATAAAATCATTTACAACTGGAATAATTATACCATACTTGACAATATTGTAAATTGGTTCTTTGTAATCTTCTAAAATTTCATTTTTGTTTTTATCATATACAAGATTTAATAATTTATTTATACTAGTGTAGTATTTTATATTACTTATTCCATTTATTGATTTATATTTACCAAGATTTACAAGATAATTACCTTTACCATAGTAAATATTATCTCTAACATTTCCTATATTATCAAAAATGTTATTATTTTCTAGTAACATAAATTCTACAGTTTCTAATGAAATGTCATTAAAGTTACACTGTATATTATTGTTGCTTAATTGATTTATTACGTTAATCTTTTTATTTTGAACATCATTATAATATTGGTTATTAATCTTATCTATACTATTCTGTTGTTGCTTTATGTTACTCTGAATATATTTTAATTTATTATTCATATAACTTTTATTATCTTTATAATAATTATTATAGTATTTATATTCATCCTTTTGTTTATATTTGATATTACGATTTTTTAAATAATTCATCTCTTGTTGTCTTGCCTTTGTTAATTTCTTTTCAAAATAGCCTCGTTCATTTGAATATTGTTTTTTAACTGTGTCTGATACTTTTTCAATTGATTTTTTTACCCATTTTAATACATCTGTATGTTTTAAATCCGTAAGTTCATTGTCCTTTAATTCAAGAACTACTTCATTTAACTTATTTTTAATTACTTCCTTGTTCTCGTTTTCTATTGTTGTTATACACTCTAAACTTTTTGTATCATCAACATTATATAATTGTTTATCATTTAGTATTTTGTTTTGTGTCTCCAAATCGCTAACAATTTCTTTTAATAGTTTCCCTGAATCAATATCTCCTTGTACATCATTAATATTGTGTTTTTGATTACCATCGTTTATTTTTATGTTATTATGTATGATATTGTTATTGTTTATTATATTGTTCGTGTGTATATTTTGTTGATTATTATTGTTTATCATTATATTATTTTGTAGTTTATCATTTATATGTATTTGTATATTATTATTTTCTTGTGTATCTTGTTGATTATTAATATTGATTTTTATATTACTTTGTAGAATATTATTATTTGTTTGTATATTATTACTTACTGGTATATTTTGGAGATTATTATTAATATTAGAGCCCTGCTCTAAATTAGGTACTATCTCCATAGCATTTATTGGCAATAAAGTAATAACAAAAGACAGTATGCATATGTTTCTCGATAGCAATGACATAGTTTTTAACCCCTTAAAAAAATGACGAATTATATGTTGCACAGACAAATAACTAGCATTTACCTATGAAACATGTATGAAGCACCCCCCCATAATGCTATGTTACATAATGTACCAAACCAATTGCAAGTATTTTTTTATGGGCTCGATTGCAACAAAGTATTGTATGTTATGTTACAATGGTTATAAGTACTAATTACATTAGTTAATCTTATAAAGGAGTTTATATAAATGGTAGTACATAATAAATTTGTTAGTATTATTGTGGTAGATGATGAAAATGATATTTGTGAAATGGTATCAGGAATACTTGGAGATAATGGGTATGACGCAAGATGTGCTAATTGTTATGTAGATGCCATTCGTTTAATAGAAGATAAAGTACCACAAGTGGTAATAATAGATGTATGGATTGATGAAAGTGATAGAGACGGCTTAAGACTATTACAGTATATTAAAGAGAAATATCCAGACACGATATGTATAATGATGAGTGGACATGGTACTATATCAACAGCAGTTGAAGCAATTAAAAACGGTGCATATGACTTCCTTGAGAAACCATTCGATGCATCAAGATTATTAGTATCAATTGAAAGAGCATTGGAAGTACATAAACTAAAAAATGAAAATAACGATTTGAAATTAAAAGCAAAAGTAACTGATAGTATCTTGGGAGAATCAGGTAATATTAAAGAAGTAAAAAAGAATATTACACAATTTGCAAAGTTAAATACAAGCTGTGCAATAATAGCACCGAGGGGCTCGGATAAGGGAGAAATAGCTAAAGAACTACATCATTTATCTCAAAGATCGCAAGCTCCATTCATATCAATTAATTGTCTAAGATGTAATCCTAAGCAATTAGAAATTGATTTATATGGATCTGAAATATTCATAAATGGAAATGCACAAATTACTAGGGGATTATTTGAAAAGACAGGTGAAGGAACATTATTTATTGATAATATAGATTTAATTCCCTTTGACTTGCAAGCAAAAATATTAAATACACTTATTAGTAATAAATTCGATAGAGTTGGAAATAATATTAATTCATTGCCATTTAATGCCAGATTAATTGTTGGATTACCGAGTAATATTGATAGTTTAGTAGCAAACAATAAATTCATTAAGGATCTGTTTTATAGAATTAGTCTTAATAAGATTAATATATTACCTTTAATTAAAAGAGTACAAGACATACCATATATACTACAACATTATTTAGATCAGATTTCTAATTCGTATCATTTGGGACAAATAACACTATCATCCGATGCTATAGAGATTTTAAAGATATATAAGTGGCCAGGAGACATGCTGGAAATGAAATATGTTGTAGATTGGATATTTTCTCACGTAATATTGAAAGAATACAATAAAACTACTATATACGTTGATGATTTACCTCCAGAAATACTAAAGAATAATAGTGAAGATGAAAGTATAGAAATACCATTTATGGCTCAGGTATCCCATCTTGGTATTAAGGAAGCAAAGGAATCGTTCGAGAAAGAGTATTTTAAGAATCAATTACAGAAATTTGATGGTAATGTTTCTAAGGTTTCTAGATTTACTGGTATGGAGAGATCAGCATTATATAGAAAACTAAAACAGTTAAATATTAATGGAACTAAGTAGAAGTAAATTAAAACAAATATGTTATGAGTGTAATGTAACAATTAGAGATGGGTTACTTTTGTTACAAAATATACTTGGTACTGATTATACAACATTGTTTTTTAATAGAGTAATATTTCTATCTAATTTGCAATACTTGAAATTTATTGAATACATTGAACAACTTAGTAATAATGAACCATTATCTAAAATTATTGGATATAAATACTTTTATAATAATAAATTTTATACTAATAGATTTACTTTAGATCCACGTCCTGAGACTGAGATAATAGTGGAATTATTTATTAAATACTTTTTAAATAGAAATGAAGGATTAAAAATACTTGATTTAGGCTGTGGTACTGGTTGTATAGGATTATCTATATTATTATTATACAATAATGCTACATTACATCTTCTTGATATTAGTCAAGATGCATTAGAAGTTGCTGAACTGAACGCAAAATCATTGCAAGTAATGGATAGATGTGAATTAATAAAAAGTAATTGGTTTGACGAAGTAAATGATACTTATGATGTTATTGTATCAAATCCACCATATGTATCTACAAATTATAAATTAGATAAGGCAGTACTATACGATCCAAAGGAAGCATTGTTCGCTGGTATTGATGGAATGGATTCTTATAATAAGATATTACCTGTAGCTCATCTGTATTTAAGAAATAATGGTAAATTATTTATAGAAATAGGATACAATCAATCAGATAAAATAAAAGAAATTAATACAGAATTAAAAATAATAGAAATGGCAAAAGATTTAAATAATATTGATAGAGTTGTTGTATATAATACGTAATTAGTAATATATACCATCTTATTTGTTGAGTATATTGATATTATTGTTACCTTATATTAGTATACTACTATGGGGTTTTTAATAATACGTATTATGCTTAATAATAATTATAAACTGTTATTACTGTGCCTAGTACTAATTAATGGTAATTTTTTATGTTCCATGGAAGAATGTTCTAATAAAGAAATTTCCAATAATTACTGTTCCAACAATACACAAAATACTGACAGTATAAACAGTAATAATAATAGTATGCAAAACAATAATAGTAATGATAATGTACAATTAAATGATGAAATGAGTAAATGTAAACAACAATATAAGGGTTGTATTGAACAATTTAATAAAATATATAAGCAGTTAATGACTTGTAAAAAATCGTTTGATAATTTCGTAAATGCGTTAAAAGATAAGAACTCTAAAAATATAAAAAACATAGAATCACAAATGATTATATACAACAAACATGAAAAGATAGAAGATATTAAAAACAAATATATAAATGCTTTCGAAAAAAGTATTACAATGACTAAACTACAGCAATTTAAAGAATGTTTTGATTATACTATCCAAGAAATGAGAATAATAAAAACAATAAATGTAAATTTGTTAAGTACATCATATAACACATTCTTGAAAGAATTTGATGATTTTAATGTTAAGAATTTGAATGATGATTTAATAGATGTAATGGAATTGCAGTTTTTTGATAATCTGAAGAATATAATGAATAAAATATCTATTTTATCTCATCTAGTTAATACAATTGTTTCGGAGTTACAACAAAATACTTGCAAACTAGTTACTACTATAAAAAATATCTCATATAATAATGAACAGAAAAATGATAGCAATGCTGCATTTTTAGCTTATGTATGTGTGAGCTCATGTAGTGATACAATATCTAAATTCTGTAATGATGTTAATAGCATAAATCATTTACCTTATTATAATGATAATATTTTTGATTATGCATAGTTACAAATATTGCTACATATAATTAATAAATGCTCGTTATTTGTATATCAATTTATGTTATACACTTCTATATGTTCATTTGATAGTATAATCTTTATAATTAATGAGAGAATAAATAATTTCACATTACTGCTACATCTTTGTATATAAAAATCTAATATAATTTATTTTTTAGTAATATTACAAACTTTTATAATATATTACTTATGTAGATTGATAATATACTGATAATATGTTGATTATAGAAATGATGGATAATATTACTTGGATACATCGGTTTTATTTTTATCAGTACTATTGATTTTATTATCTCCACAAGTAACGCTCAGGTGTATAGTTTTACAATCAGTAGTTGTTATAGTTACTGTCTCTGAAGATACTTCATCTATAGAAAAATATTGGTATTGTCCTATTTTATTGTATGCTTTACCATTAAGCCATACTATCCAATCATTTGGTCCTAAATAACATATGCCAGACAGTTTGTATTCTATTTTCCGTTTTATTCGTTTCTTTGTATGTTTTTTTTTAGGTTTATTTAAATGTTCCAGAATAGCATCAGATTGTTCTTGATTAAAGAAATATGATTGTGAAGTAGTATTTTGATTTACAAATAATATAATAAAAAGTATTATAAAGTTGACGTATATCTTATACTTACATTTAAGAGTTTGTAATGTACTGCTCATGATATTATAAATTAGCAATATACGATTGGAAATTTTGTTTTCTTATATTATTATATAATAATTTTTTTATTCTTATTATTTGGAATTGTACAATCATAAATAAAATATGGATTAACATTATCAACTTTGTACGTAATCAAATATAAAAAAGTTATTTATATTACTATATAACAAATAATCATGACATAACATTCGTTAGTTTACTTTATAACAATGAAGTATACGTGTTATAATATTTAATATAAAATTATTATAATATTGTTATATAAAGGTAAATATATTTATTATAATATTATTGATATTGTATTACTAATATTTAACTTTAGAATTATATTAATTGCTAAATTACTTTTATATTAATGTAATTCCTTATCGATATTAATAGTTATAATGTTGCACATATCATTAATTTAATATAAATGAGCAATACTGGCAAAACAACTAATAGAATTAAAAATATGTTTTAAACTAATACTATTATTTATTATATAGACTACATAACATTTTTACTTTTAAGTTATTTTTATTTATATCAAATTTTTCCTCTTTTTCTATATAAATATCAGTGATTCTAACGAATCCAGGACTATAATTTTGTATATGTTCCAATAGTTCAAATATAAATTTATCATGAGGAAATGTTAAGAGAAATTCTATTATTTTAACTTTAATACTCTCTATATTTTTATTTTCTATATTTTTGATGCTAATAACTTCACCATGATTATTCTTTAAGTATTCTTTGATATAATTTATAAAATTATTTGTATTATTTTTATCTTCCTTAAATGAATGTTTTGATATAAATTTATTTTCATTTAATTTCTTTAGTATATTATATTTGTTGTTTATTTCAATTAATTCTAATTCATTATTATCCTTTATATTAGTTAAAATTATATTTGCCATAGCTAATATAAATATTATTAATAAATATTTTACTAATTCCTTATTACTATTTATTAAATCATTTATATTATGTAACTTAAACATTTATACCACAATGAATATTATTATTACAATCCAATTGCATGTGCAAATTGTTCATAATGTCAGTATGATTTTCAGTAAGATAATTGTCAAGGGTTTTCTTATAATTTATATTTTGTAAAGAGTAGTAAATGTTATGAATATTATGCCATATGATTAAATCATTATTACAATTATTTATATAATTAGTGTTAGCAGTTTTTTCTACAATTAATTTATGTATATTATACATATTACTTAATAAAATAAAACAATTAACACCAATACAAGAAAAACATGCTATTTTTATAATATTATTCGGTTTCTTTTTAATAGGTGTGATTTCCGCTTGTTTATTAGAAATCATTTTCATATTACATTTATAGTACTTAGTTAATGAATTAATAGTATCATCTCCAAATTCATAAATTATTATATCATCTATGTTTATATTATATTTATTTTTAATGTGAGATAAAGTACTAGGTATTTCAATATCTTTGTTAAAGGAGTTTAACAATCCACTTCTATTATAAATAATACGTTTATCATTAATTACTATTATATTCCAACAATCTAAATATTCACTAACAAATACATTAGTAGTAAATTCATAGGTATTATTATAATACATGCTTAAAAAATTAGATGTTACCCATATTGGAAAAACTGTAGTGGAAACATTAGGATTACTTGAAATTACATTAAATATCCTTAACATTTCTTTATCTAAATCACATTCACATATTTGAAGTAGTTTTTTATTATGAGGTTTTTTAATGAAGTAATAAAATATTGTATTAACTTGATTATTGATAAGATTATGTTGCTCTATTGTATTATGTACTAATTTTTCTATATCTTTATTTGATAATTCATTCGTTGTAAATGAACTACAATTCATTGACCTATGGTGTACTATCAATTCAATAGGTGTTTTTATTTTACTTATGTTTAACCTATTGATATCTGAAAACTCACACTGATATTTATTTATAATAACATCTTCTTGTATATGAATATAAGTCAATCCATTTTTATATAAGAATAATCTTACAAATTCCTTATATTTATTTTTGAATAGCATATCCTCAACATATACGGAAGATGTTAATTGTATGATGCAATATAATTATTAACAAATGATTAACAAATAGAAATATTTTTTGTATTGCTATAAACTTGCATGTTTGTATAATTTCATACTGTTATTGTGTTTTGACACATATGTGTTAAATATAAATAGTTTTATAAATACTTATAAATTATTTGTTAAAATTAATACAAACTATTATAATATATATGTTATATACTGTATTAATAATATATAACATAGTGATAAGATATTAATTACATGTAAATTACTGATCTTCACTAAAATTTTTTATTTATTAATATACATCATTTTACCAATATATATTATGTTACTATACTACTTTTTATATTTTATCTTCATATAAATAATTAAAAAATAAAAATATACTAATTTATATTATTAAACATGAATTAGCATAAATTACAGCAGTAATAACTCTAATTTCAGTAAGATCAATTAAACAAAATGTCCTTAAGATATACAGACAAATAACTAAGTATTATTACAATCGAAGAATTTATGCAAAACGATGTCCAAGCAACTGCTGTAATAGCTGATGTAATACTTATATTCTTGGACATATGTTGTTTGTAATTCTTTTTAATACAAATTATTATTGATAGGATACGACAGCAGTATTAATAGTAAGTTAAAAAGTATGGAATAATGGTTTGTTTTTTGAACAAGGAGGGATATGATAGCAAAATGAAATTAAAGATGATAAAATGTCGTTAAAATGCCTTTTGAAATATAAATAGTTACGTAGAATTAGTGAATGTTAATGCTATAACAATTGTAAATTATTATTGGATTTATTTTAGCATACTAACAAAACATGCGCATTTTGGGTATTTTTTATTCCTAATTTTCTCAAAACTACAAAATATAGTTGCAAAATTATAAAATATATATTAGAATAAGCGTAAGGTGTATAATTTAAAGAGGTTCTTATGAACTATTTTTTCAAAACACTAACAATAATTAGTTCAATTGTTAGTAGTCTTACTATCGGTATTGCTTCCGATAACAATCCAAATATTGGGGGTGGGACAACCCACAAATAAACAATAACGGTAATTATAATAATATTAATAATTAACAATGATTAAACAAGTACTTTATATATAAATCATTATGCATTTGATATTAATTCCTACGATGTAGAACGATACAGTATATTACAACACTTTACAAATCAATTCTTTAATATTGGTAATACCAATAATGACTATATTAATATAATGAATGAATTAAAAGACAGTATTATAATGTCGTTTAATGATAATAATATACAAAATCGTAATTACGATTTAATGTATTTATTTAGTCTCATATTAAATGAGATTGTTAACACAGCTAAAGGACAGTTTGGATATACAACTGAAATTGGTAAAAAATTAGGTGTATTTGATAGTTATTATCGGAAGTTAATAGGCTATAATAAGATATCTGAAGAACAATTAGAAACAATGTGTGATGAATTCAGATGTATTCTAGGTAATAAACATAACAGTAGTTTCGAAGTAAAATATAAGAAAGAAAAAGACGCAATAAACAAATTAAAAAATAGGTCCCAACAAATGTATAAGAGTATTCAAAAACAATACAAAAAGAATGTACAAAAAGCAATAGATAAATATAATAGAACACATCCTAATAATAATATATAGTATATTATTATCTTGATAATAACGAATTGTTACCATAAATATTATTGTGATAATATAGTGTGTAACAATTTGTTAAGTAATAACTAACTATTACTATAAATAATTTAAATATTTGCTATTGTGAGGTGTGAATATATATTATTAGAAAGCGAATGGATGTTTTATAAAACAAATAATTTATTTTCAATAAATGAAAATATGGTTTATTATTAATAAATAAATATGAATCTTAAGAAGATGATTTAGACGAATCATTATAAACAAGTACAATACATGATATAACAGTGATAAAAAGGCTGATAATAGTTTGTTACTAAATTCAAATAGGTAGAACCAAGTTTTGCCAAAAATTGGTAAACATAGTATTTGGAGCAGTTATCTCATTTGTTACTTATATTAACTTCGTGTATATCTTTTAAATATTTAATATATTATAAAGAGCAAGAACATAGAATTGAAGCAGTAATTGCAGTTATAATATTAATATTACATGATT
>CACYBM010000046.1 GCA_902772645.1 uncultured Pseudomonadota bacterium | reverse complement strand
TATTTGTTTTGTGTGTTGTTTTGTTATTTCTGGTGTAAATTTGATACTTAATCTACACTCAATTGAATATACTTATTAAAACAATTAGAAAATTATCTTTAATAAAATTAAAATATACAATGTAGACGTATTTTTAATTAATATATTCATATTATATTATTGTTTAGCATTTTTAAAATTATACAAATAACAAAAATTAAAAAAGTGAATATAATTCAGTAAATGATTCAAATTATATTAGGTTTATTATTATCAAGTTTCATTAAGCATTATTTTATAATGACAAAATATGATATGCTATAATATATTTACACACTGTTTGACATAATATATAATGCAAACATACTTTTTATAATATTTAAGTCATAATAACTACAAACAACTGCATGGGTTTTATTATATTAACAGAACTTACAATAAAACAGTGCTTGCAATTATTCTTCAAATAGTCTTGTACTATAGCGTGAGTTAGAGAGTTTATTTTTGAATATCATTTTAAGATCTATTATTGATGTTATTAACAGTCATAGTTCTATAAGAGCCTAAATTTTTTCTATTGTATTTCTCAGTTGAGATCTATTGATAATATGATCTCCTGTTTTTGTGAGAATTAATAAACATTTGATTTAAATCACAATCTAGTTTGTCTTTATTACAATTCAGTTTGTTAATATTTTTATTAACATCATAAGATAAAATGGATATTAATTTCTTGATACACCGAATATTATTTGGGATTGCGTAATACACGCTATTATTATAATTTGGTTCAAGTGATTTATTTATATTGTTTATAAATTATTTACTTGCGCAGTATTAATACATGATATTGCTTTACACGTAATATCAATTTCATTCTTGAATTGAGATAATATTGATAGAACTTTATAATTATTTGCAAATTCGAGTCCGATCCGGTTTTGCATTCTTTGCAACTGATCAATTAGTCTCACACAATATTGTGCACAAACATTCAATTGTTGCAATATTGTATTAGATATATAATTGATTCTTTATCTCAGTTACTATATTAAGTACTCCAATATCGATTTGCTCATTTTCAATATTATTATTAATTATATGGTCATTAATTTGTATATTATTGTCATTGAGTTAAATATCAGGAATAACAATGATGGTTTAGATTTTCCATTAAATATAATAAAAAATCATACTAATATAGGATATGATATCAATATACATAAAAATATATTTATATTAATTGTTTATTTTATACAAATATGTCATATTTTATTGCTATCTATTTTTAAAATATAGATAATAGGCGATAAGTAATAATATTTTTAACAACAGATATTAGCTTGCGTTACTTAATCAATAATTCATAAATAGATAAAAGTAATTTAGAAATTTTAAAAGACAACGCATATTATATATAACATAATCCTAGACTTAGCATATACAATCAATAATATTATTAATATATCATGATTTAATATAATTAAATATTATAATTTTTTATCATAAGTGTTTGTTAATATACTGTAAATAAATCATTTATCAAATAATTTATTAAGAAATATCGTAATATATAAATTGCTTTCATTTTGCTAATATTGGTATTTAATAGGCTTTTACTTATTTTATATATCCATTATTGTTAATAATATTTGTGTATTTTTCATAAAAAATTTTATAATTTGTTCATTATTTTTTAATAAATTTTTATGAAAATTGTATTGAATGTTTTCAATAAGGGGTTCAATATGAATCTAAGTACCAATTGTGTACGCAAGTATAGTAATCTTATATTAATGTCATTATTAGCATTAAATATAAGTAATGTCCAGTCAATGGAAGATGAAACAAAAGAAGATAACAGTATAATTAATACACATCGTTATCATTCCGTTATAAATAATGTTGCAAATATTGCAAACAACAATAATGATTACGAGGAAGAAGTAAAAAACAATGATAGTCAAATTTTTAATGTTAATCCATTAATAGATATACAAAAAAATATTATAAATAATAACAGTGTATATAATAGTAAAGATAAAATTATTAGCAATATTATAAGAAGTATAGATAAGCATCCTACTGATTATAAACAGCAAAAACTAGAAGGGATAAGTATTATAAATGATAAACAAAATAATACTGAGTATGAGAAACGTTTATTCAGCATTGATGATAGTAATTTAGTGCCTAAAAATAATATTAAACCAATACAAAAAGAACTGAATACACTTGTTAATGATATTATATTAGGAAAAAGGAATTACGATGATATATTATATAGTAATGAATCAGAAGAAGGTAAAGTTATATATTTAGCAGATGAACTTATAGATTATTATAACAATAATGTTAGGAATATTTTTAATAATGAGCCACAGAATTGTATTGCAGGAAAATATGAATGTAGTACAAAGTATATACCATTTAAGATACTACAAATGATGTATAAATCTATTAATAAATATGATCATAATATTGCATGTAAAGTAATTAATAGAATTTATAATAAAAATAAAGATCAAGTGAAGTATTACTTTAACGAAATTGCAAATCAACAAGAATTTAATCAAGAAAATCATAAAAAGAACAAAGGATTTCTTGGTTCGTATGATTTTGAAAAAATCCCTAGTAATAAGGAATTAGATGAAAAAAGAGGAAAAGCTTTGGCAGATTATTGGGAATATGCAAATCACTCAGTAAAAATGTGTCCAAGTATCAATGTTGGTTACACTGATGAATACTTAAAGCAAGCATACAATAGATATTCAAATAGTATACAGTATGATTTAGACAATATAATAGAAAAGAATATTAATAATAAACCAATAGATAACGTGTTAAATTATTATGAAATAATGGCTAGTAGAGCACATAATATTTATTTATCAAATAATGTTATTGATTTTATACATAAGAAATTATGCATTAATGATGTTATGTGTTTCATAGATAAGTTTATAAGTATTAAACAAAAACATTTAATAGAAGAAGATCTACCTCAAGATAATGCTAATTTCATAAATTTATTGAATGAATATCCAAATGGAAATTTAAGAGATTATAACATAAATATCCAAACACCAAATTGCATAGCATGTATTTTTAACTCATCTGATTATTATAATAATACGGCTGGTGCAAATAGAATTGTTGTAGATAATAACAAAGAAGAACTATACAATAGGCTGATAGATGCGAATGCTACATTTCATCCAACGAAAGATTGGCGTATTAGTAGGTATTCCAAAATGAATAATGATGGAAACAAAAGTTATAACACTGTGTTTTTGTATTACACCAAATAATTTTTTTTATTGTAATAATGCAAGGCAATTCAATTATTTACCTTGCATATTTTTGGATATTAAAATACTAATAACATCAACCTTTTATAAAAAATACGATTGCATCATATTATTAATATCAAATTAATATATTATATTTAATAATTTTAATTAAAATTACATAATACATGTTTTATATTGCGAATTAATATATTGCTTTCAGCATTTTGTATATCAGGTAATTGTTGTTATAATACGTTCTTCAATTTCATTTCATTTATTATACAAATGTGTCCGCATATTACCTTTACCATACTACACAATATATGCCCTATTTTACTACTCAATACATATTTCCTATTTACTTACTTTGTATTTTTTGTAGTTGTTCATTTATTTTATTATATTCTACTATACACTCCTTAAGTTCCTTTGCCGTATTATATAATTTTACCCACTCGTTTTGATACTCAGAAGACGAAACTGATATTTGTTTTAATAACTCACGTAATTCATCCATTTTATTAACTGATATAGTCTCCATTAATTCTGGTGTGTCCATATACCATATTACCTTTGCAGCACAATCCATCAAGTCCACAAGATTAACCGTTGTTGTTTTAGATTTATCAACATTATAAAGAGATTTTATTTGCTGTGATAATAACATTAAACCTTTACAAATAGATTGATCACGGTTGAAGATCATAGATTTAATTTTTTTTATGTCATTCTCAATATCTTCTTGCTTATTGGATTGTGTATTAATATTTTGTAATATTTTACTAGCTTTTTTAAGTATATTATTAATATAGCTTGGATCGTCATTATCAAAAACATTCTTTATATGTTTATTACTCCTATGTGTCGAAGTACTAGTAGTTCTTTTGAGATTTATGTTGCTGTTAGATTGGTTTTGTATATTCAAAGTACTGAAAGTGTTCTCAGATTCCATACTGAAACAATTTTGCATACAAGTATTGCCAACAATCATGCCTAAACATAATGCAACTTTTAATAAATTATTAATCATATTTACCTCTTTTTAAAAATAGATACTACTATAGTACCTAGTATAATTCTATCAAAAAAAAAAAAAAAAAAAACAAGTCAAACCAAATTTTCGTTAAAAATTTGCTTCGGATACAGAAGTTATACCAGTTAATTTTTTTATGAAATATTTAAACCAGATACCAAGGATATACAAGCTTTAAAATAAATGCAATTTGTGTCGAAGACAAAGCAAGTTTAGCAGATTAATAAATTGCACATAGCAATACACGTCAACAATGCAGAGTAAGCCATATAATAATGGGCTTACCACATGTGCATATTTTCTAATTTAAGTTATATTATCTTTTATTATCTCTAAACATTTATTAAACTCTTCTTTATTAATTCCTCCAAATTGTAGTAGGTCTTTTCTTTTTGTTTGTTTTATATTCAGTTTTAATTTATTATTTAGTTCATCGATAATATTATTAATATCAACACTATTTTGTAATATATTGCTTATAAATACATATAATGTACATTTACTACTCTTAGTCAATTCATTCCCTATAATTAATAATAATTTATCTTGAGATGATTTATAGTTATCTATTAATGATAGTATATTCTTGGGATTTGCATCCTTAACTATTGTGTATTTTAATTTTATATCATTTATATTCTCACTTGATAAGTTAATACTAGTAATAAATACGTTCGATTTGAGTACTTCAACTTCTTTATTTAATTTATTTATTGTTTGAGATTGATTATTTATTATATCTAAATTTTCATTTATTCTTTCTTCTAAATATTGTCTAACACATCTACCAGTAATTGCTTCTATTCTCTGAGTATTAGATCCTATTGATGAATTAGATATTATTTTAAATGCTCCTATTTGAGCAGTATTATCTACATGTTCCCCAAAGCATAATTCCTTTGAGAAATTTTCACCTATTGTTACCATTCTTACTTGTCCGGGATACTTTTCATTAAACAATGCTATTGCTCCTCGTTTTATTGCTTCTTCCTTGCTCATTATTTCTGCTTTCACTTCATATGAATTATCTATATTTGTCAATACTATGTCTTCAACCTGTTTTATTTCTTCTTTAGTTAATGATTGATCATAGAAGAAATCAAATCTCAGTTTATCTGGAGCTACTAATGATCCTTGTTGAAATACATGATCTCCTAATACCATTTTCAATGCTTTATGCAACATATGTGTAGCAGTATGGTTTCTAGCGGTAGCCAATCTCCTATACTTATCTAACTTAGCTACTACTTTATTACTTACATTTAATTTACCTTCTATTATATTACACTTATGTACTATCACCCCAGCTATCTTTATAGTATCTATTACTTCAGCTTTATTGTTTTCTAATTCTAACGTCCCACTATCTCCAAGCTGTCCTCCAGCCGTAGCATAGAATGGAGTTTTATTCAATATAATATAAACAGTATCTCCAGCATTGGCAGTACTTACTTGTTGTTTATTATCATTAATAATATACAATATTGTAGCATCATTTATTTCATTTGTATGTCTAACGAATTCTATTTTATCATTATTTTTCGCTATTTCATACCATATTTTATCGGTACAAGTATCACCGGTACCTATCCAATTCCTCTTAGCATTTTCCTTATTTTTTAATACTAATTTATCAAACTCCTCTATACTTACAGTTTTATTTTCAGATCTTAATATATCTTGAGTTAAATCAAATGGAAAACCAAATGTATCATATAATTTATATGCTACATCTGCTGGAAATACTTTACTACTACCCATTTTATATATGGCTTTATATAGAATATGCATACCATTATCTATAGTTCTCATAAAGCCTTCTTCTTCTCCTTTTAATATACTTACTATATTAGATTGATTATTTGTTAGTTCTTTATAATGATTTCCCATCACATTAGATACTGATTGTACTAGTTTATATAAGAATGGTTCCCTCATACCCAATGAATATCCGTGCCTTAGTGCTCTCCTTATAATACGTCTTAATACATATCCTCTACCTTCATTGGATGGAATTATACCATCTGATATCATAAATGATATTGCTCTCATGTGGTCAGCTATTACGTTATTACTGGATTCATTATTTTGGTATGGTTTATTAGTAATATTTACTATATCACTAATAATATTCTTAAATAAATCTATTTCGAAATTACTATGTACACCTTGTAATACTGCAGCTATTCTTTCTAATCCCATACCAGTATCAATTGATGGTTTAGGCAGATTTAATCTCTGTCCATTTTCTAATGTTTCGAATTGCATAAATACTAGATTCCATATTTCTACAAACCTATCACCATCTGCATCCTTAGTACCTGGTAATCCTCCTGCTATACTGCTTCCATGATCATAAAATATTTCGCTACAAGGTCCACATGGTCCAGTATCTCCCATAGCCCAGAAGTTATCGTTAGTTGAAATTCTTATTATTTTATCATCTGAAAAACCAGTAATAGATTTCCAATATTCAGCCGCTTCTTCATCACTAGAATGCACTGTTACATATAATCTACTTGGCTCTAAACACAAATACTTAGTAACAAACTCCCAAGCAAATGGTATTACTTCTTTTTTAAAATAATCACCAAATGAAAAATTCCCTAACATTTCAAAGAATGTATGATGTCTTGAAGTATACCCAACATTTTCTAGATCATTATGTTTACCACCAGCTCTTAGACATTTCTGAGATGTTGTAGCTCTCTTAAATGGTAATATTTTCTTCCCCGTAAATACATCTTTGAATTGTACCATTCCAGCATTAGTAAATAATAATGTTGGATCATTTTCAGGTACCAAACTACTTGATTCTATTATTTCATGATTATTGTTTTTGAAGTAATTTAAGAATTCTTGTCTTATACTAGATACTGTAGATTTATTAGATACTTCGCATTGCATATTAATTTTATATTAAAGTTATACTTTTTGTAGTATACCATACAATCAAAAATTTACTAACATGGCCCAAAAAATCCTGTTGCATATTTTTCATGATGTTGTATACTGATAATATAGGATGGTCATGTAGCTCAGTGGTAGAGCACTACGTTGACATCGTAGTGGTCGTAGGTTCAATCCCTATCGTGACCACCACTTGCTTCATATACATTTGAATGAAGGTCTTTTTAGCAATTATATCGTGTTGTATTCTAGTATTTACAGCAATATCATTTAATCCGAGTAAATTACCTGATCATTCTGTATTTATCACTAAAGGTGATAGCTTGTATGAAACTCTTAAAAAAGACGGTTCATTTAATAATATTGTTATATATAAAATAGTTGATAATATAAGCTCAATAAAAAATAGTATAAAAACTGGAGAATACATATTAAGTAAGAATGATAATCCATTTACATTTTTAAGAAAATTAATCGAAAATAAATTAGTTACTAGAAAAATTACATTCCCAGAAGGTTGGACTGTTTATCAAATAGTAGATAAATTGAATAAACATCCAATACTAATTGGACATATAAAAGAATTACCAACTGAAGGATCACTAATGCCAGATACATATTTTTATAAGTTTGGCGATACTAAGATGGATATATTAAATAGAATGAGAGATCAAATGACACGAATGAGAAAAGAAATAAAAACATTAAATAAAACTAATTTAAATATAAATCAAATTATCATATTAGCTTCTATAATTGAAAAAGAAGTACATAAAGATAATGATAGGAAACTTGTATCATCTGTATATCATAATAGATTGAAGAAGAAAATGAGACTACAAGCAGATCCTACCATAGTATATGCATTAACTAAAAATGATACATACACAGGACAAGTAAATAGAGAGAGAATTACTCATAAGGATTTATTCAAAGATTCACTATATAATACATACAGAAGAGCTGGATTACCTCCTACACCAATATGTTGCCCAGGTAGAGCATCAATATTAGCTGCTGTAAATCCAGCAAATACTGACTACTTATACTTTGTGAGTGATATGAAATTAGATAAAAATTATTATTCATCTGACTTTAAACAACATGTAAAATATAAAAAAATGATACAGAAGAGGAATAATGTACAATAAAGCAAAAAAAATCACATGAACCTGTAACAGGAACATGTAATTTGTATAAATATTCCACTATTATATAAGTATTAAGTTCTTTTTATTATATGCTGCCTCATAGTAACATAGTTATAAAATGGATATAAATCATCTAAACTCGCTCTTATTCCTTTCTTCTTAGTATTTCTAAATGCCTTCATTATTTTTAATAGAATATCATAACAATCTAAAATGTCATTGTCTGTTGGATTTGGTTCAATTAATCTAGGTGCAATTGTACGTAGTTTATCAGCTTCAGGTAATAATTTGTGATATTTAACTGCATCTTTACTTAATGTCGCATACAAATTATTACATGCATCTATATCAATTGGAATGTAATCATTGTAGTGTAAGAATTCAGTGAGTTTAGTGAATTTATCATACATTTTTTCAAATATAATTTCTAATGTTTCCCATACAGCATTTTGTGGTTCACGTTGTTTTAGGTCTCCACTTCCTACCAAGAAATTTTTAATAAGTTTACCAAGGTCATCGTATGAACGTTCGTCACAATAATCTTTGAAGAACAAGCTCATTTCCATTTGTAATCGACCTATATTGTTTTGTACTGCCTCGGAATATTCTAATGGTATATCAGGTAAAACGTCATTTAAGTCCCGACACAATGATTTTAATTTCTTAATTTCTTGTTTAACATCAATATTATTCTGCTCACTAACTATGTTATCAGATTCAGATAGTAAAATATCGTTTGTCATAGCATTAATATTGCCAATACTGCACATAATTAAGCCTGTACATGCCATTAAGATTTTTTTAAAGTTATTCATATTTATAACTGTTATAAAATAACACCTCTTAATTTTATTGTATAAGTT
>CACYBM010000045.1 GCA_902772645.1 uncultured Pseudomonadota bacterium | reverse complement strand
TAATGCTAATGCAATTATCATATCATAAACCATGACAAATTGAATTTATTACATAGTATTGATTTGAGTCATTTGTTTTGTATTAAGAATAATAAGTATATTGTCATATCGTGCTGCATATTATGCATTACCACAGTTGCTATATAATGCTATCAGATTATAGAATAATTATTCCACGATGATATTAATTTCTTATACTTTATTAATTTAATATATTACATTTATTTTATTCTAACTCCTTCAAAATTTATTCCATTTAGTTTTTCATCCCTTTATTTTTCTACTATATTTTTTTCACTACTACTTTCTCTATTCTTTGCTTCCTCTCTTAATTTATATCTTTCAATTTTGCCCGTAGTGGTTTTTGGGAGTTCTTCTAGATAGATTATTTTATGAGGCTTAGCTATTGCTCCTATCGCTGCTCTGATATTTTTGGTTATTTTTTTGTCTAATTCAGTAGTATCTTTTGGTATTTTATTGTCTTTTAACACAACGAATACTACAGCTGCTTGGCCCGTCATTTCATGATCAATAGCTACAGTGGCAGTTTCTTTTATTTCATCCACATTACTCAAAGCATTTTCAAATTCAGTGGTACTCATACGATGTCCTGAAATATTAATTACATCGTCTATTCTTCCAGATATTTTAATTGCTTTGTAATTTTGTTGTTTACTTTTTATATCAACGTATTTAGCGCCATCACCTGTATAATAGTAATTATCAGGATTTTTAGAATCTGTATTTAAAATATATTTATACTTACCAGGGTAATTATTAGTAATTATAAGTTGATTGTTTTTTGGACTTATTTCCACTTTTACTCCAAAGAATGGAAAGCCAGTAATATCTGGTATTTGTGAATCCTTATTCCTTATAGGAGCTAGTACAACCCCTCCAGTTTCAGTTTGCCACCAAGTATCCATTACTGGTAGTTTTTTTTTACCTATCTCTTCAAAGTACCACTGTCTAGCAGATTCATTAAGTGGCTCACCAACACTTCCTAGAATCCTTAATGAAGATAGATCATAGTTATTTACATATTTTATATCACATGCTTGTAATGATCTAATTGCTGTTGGAGCTGTATAAAATATAGTTACTTTTTCTTTTGCTATAATATCCCAATACCTATCTGGATTTGGATATAATGGTGTTCCTTCAAATAATACTATTTTTAATCCCCAAAATAGTGGAGCATATACTGCATAACTATGACCAGTTATCCATCCTATATCTGAAGTGCAAAAGCTAACATCATCTTTATTGCAATCAAATATGTTTTTAAAAGTTGATGAAATATATAACATGTATGGTAATGTGGCATGTACAACTCCTTTGGATTTTCCAGATGTACCAGAGGTGTATAATATGAAGCCATCATCGTTATTGTTAAGCCATTCTACTGGTACTTCCTTATTAATTTTATTAATACTAACTTTATCTTTATTTAACACTAATATTGATGGTTTAGATTCTTTATTTATCGCTTCGCATGCTTCATTTACTAATTTATTTAATTCTATTGATTTCCCTCCCCTACTGCACTTATCCATTGTTAATATTACTTTTGCTTTACTTTTTATTAATCTTTTCTTTAATACTTCACTAGAAAATCCTGAAAATACAACCATATGAACAGCCCCTATCCTGGCACAAGCTAACATTGCTGCCACTGATAGATAATGATTAGGCATATATAGACATACCACATCACCTTTCTTTACGCCTTGTTTTATTAGTAAGTCAGCTATATTCTGAACTAGATTTAGTAACTGACCATATGTTATCTCTACTCTATTTTTAGGATCATCTCCGTACCATGCAATTGCTACTTTAGATGTGTTAGAAATAGCATGTCTATCAACACAGTTGTAACAGATATTTGATATACCATTAGGACACCATTTATTATTTGTCGTATCGAAAGAACTAGTTGGTTTTACTTTCCAATATATACTGTTTAATTGACTATCCCAGAACTCGCATGGATTCTCTATTGAATGTTTATATAGCAAATGATATGCATCCAAGTTAGACCATGCTTTGCAATAATATTCCTGTATTTGTTTGTATTGCTTATCAAAATTATCTTTTTTATTTTTAAATAGATTGTTATCTACATTCTTATTCAAATCAATATTATAATTAACTGGCATATATAGTGTATAATGTTATTACTCATAAATAGTGTAGCAATTAGTTTAAAAAACCTCAAATTCAGACAAATCATATAACTTATTATGATAATTTTAGTTAAAGTATATAACATTTATACACTAATGATTATTAAATTAAAAAAAGTATGATGAATTAATATATTATATGTTAAATTGTCAATCACATACAAGTATACAAAATATATGTATAGGTGTATTGCTATATATAAAAATATATAAAAAAATGTTTAAAAAGAGTTTTATAAAAAATAATTATTTATAAGTAAATATAGTTTAAGTACTAAAACTGCAGACTTACTAGTTGGTATATAAAAACATTTCTATACTGCAGTTTTATTTTTTATAATACAACAACAAAATTTTTTTATGATATCAATAAGTAATACAACTAAACAAAGTAAAAATCAATAAATAACATACTAGTAAATGTATGCAATATGTTTATTAATTTATAGTGTGTGGCACTATTTAGGTTTTGTTTGTTAGAATGTTATATGGCAAACTATTTAAGTTAATATTAAGCAATGTTACTATTATTTGTTCCATTACAAGTTTTGTAAATGCTAGTTGAATGATCTTTGAGCTTGAGCCTGGAAATTTCAAGTTCACATATGTGCGTGGTTACGCATGTCGTTCACAGAATTTTAATAACATGAATGAACTAGCTAGGAATATACGGAATATTTCTTCTAGTAACATGTCAGCTAGTAGTGGTGTTAGCAGTCAGTGGGGAAACAGTTATATTAAATGGTTTAAAAATCGCATGAGATGACTTTATGGACCAAGTGGTATTTAGTAGTAAACATGGATATTCAGTTGTTATGCAATGTGATTCAGATATGTATGTCACTAAAATGAGGTGTAATAACATACCTTTGTTTAGGGTGCATGGTAATAAAGGAAATCGAATTTGCATAGATAGTTTTGACACGGATGTGACGACTGTGATTGAAAATAATTGCAAGCTATGCATTGATGGAATAGAATTCTGGTAATTGCCGCTTGGCAGCATATCCAGGAGTGAATAATATAAAACCTATTAAGTGAGTGTTAATATGAAATGTAATAAATTTAAACTAATTGTGTTAGCTATATTAATCAATAATATTGCGTGTGCCGATCCAGAACTTGTACCTGTTGTACAGCAAATTATGTTTACAAGTTCTACTTTAATTCCACTTAATATAATAAATCATCACAATATAATGAGTAAAACAAGTACAGATATAAAATGTAGTAATAATAATGGCAGTGTTTGGAAAACAAATAATAAAAACAATTGTACAATAAATAAAATGAATTTAGCAGCTTTACAAAATATTGATAGTAATAATAGTAGAGTAAAAGAACAATCTGGTGAAGATGAATGTCCTGGACATGATTTTCTGAGCGAAGAAGAAGAGATAGACAAATATGATAAAATAGCAATCAAAAGATATTTTTTAGATAAGTATCATAATGGAATGTCGTATTCAGATGTATGCAAAAAATTCAACGGAACTGTTTGGTTAACAAAAGACCGACGAGAAGCACTAGATCAAGCATGTAAGTATGCCCAAGAACTAAGAACAACAATTAGTCCAGAAATGGAATTATTAGGAGAATACCTAAAACAAATAGAGAATACTGCGATGTTTAAATTATTAATATCCAGTGTGAAGAATAATATCAAGTCATTATTTGCAAATGGAGAACTTGGAAGAGAAGGTGTAACTTTTAAGAATGTAATTGAAAAAGTTGAATTTAAAAATATATTAGAAGAAATGAAGACTAAGCTTAGTAATCCTAATAAATGTAAAATATTAGTTGCGTTTGCACTGTCAAAAATATTTGATGGGAGTGAATTCTATTTGAATGTGAAGCCATTTAGTAATTTTCCTTGTATGGTGTGTTATAATAACAAAGTTTTTTCGGTATATGCTTCGTACGATGTTGTTAGTAATGGTAGTGTGTTATTTTATGTGACCGAGGCAAGCAAATTAAATTTGGAGAGACAAAAAATGATGTTAATTGCTTAGGAATTTACTATTGCATATTATTTATACATTTTTTAATTATTTAACAAATATATGCAATGCTGTAAAAGTAGTGTTGCATATTATAAGTGCATTTGTATTCTAGATAATATTGATTGAAATGTTAACTGTATATACATTTGGGTATGTAACATTTAATCATCTAGTGCCTATTAGTAATCTTATGTTATACTAATCTCGTTATTATAGTTTTCTGCATACAAATTATATATAACACAATGCTAGTATAATATTCCAACTTGCTGTATTTTATTAATTCATAATCTACCTATATTCTTTTCCAACCAATGAATATCAAATTTCCCTTCTCTTATATCATTCTCTTGTATCAATTTTTTATGTAACTCAGTAGTAGTATTAATTCCATCTATAACCAATTCATCTAATGCACATAATGCTTTGTTTAAACATTCTTCTCTTGTATTTGCATATACTATCAATTTAGCTAATAAGCTATCGTAATACTGTGGAACTACATAATTTCTATATATATGCGAATCTATTCTTATCCCATTACCTCCTGGGAAATACAGTTCTTCAATCTTCCCTGGACATGGCATGAATGTTTTAGAATCCTCAGCATTAATTCGGAATTCTATAGCATGTCCTCTAATCTTTATATTTGATTGTTTTATAGATAATTCTTCTCCAGATGCTATTTTTATTTGCTCTTTTACTATATCTATACCAGTAGTTTGTTCAGTCACTGAATGTTCTACTTGTAATCTAGGATTTACTTCCATAAAGAAGAACTGTCCATTATCATACAAGAATTCAACAGTTGCTACTCCAGAGTAACCAATTTGTTTAAATGCTTTTACTAGAATATCTCCTATGTAATACCTCTGTTCATCATTTAATACTGTGGATGGAGACTCTTCCATTAGTTTTTGATTATTCCTTTGTATGGAACATTCTCTTTCTCCTAGGAATAATACATTACCATAATCATCACATATTATTTGCATTTCTATGTGTTTGGGATTCACTAAGTATTTCTCTAAATATATTGCATCACTTCCAAAATTTATTTTAGCTTCTGACTTTGCTAGTTTAATATTTAATCTCAATTCATCAGGAGTATTGGATACTTTCATCCCTTTCCCTCCTCCTCCCAATGCGGCTTTTATTATCACGGGATATCCTATTTTTTCAGCTTGTTGCAGAGCTACTTCTACATCCTCTAAAACACCTTCAGATCCATTTACCACAGGTATTCCTAAATTCTGCATTGTTTTCTTGGCTATTATCTTGTCTCCCATCATGGACAAATGATCTGCACTAGGACCGATGAAAGTTATATTATGTTCTGATACCATGCGTGCAAAATGAGCATTTTCCGATAAGAAACCGACGCCAGGATGTATAGCATCAGCTCCTGTTACTTCTCCTGCACTTAATATTGATGATATATTCAAATAACTCTGAGAAGAACTATTTGGTCCTATACAAACGCTTTCATCTGCAAATTTGACATGCATTAATGATGAATCTATTTCCGAGTGAACAGCAACTGTTTTAATACCAAGTTCTTTACAAGCTCTTAAGATTCTTATTGCTATTTCTCCACGATTTGCTATTAATATTTTATTAAACATTATTCTATTACTAATAATAATTGTCCATACTCTACTGGTTGTGCATCTTTTACTAATATATTTATTACTTTACCATCATTTTTTGCTCTTATGTAATTCATTACTTTCATGGCTTCTATAATTAGTAGAGGCTGGCCTTTTTTTACTGTATCACCTACTTCTATAAATTTTTTAGCTCCAGGTTCAGGAGCTAGATAACATGTGCCAACCATTGGAGATTTGACAGCGCCAATATGTTTTGATAAATCTTGTTCCATATTATTATCAATATCTTGTTTTACTATGTTTGCACTTGGTGTATTCCTTACTATATTAATATTGTTACTTTGGAATTGTTGCATAGCTACAACTTCGACTTTCAATTCATTTGTTTCATATACTATTTTATTTAAATTATTATCTTTTAATATCGTAACAATATTTTCTAAAGTAACAATATCACTATCTTTTTTATTATGACTTGTCATTACTTAGTCCTTGATTGCATCAATTACGAGCAGGTGTTGTGCTACTATCCCCTTGTATAACTATCACTAATAATTTATGACGCATTTCTTCTTGTAATGACTTGTATGTTTTACCATCTATACGTATAACATTATCCAATAATAATTTATCACATATTGCTATAGCTTGCATTTTCTCTGCGACCTTTCTAAACATTGGAGCTGTCTCTTGGAATGTAGGAAGTTTAATAGGTCGTCTATCGCCTATATAAGCAACAGCGAAATTCTTTCCCTCAAATCCATACGCAGCCCCATCAATTTGTAATACTTTATTGATGCATGTTCCTGGTGTACTTGTTTTTATTATCTTCCATACTTCTTGTGGTACTTCCTGTCTCTTTACATAACCCAAGTCTATAGCATCTTTATTTGATGCCAATTTTGTCTTGAAATCTTCATTAAACTGCTTTGGTTTTCCTTTATATTCTTTTATAGCAGTTTCAGTTTCTTTTTCTGTTTTGTAGAATAGTAGTTTTACGGATATTTCGTTATCGTCCTTGTCTTCGGGTTTCATCATCTTTATATATTTGTTATATTCTTTTTTAGCATCTGATTCAGTTATTTTGACAGTATTAGCAAAATAAGCATTACGTAAGTGTTGTTTTTCAATTTGTTCACATAACTTTTTCATTTTACTTGTTTTCATGTATTCTGCTTTCTCAACTTCTTCCGCTAATAACTTATCTTGAACACACAATTTTATAGCATTGTATATTACATCTTCTATACTTATTCTTAACTGCATTGCTAAGGAACCAAATATTTCATTGTCAAGAGACTTTATATTAAACATTTTGTACAAATCTTGCATTGTTAGTTCTTGTTGGTCTCCTATTCTTGCGATTACTTGAGTTTCTTTTATTTTAGATAACATTGGTACTTGCTTTTTCTTTTTATCTTTCTTGTCTTTGCTATCCCACTCCATCTTATCTCCATTTAGATCATATATTTCAACTTTATACTTTTTTATTAATGAACTAACATATCTATTGGCGAATTCCTTAGATGCCAATTGTTTTACTTGTGGAATCATATCATCAGAAAGTTCTTTCTTCTTAGCTTTATGGAAAGATTTTAAGAATAGTAATGTAACCACACCTTGCATTGGAAATGGACCAACAACTGTATTTTTCCCTTTGCTTTTCATTTCCTTTATTATTTCTGGAGGTAATGAAGTCTCTGGATAGTCATCAAGAGGAATTGTTGCAACATTATTGCCACGATCTTTTAGATCTTTTATTATTTTATTAAGAGATTCTTCATTTTTTGCATCCCTCTTTATTTGATCGGCTGTCTTTTTATCTGGTGCTTGGATTAGTACTAATGAAACTTGATCAGTACCTTTTATATGCTTATCCCAAGTGTCATCATAAAATTTTTTGAGTTCTTTTTTCGTCATTAACTTCTCAGCTTGGTCTTCAAGGAATGCGAACGTACCAAGAGCCTTTTTCCTAGCTTCTAGAGACTGCTTATATTTCTCATCCTGATCCATTTTAGCTTTCTTTGCTGCATCTGTTATTACTTTCTCATATGCATGTCTAAGTTCAATAAGCAACATTAAATCATTAAAGGACATCTTATTTTGATATTGCATCCCAACATCGTATAAATCCTTTAATATTGCACTTTTCTCAATTTTCGTTCCATCTTTAAATTTTATTGCTATTTTTTCGTCTTCAACTGTTTCAAATTCATCATCAGCTTTTTCTTTTTCTTTTTTTTCTTTTTCCTCATCAATACTCACTGCTGTTTCTTCATCACTACCTTCCTCAGATGTACTAGCAATGTTTGCACCTTCTTTCTCATCTGTGTTTTTTGATTCTACTCCATCTTCTGCAAATTTCTTTTTGATTGGAGGAATACCTTTACCTTTTTCTTCTTTACTTTTTGTTTCATTTTTATCTTCCTTATTATTTTTAATTTTCTTTTCTTTATCTTTTGATTTACTATCTTTCTTCTTTTTACTATCTTTTTCCTCTTCTGCATCACTTTCTACTGCTGTTTCTGCACCACTATCTTCTTCATCTGTAGTAGTTTTATCAACATCTTTTACTTTAGATTTCTCTTTAGTACCCTTAGGTTTTTCTTTATTTTTTGATGAACCAAACAAACCACTAAGAAAACCATCAGCACATGCATTATATGTAGCTGTTGTTAATCCAGCAGTAATAATAACAGTACCTATTAATAAATATCTTACTGTATTTCTCATTCTTAATATCCATGATTGCAATTAATCTTATATATCTTGATTTTACCATATACAACAACATTGTCTAATAGTTTAATGGGTCATAGCCCATTAATATAAAAATGTGTCTTATCTGCACAATTTAACATATTAGATTATTCTAATAATAAAAGTTATATATACATGATATAATTACATACATAATTATGTACCTGTTTCATAAAAATATATTATTTTCTTAAACAATTCTGTTTTTTCATGATCAAATATGTCATAGTTGCACATATATCAGTTTAAAGCTATAATATAATTAGTATTGTATTGTTAAGTTTTTAAATGGCATTAAGAATAAGATTAGCTCGTGGTGGATCAAAACATCGTCCATTTTATAGATTAGTAGTAGCTGAAAATACATCTCCAAGGGATGGTAGATTTGTTGAGAGGCTGGGATTTTATAACCCATTGGTAGAGAAAAATAATGATGGATACTTTTCTGTAAATGAGGAAAGAGCTAAATATTGGTTATCTGTAGGAGCAAAACCATCAGAAAGAGTATTAAAATTACTAGCATTTAAAAGTATATGTGAAAAGCCTGTAATAAGAAGTACTCCGAAGAAATCAGCTCCTAAGAAAAAAGCTCAGGAAAGATTGGCTAAAAAGCAACAATCAGCAGAAGCACCTGCTAATGCATAAAAGTGTTTGTATTGGTGTAATATCAAAACCTATAGGAATCAAGGGACAGGTAAAAGTTATATCTTATACTGAGTCTCCTGACTCGATTTTTAAATATAATAATTTGTTCCTATATGGTAATACTAAAATTAGTTTTAATAACATTAAATTAATTAAAGATAATACTTTTATAGTATCAATAAATGGTGTTAAAAACAGAAATACATCAGAACAGTATAGATTGAAAAAGATATACATTAATAGTAATGACTTACCTAAACTCAATAATAATGAGTATTATTATAGTGATTTGATTAATAGTAAAGTATTTAATACTAATAATAATTTATTAGGTAATGTAAAAGCAGTACAAAACTACGGAGCTGGTGATTTTTTAGAGATACTGTTATTAAATCACAAAGAAGCAACAATATCTTTTAATAAAGATGCAATATTAGATATTAATGAAGAAGCACAAAATATTATTATCAATACAAAATTTTTGCTTATATAATATAAGGTTAAGTAATATTATATTTAATATATATCAACAAAATGTTGTTGTAAATCAGAAAATTTGCTTTGTTTCATGTTATCTTAAGAGCGGATTATTATTGTCAATAAAAAAATTACCTGTATAGTATATTATTAAATAATATTATATGTTAATAAATAAAAAATTTTTACTCATGTAGTATTGTATAAATCTAAATGTGTAAATAATTGTATATTACTCTAAAAACCATGATTGTTTTTCACATATATTATTTAAGTAATAGTATTATTGTCCTATCTATATATTATTTGGTTGTACAAAATTCAATACATATTGATATCAGTATTGTATTGAATTGCTAGTCTGTTAGTATGGAACTAGTCATCTTCTTTATATATAATCATTATGAAACCAAGAACAAATTAATTTGATAGAACATTGTATTATATATCTAAATACAGATAATATTATTATATAATACTAAAAATATACCATTTTCTATAAATATAAAATACTTCAGCTTCAGTATATCAAACTGAAACTGAGCTATATGTAATATTGGTTATGTATATTATGTTTTCATTTCAGTAATTTGTAAAAAAAATCTATATCATTTAATAATTCGTCAAAACATTCTATATTATTACAATTAAAATAATTTGTTATTTTATATGCATTGCAGAATTCTTCAATATATTTGGAATCTTTACTATTTTTATACTTAACAATTAAAGGACGTAAAAACTTTGCAGTATCTATTAATATAGTAGGACCTAATTTTATTTTATTGGCAGATGTACCACGCTGAATCTTCTTGCTAATTTTATTAATAGAATTAGCACCATTAAACTGATTTTTATCCAACATATTTTCTGCATTCTTTTTGATAGTCTGTTCATCTTGCATGTGACTCATGATAGCACTGGGAGTTGTTCCTATAAATAATGACTCGTAATCTTTATCTACTAAATACCAACTACTAGATAGATTATATGAATTATTTTCATAACGTGCTAAGTAATATTTATTATTATGTTTTATTACAGCAAATCCATGTAAAATAATATCTAGAGGCAGTTTTTTATCATATCTACATAAGCTAAAAAAGTTATGTTTTACTATTGCATTTTTATTATTATCTATAAAGAAATTCTTTATAGAAACTTTGTGGTTATCAGTATCGTTCCATAGATTTACTTCTATAATGCCATTAGATTTTGAAGTATCGCCAAAATATGCTATAAAATCATCGTCAACTAAATTATTACTCACATTTCCACCAGTGAATATTTTAATACCATTTCCTAATACATCCTCAATATTATTGTTATTTACTTGATAATTATCTTTTTGGTTAATGTTATTATCCATTGCATTAATATTATTAAACATCATTACTGGCATCAGAATACATGCCATAAAAATTAACAGTTTCATAAGTCACTCTTTCAAATATTTTGTTTAACTTTATGATATTGTTTTTTTTGTTAAAATTTCGTTAATAGTATGCACACAATTTTTTTGCTCTATATGAAATATAAATATAATATAACACATAATTACTTGTATAAATAATATAAGCAGGTTCTATAGTATTATTGTTACCATAAAACCTGTAATTTTATTTGTTATGTAATTATTTATTTTTCTTTAAGGTTTCTAAATCTGTATTTAATCGATCCAATGTTATTTTTGTCATTAAATATGATATTATTCTCATAATACCATCATCTGATATGTTAAATATTTTGGAATACTTTGGTTCGAGATATTGTCTTATTTTATTTATAATATCTTGTTTTTCTATATTTTGAGTTTGATATTGTAGTATAACAGCTCTGTAATTAATATTTTTATTCAAATCGTCTAGTATGTTAACTAGTATTCCGGACATATCTTCATAATGCTCTTCTGTTTTGTTATTATTTGGCACTTCAGACATATTTTTATAAGTTTTGTCTAGTCCATTATCATTTAGTATTTCAGATAGATTTTTATATTTTGGTTTCTTCTTTTTTTTCTTCTTTGGATTATTTGTCTTGTGAATAGTTTTATTACTGTTGTTATTATCTTTTATTACTAAATCCATTTGGTCAATAATTTGTTGAAAATAAGTATATAGTTTAATCTCACTATCTTTTATTTGTTGATTAATTGCTTGTATTTTTTTTCTTTTACATCTTGAATATTATCTCTAGATTCATCATTACCAATACTTATGTTATTATTATTTATTATATTAATACTATTATTATTTTCATTTGTATTTATGATATTGTTGTCATTAATTTTGTTATGATTAATAATTCGATGCTCTTTATTCTTATTTATTTTATTGATTTGCTTATCATTATCTTTAATTGTTATTTTATTTATAATATCATTGTCAGCAATTTTATTATCTTCAATTCTGCTTTCATATTTAATACTATTGTGATTTTGATTTATGTTATTTTCGTTTATAGTATTTGTATCTGTATTATTATTTACTTTGGTTTTATTCATATCTTCTAATTGGTCCTTATACTCTACGAACTCTAACCAATCATCATCCAACTTATTTTTATAAAATGCAAAAACGTTTGTTAGATTGTATATCACGTCTAACTCACCTTTTATAGAAGCTTTATTTACAGATGGACCATCTGTAATTGCATCAAAGAGGTTATTATATATTGTTTCTTGATTACTGTCTTCCTTTTTTAAATAATAATAATTTTTATTATTTTTTAGAAAAATATAAACTGTATTATCATTCTCAAATGGCTTTACTCCCCAGAAAAAATATTATATTTTTCATCGCAATGTTCTTTTTTTATTGGTTCATCGTTATATATGGTTTCATGCCCAATTAGTATTGGTATCTTGTATTGTTTACCAGCTATTTCATGAGTAAATGATATTAAATGTTTAGGTAAATTATCTTTTATATAACCATAATCTATTATCATATTATTATTATTCATTATACGATTAATTGATGTATATTGTCCTCCATGTTTCTTCAATTGTAACAATATATCATGGTATGATGAGCTATCTCGTAATTGATAATTAAGTGTTCCACATTTTTTTTTATTTGGTTATTTTCAGTACTATATGTATTCCCAACACACAACATCATATTGGATAATATAATAATTATACTATTCAAATATTTCACAAATCAAAATCATAAACAGTACTTCCATGTTTGACATACTACTACTTTATCAAAACAATGTCAATATTACATAATTTTTTGAAATATAATAATGTTGTAGAATATAGGCATGTATACAAAAACTAAATATTTGGTTTATTCATAATGAAACATATAAATATTAGAGCAATATGCAAATATTAAAATTTAATGCACCTCTTATTTTTTTCTGATACAATCACATGGTATAATGCATAGTATTACTGTATAGAAATAATATATATATGTCTCAGAAAAAGAATGCACTTTCTATTACTAGAGAGGAAAATTTTAGTGCTTGGTATAAAGAAGTTATATTGAAAGCTGATTTGGCTGAATTATCAGATGCCAGGGGTTGTATGGTAATAAAGCCTTATGGCTACTCTATTTGGGAAAATATAAAAACTGTATTAGATAATAAATTCAAGGAATTGGGACATGTTAATGCGTATTTCCCATTATTTATACCAGTAGATTTATTTGAAAAAGAATCTGAACACGTTGCTGGATTTGCTAAGGAAATGGCTGTTGTTACTCATCATAGACTAGAGTGTATTGATGGTAAATTAATACCTTCTGGTAAGTTAGAAACACCATATGTAATAAGACCTACATCTGAATTAATAGTAGGAAAGTCCTTCTCAAGATGGGTAAAATCATATAGAGATTTACCATTGCTAATAAACCAATGGTGTAATGTAGTTAGATGGGAAATGAGACCTAGAATGTTTCTAAGAACAGCAGAAATTTTGTGGCAAGAAGGACACACTGCCCATGAAACTGCTGAGGAAGCAATTGAAGAAACAATAAGAATGCATGAAGTATATAAGTGGATGATATGCAGTATATTACAAATATTCGCAATTCCAGGCAAGAAACCAAAATATGATAAATTTGCAGGCGCTGTTGAAACATATACATTAGAAGCTATGATGCAGGATGGTAAGGCTTTACAGGCTGCTACTAGTCATTTTCTTGGTCAGAACTTTGCTAAGGCTACTGACATTAAGTATCAAGATAGAAATGGCATTATGCAATACGTATATACTTCATCTTGGGGACTATCTACTAGAATAATAGGAGCATTAATAATGTCTCATGCAGATGATGATGGTTTGAATTTTCCAGCAATCATAGCACCATATCAATGTGTAATAATACCAATAATCAAAGATAATAATGGAAGTGATGTTATTTCTTACTGTAATAGTATTAAGAATGAATTATCAGATAAATTTAGAATATTAATAGATACTAAAGATGATTCTCCACAGAACAAGAAGTGGGACTATGTAAGAAAAGGTGTACCATTCATTTTGGAAATTGGAATAAAAGAAGTTGAAAATAACTCAGTATTCTTTACAAAAAGAAGTAATGATTTGGAGAAAGTAAAATTGAGTAAAGACGAATTTACCCATAGTTTCGATAAGTTATTGGCAGAACATGATAAAATTTTAAAAAATAAAAATGAAAGTATTTGCAAATCAAAACTAGTGGATAATATAAAGACTCTTGATGAATTAAAAGAATACTTTAGTAATAATACTGGTTTTGCCAAAGTAAAATGGCATGGTAATAAAGAAAATTTAGATAAACTTGAGGAATTATCATTGTCAATAAGATGTATACCTACAGAACAATCCGGAACAATAGGTAAATGTATACTTACAGAAAAAGAAACAACTCAAGATGTAATAATAGCTAAAAGTTACTAATACTAAATATAGTATAGAACATAAGTAATATATTATTTTACTGACAGCATGTATTTGTCTTATTATTACCTCAATAATATTAATATTGTTGTTATGATATATCAGTTGTTGTATTATATAAATAATACAGTTATAGTGTAAATAGTGTTATAAAAGACATGTATCCGTAGCTCAGTTGGATAGAGCGTTTCCCTCCGGAGGAAAAGGTCGTTGGTTCGAATCCAATCGGATACACCAAATAGATATAAGTTTCTGTTTTAAAACTATTATTGAATGCATATTTAGCAATATTATATTAAAAATATGATACGTCGTTGAGAGAATCAATTTTATCCAATATTATGATATACCAAATTAGTGTTAGTTTTTATCTCACAAATATTATTAATAATATATTGAAACTATAAAAAAGTATTGAGAGAAGAAAATCCTCCCAATATTATAACACTATTTATACAATTTGACAATTGCATTAACAAACGTATTAAATGATTCCAAATACTTACCAGTACCTAGTTTATTAAAAATTGTATTCCAGTTCCATTGTTTTATTTTTGAATTATCTAATTTATGTAAATGTTCATTTTTCTCGTTATTGTAAGTATTAATCCACCATTTATCTGTTTCCTTATTTATTTTTTCATCATATATCTTATTTATTCTATGTTTATAATTGTTTTCAATATAATTTTTTACTATATTATCTTTATCATTTGTAAATTTCTTTATGTATTCTTCAATATTCATTCCAGAAGTTAAGTAATTATTGAGGCACGCATACATTAATTCTCTATTAATATCAACTAAGAAATAATCAGATGCTCCATAATTTACATTATTGTTGTAATCAGATAATAGATAATGTAATTGTGTATGATAATCATTCGTTTGACTTAATTTATTAATTGATTTTATTTCACCACTTAAGAGTAGTCTTATTTGATCATACAATCTTGATGCATTACGTAGTTGATTGTTTGTTAATTTACTTATAATTTGTAAAAACTTTTCAATATTTTCCTTTGTTAAATCTGTAATGCTGATTGTTTTATTTTCTAATACATTCTTTACTGCATCTTGCAAAGTGATGAATTGTTTAATATCTTTTTCGTCACATGAAAACAATTCTTGATCGTCTTTGTTAAAGACAAAATTTGATAATATTTCATATGATTTATCTGTATCTAATTTAATATCATTATTATTATATTCTTCTAATAACTTATTATAGTTTTTGTAAAACAATTGTTTAAAATGTTTGTTGAATTCATCTTTTATTGCTTTTTTCTTTGATTCATTCTTATCATTATTTTTTAATAATTGACTTTTCACTTGTACTAATTCTTTAAAATTTGTGCAATCATCAAATTTAATTAGTATTTTATTATCACTTTTTATTACATTACTATTTAAATTCTTTGGAAGTTCACATCTATTTAATTCATTATTTTTAATATCCTCTTCATATAATTTATGTTGTACCATATTGTTATTTTGTATTACACTGGAACCTGTGTTATTTTGTATATCCTCTATATGCAAGTTATCTTGTACATTATTGTTTATATTTAAAATATTATTATTTACTACTGGAGCTGGTTCATTATTTTGTTCGATTATATTGTTATTATTATTCTGAATTTTTTTCTTTTCTGCCGGAATTGATTTGATTGATCAACATTACTGTATGTTAAACTATTGTTTTTTTTGAGTTCAAGATTGATATCTGTTGGTGGACTGAAACTAATTTGATTAGTAGGGCTATATAATAAATCCTTGTTTCTATTTGTTTTTAAATTCGTTGTTGGATGGAAACTAATTTGATTAGAACTATTACATGTTAAATCATTACTTTTCTTTGGCTCAAAATTTACATGCGTTTGTTTATTTATACTAAAATTGTACTTATTATTTAAATTATTAGTATATTTATTATTTTTCAGAGTGTTCTCCTGTGAATAATTGGGAGAATATGCCTCAAAACTTGTATCACCATCAATACTTGTATCATCAGTCTCTATATCAGAATCTTTATTGTAAAAATTGTTCCATAAAGACTTATTTGGATTTTTATTATAAATATTGGTTATTTTACTGTCATAGAAATTTTGTAATTCATTGTTATTAATAACATCTGTATACTTACTTGCCAGTTCATTATAATCATATAAACTTTTGTTATACTTCTTTATTTTGTTATTATAATTATCCAAAAGCTTGTTGAAATTGATCTTATTGTAATCGTTATTATTCATTATAGTATTATAATAATCAGAAAAATTAGTGTCGTAATGATTATTTGTATTTGAGATACTGATACTGTTATTATATTGCTGATCAAATAATCCATTATAACGTTTCCAATAGGCTTCTCTTATTTCATCATCACGTGCTATTTTTTCGGCTGTAGCCTTTATTCTAAGATCAGTAAATTTTATTCTTTCATCAATATTACTACATGCAGATCGGAGATTATCCAATCTTTTATGCTCTTTATCGCGTATCATACCACTTTCTTTGTACAATTCAGTTTTCATTGCATCTAAATCATCTCTGTTATTAATTTCATTGAATATTTTGTTATATGGATTTTCTTCACAAGTAATACAATTTCCAATACAAGTACACAAGAATACACTAATGCAATATTTCTTTGTTACAAACTTTACAATTAACTCTTTTTAAATTCCCTTGTTATGACTAGCATATCATTTAAAATATTCGTGTGCAATAAAAAATAACAATTGTACAAATAATATCTATTGCGTAAATATAGCATTATGGTATAATGTAATAGATCATTACCATACTGCGGATGTGGTGAAATGGTAGACACGCAAGGTTTAGGACCTTGTGATGAGAGTCGTGTGGGTTCAAGTCCCACCATCCGCACCAGTTCCTTATCAATACGATGCAATTCCTCTGTTTCGGCAATAGTCTGTATTAATATATTGCTTTTGTCTAAAAATCATTTCAAAATATTGTTGAGATGTTGTCTGTTTATTTCAACAATAATGAATATTTTAATTAAAATGATCTTACTACCAGCAGCAATAATAAATATATCGAATTGCAGTTGTAGTACTAAAAAATATATTTCAGATTCTTTACTTGTAAATATATCAAGTAATAGTAATACTGATAGTTCTGGATTGTTCCAAAGTATTCCTTTTGAAAATTCATTATTCTCTATTAATAAAATCTCACATAATAATAACAATATATACAATCCAAATATTTCTAATCTTGTTAAAATGAAATATACTAATGCTAATCAAATTACTAATAACAAAAAATATATAAATAATAAATATTTGGATTTACAAAATAATCTTAATATCTGTGCAAATGATATAAATAGTTTTTATAATAATATTTTATTAATAGAACAGGCATGGAACAATAATAAAAATTTAAAAAGAAATAAGATTGAGGAATATGTAACTAATGCTTTACAAAGTACAATTAATTATCAAAAAGATATAATTAATAATATAAATACTATTAAAACTCAACTAATTGATATATACTCATCAGCAACAGTAAGTAATATAGAGAATACTATTAAGAAATATACTAAGGTTGCCGATGCATTATTATAATACGAAAGTAATAATATAAAACTTCAAGGTGAATCTTATATAGATAGATTTAAATTTAAAATTAAAAATTTATATTTTGATTATGCACAGTATAAAAATAAAAGTCCAGAAATATTTAAAAAATTAATATTTGCTGATTTTGATGCAGCACATGAAAATTTGATAAATATGATAAATACTAAGATTAAAAAGACTAATAATAAACTTAGTAACATAATAAATGATACAGTCAAGACAATAAGAAATAGTAACTGCTTTATCTTTATATCAGATAAAAGTAACTGCATTGTCAGTAAATTAATTGATGAAATAGACGAGATAAAATGTAGTATAAATGAC
The DNA here is from genome assembly GCA_902772645.1 of uncultured Pseudomonadota bacterium. Taxonomy (GTDB): domain Bacteria; phylum Pseudomonadota; class Alphaproteobacteria; order RUG11792; family RUG11792; genus RUG11792. The sequence continues at coordinate 3,531 of CACYBM010000045.1, read as the reverse complement.
AATTGTAAATTAATTAATGCAAATATTATATGTATTCAAAATCCTGACATAAATATTGAAGAGCAAAAGCTAAAATATCGTAAAAATTTAATTACTAAACCTGTTAAGAAATTAATAGAAATCCTAAATAAGCAAATATTATTCAATAGTAATGATGAAAATTTAATAATTAATACTCGTAATATAATAAACAATATGAAAAGTAGATTGCAATATTACATAAATGATTAATATGTGTAGAATACTAAAACAATATAGTATAATTTCTAATAAAATAAGTTGTTAAATATATGATAGGATTAAATATTAATAATAGGAAAGAATTTAGAAATTGGTTGTTACTGAATAGTAATACAGCAATTGAATGTTGGTTAAAATTAAAACACATTAATCCTAATAATAATCCTTATGATTTCTGTTATTTAGATGCAGTTGAGGAAGCATTGTGTTTTGGGTGGATTGACGGTATACATAAAAATATCCATAAGTTTGGACACTTAACAAGGTTTTCCCCTAGGTCTAAAAACAGTCAATGGTCAGAATTAAATAAAGCACGTTGTCAAAGATTAGAAAAATTAGGATTAATGACAGAGGCTGGCAAAAAAGCATTAGATAATTCTAAACCATTTATTATTGATGATGATATTATGGAATTACTTGATAAAGACAAGGATTTAAAAGATAACTTCTATTCATTTCCATTGTTATACCAACGTATACGCATAAATACCATTCAAAGAGAAAAGAACAAACCGGATGTTTATAATAGAATGATTAATAATTTCATAAAGTATACAAAAGATGGAAAAATGTATGGACAATGGAATGATTACGGAAGATTGATGGATTATTAAATACTACTGTATACATTAATTCTCATAAGTATTATCTTCTTATAATAAAAAAACATATATTTAATATTTTTTGAATATTAGTGTTCCGTTAGTTCCACCAAATCCAAACGAGTTACTCATCACATAATCTATTTGTCTCGTCTGTGCGATGTTTGGAGTTAGATTCAAATCGAAATTACCATCTGGATTATCTAAATTAATAGTCGGTGGCACAACATTGTCTTGTAGAGATTTTATACTAAATATAGCTTCAATTGCACCTGCAGCTCCCAGTAAGTGTCCTGTTGCTGATTTTGTAGATGATACATTAATATTATTTGAATACTCTCCAAATACTTCTTTTATAGCATCTATTTCCATCTTATCACCAAGTTTTGTTGATGTTCCATGAGCATTTATATAATCTATACTGTTTGGAGATATATTGGCATCAATTAATGCATTATTCATACTTATAACTGCTCCACGTGCACTAGGATCAGGAGACGTCATGTGGTAAGCGTCACAAGAGGAGCCGTATCCTATTATCTCACCATATATTGTAGCGTTTCTCGATATAGCTGATTCATGTGTTTCAAGTACTAATATACCAGCTCCCTGACCCATTACGAAGCCATCTCTATCATTGTCCCAAGGTCTAGATGCTTTACTAGGATTATCATTGTAACTAGTTGACAAGGCTTTGGCAGCTGCAAATCCAGCTATACCAAGTCTACAAACAACATCCTCAGCCCCTCCAGTCAATGCATAATCACAATAACCATCTCGAATCTTATGGAATGCTTCACCTATTGCATGAGTACTAGAAGCGCAAGCAGAGGTAATACAGTAATTAACACCTTTTAATCCTAGTTTTATTGCAACTAGTCCACTCGCCATATTACCAATTACAGATGGTATAAAAAATGGACTAACTCCTCTCCTTGGACCATCATTATACAATCCAATAGAAGTATCATATAGTCTTTGTAATCCGCCAATACCACTACCTATAATTACAGATACATTATCACTTACTGAATTATCAAGTTTAGAATCCATATAAGCATCCGTGGCAGCTGCCAGTGCATATAAAATAAAACTATCTACTTTTCTTTGTTCTTTTGGTTCCAAATATTTATCAGGATTGAAATCAATAATTGTTCCGGCTATCTTTACTGGTAAATCAGAAGTATCAAATTTATCTATATTACGAACACCACTTCTACCACTAATTAAAGCATGCCAGACACTATTACAATCGCACCCTAAGGGAGAAACTATTCCCAAGCCTGTTACTACTACTCTACGCTTCGAATTGAGCATTATTTCTTTATAGATTCCAAGTATAATACAGCATCTGAAACTGTTTTGATCTTCTCAGCAGCTTCTTCATTTATTGTACAGTCAAATGCCTTTTCTAAATCCATTATTAATTCAGCTTGTTCTAAACTATCCATTTTCAAGTCATCTTTAAAATTAGCAGTTTCAACAACTTTAGCTTCATCTATTTTCAAATTTTTAACTATTATGTCCTTTACTTTTTTATAAATATCTGTATTTAATTTTGTATTTTCATTTTCTGAATTTACTTGATTATCCATATTTAAATTAATAGTAAAAAACTACTTATAAGTTAATTTTACTAAGATGGGAAATGTAAGTCAAGTTACGTGCATAATTTTATATTGCGTTTACTTAAATTTTATATTTTTATTTCTTTTAGTACCACTTTGGAGTTTTTACTCATCAAGACCCAGAGGCAAGAAAACAATATTAATTCGTATAATACAAATATTAATGTAGCTATTACTAAGTAAATAAATATAACAAATAGAGTTATTACAAATATAATGGACAAACACAAATGAATATCAGCATTATCTGGTGGCGTAGTAGGATTTATTAATTGAGGTTCCATTATCATGTAGTCCAAATTGAATAATATTACTGTAATTAACATTAAAGGTAATGATAGAAAAAACCATAATGTTATTGTTCTACTAATATAACTAATATTGACAGCCAAATCTTCTAAACTCTGTTTACTTGCTTTGACTAAGGAAAATTTACCAAATGGTTCACTGAATATTGATTGTAATGCATTTTTTATTATTTTAGTTCTTTCCTTAGTGTAAAACATTTGTCTATTAACGTCTTTACAATATGTTTTATCAATATTATCAGTTGCTATTGATAATACTGACATTAATTCACTATCTATTACATATTTCTCATTTTCTGGATTAAAATACTTATACCTTTCATATTGTGGTTTTAAACTCCATTTTTTTATACTTCTTATTTTATAATGAATTGAAAGTTTTATGTATCTACAATAAATAAAAATATAATATTTAAATGAAATCATGTTGTAATATAAAATCATTCTCCTATATATTTATTCTAACATAAGTAGATAATTAGGTATTAGTTATTATTATTCCTTTAGTTCGAAGTACATATCTAACATAAATAAATTGCTATGTATTAATTATTCCTATTATTATATAATACCTTTTATATATCTATTACAACATAAATAGACTACTGGGTATTAGTTATTACTTCCATTCTCCATATATCTACGCTAATACCAGTGAAATGTTATATGTATATTTGCTATTACTATTTGTGCTAATTATGAAGCTATTATAATAATAAGTAGACTATTATATATTTTTTGTTTTAAATATTA
>CACYBM010000044.1 GCA_902772645.1 uncultured Pseudomonadota bacterium | reverse complement strand
TACAGAGGACTGGTAGCTCAGTAGGTAGAGCAACTGACTTTTAATCAGTGGGTCGGGGGTTCGATTCCCCCCTAGTCCACCATTGTATTTATGTCTCCTTCGTCTAGGGGTCCAGGACACCGCGTTTTCATCGCGGCAACACGAGTTCAAATCTCGTAGGAGATGCCATTTTTGTTATGTAATCTATTGAAAACTGGACTGGTAGCTTAGTTGGTAGAGCAACAGACTCTTAATCCGTAGGTCGTGGGTTCGACTCCCACCCAGTCCACCATTTAGTTGTTGTTTTAGTGCATTTAATGTGTATTTTGTACTATGTGTGGCATTTTATTGATATGTGCATTAAATAATACTATAGTGTTTGGGAATTTAATTGATACATATCTAATTTTCCAAATATTAAATTTATCATAAGAAAAGGACATATAAAATGAACATAGATAAAGACTATAGAAAAAAGATACATTTCGTCAGTTTTCAAAAAATTGCAAATGTTCAGTTTCAAATAATTGCAAACAATTGGTGTTACAGACTTTGATGACTATTTAAAAAAGACAGAAATGAAATTTTATGTTAATTTCTTGTATATTCTCTAAAAAGTAATAAACTAAAGTGAAGATTATAAAATGGGATATACCAATAAACTAATTTTCTATGATGTTGTTAATCCCAAACAGTATATCTTTCACAAATATAATGAAATATATACACCAGTGTATACATATTATCATAAGAAATATGAAGAGTTCTATACTCGTGTATTACAAGATATTGAAAATGCAAAGAAAACAATGGAATATATAATTAGAATTGACACAACAAATCATCCAAATTGGTTTGATGTATTAGGTATCGTATGATTTTCTAAACATAGAATTACCAGGTGCTTATTTGCTGTTTTGCGCCAATTATAAATTTGGGAATGTATATAGATGAAAATGGAAAACTTGTAATGCCTGTAAACTATACGTATGATCCATGCGGTTGCTGACCGATACTTAAGAGCAAAAGTATTCCTTCTTTTTACGGCAGGCACTTAAATTATTTGTAATTAAATAATTATAAATAGTACCAGTGTATAAAAATCAATAATAAGCAATTAAAAACATCAAATAAAGTTAATATTTATTATAGCGTATTTGTTGTTTTAAAGCATTTGTGATTTTATTGTTGTAAGTTAATGCTGCTGATTCATTTGTAACAATCGTTGAAATATGTGAGAATTATACTAACAGATATCTCTTACGGATCATTATGACAAATATGAAAAAGCTAGTGATATGTTTGTTTGTATTCAATACATTTCATACATGTAATGCTATTGCAGAGGAAATTAATGAGGAGGTTGAGGATGATGATTTGCAAGAGATAGATGATGATGAAAATAAAAATAATAAAAATAAAACAGAAGATGACAGCGAATCACAATCAAGTACAGATGTAGATACAGATACAGAAGATGATAATAAGATACAAGATAAAGAAAAGAAATGTGCCAAAGGGGGTTGGTATTCTGGACTTGATTTAAAATATGTTTCTTCTAAATTTAATATTAATGAAACTAAAATTGACAATAAAACAGTAGACCATAATATTAAAAGCAATTCATTTAATCCAAGTTTAATATTAGGATATGATTTTCTATTGAGTAAACTATTATTTGGATTAGAAGCTAGAGCAGAATATAATATTGGATCATCAACCAATTATAAGATTGATAATAAAGATATTGCTAAGATTGACAAGGGTATGAGTTACTCAGGAGCAATTAAACTAGGACTAAATTTGGGATCAGTAATAATATATGGAAAAGTAGGAGGGGATTTATCAAAATGGAAGTACGATTGGAAGTCAGATAGTAAACAAAATGAAACTGAAAAGAAGTTTATGAATAGTTTCTTATTCGGTGGTGGAATAGAAAAACAATTCAAAAACAACTGCTATGTACGTACAGAAGTTTCATATAGTCCGAATGCTACTCATGAAAATACTAGTAAAAAGATGGAAGACAGTAATTTATCAAACATAAAAACTAGTAATTATCAAATTTCAATTGGAGGAGGATATAGATTCTAATTATGCCAGTAGTTTCTTCTGGTAATCTTTGTAGATGTTCATTTGGTTTGATTCCAATACCATTAACATCACCTAACGTGACAGTAAACATCGAGGGAACACCAGTAATAACAAATATTGATACCAGTACATTGATAAGTTTCGGGATGTGCATGACACCGTCTAATCCGACAGTTGCAGCGATTATTGCATCATCTTTAGGAACAGTAACAATGGCCCCATGTAAGTCAATTATTATACCTCCATGGAAGAATACTAAAACTAATGTATTAGCATGTGGCAAGCCAGTTTGTACAAATGCTTCTACTTGTCAATGTATGTGGGGTGGAGTTATTACTATAATTAATATTAAGAACCATACTGTATTGTGAAGTAAATAACGGTAACAACGGCATCATATATAAATCTATTGTTATAACACCATGGTTATGAATTAATTAATGGTAGATATCTTTATAATATCTGAAATATCAGCCAGGCAGTATTACTACCCAGCTTATTATTGTATTACAGCTTGGCGATTAAATTCTTAAATTCTATTTTATTATCTAATATTTTCTTTATCTGTTTTAATGTATCTATATCTAATTTATCCAATTTTTCTAGTATCTTTGTTGTATTTGTTTGTATTACCTCTTCCTTTTTCATCAACAGTGGTGCTGCATTGATATTTTCTACTGCCGTATTATCTGATTTCATTATTAGAATCGGCTGGTCTACTTTCACTAAATCTGGTTTTGCTTTATGTATTTCATTAACTAATAATATAAATTTCTTTAATGTAGGTAATGTTATATCATACACATCCTTTATTTCATAATTCCAAGTGTCTACTTCTATATTACTTGAATCTAATTCTTTCAAGGTATTCGTCAGATCTTCAGCATATTGGCATTGTAGTGCTATATTTTTCGTATTATTTATGCGTGTCATATAATATTTGTTTGTTTGTGGTACAACAATTCTACGATAATACTCATCATAACCATGTGACGTTAAGAAAAATTGTAAATCTTTTTTATCTTGTACTCTTATCAATTCAGGTATTGTATAATTTTTTAAGAAATAGTTTATAAAAAATAAATCTATTTCATTATAAACAGAGCAATGCCTGTTATCATCGATAACATTTTCTGGATCTTTATAATATTGTAGTAAACTATACAAATAGCTAACATCAGTACTAAATGTAATAGCACTATTAGATTCATACATTTGCCTATATAACATTGATATATTCCTTATCTGTTTTGTATTTAAACTTTTAATTATTTTCATAAATTCTTCAACATCATAATTTGTTACTGCCATATTACTGAAATCATTTTGCTTTAATAAACTACGAATATTCAGTAATCTAGGATTGTCTTCAGCAGCAAAATAATGAATATCATCGTTGTATACCATTTCTGCTAGTTCACCTATTGCACTATTATTAATTTTATTGTCTTTAATTAATATTGTACTTGTGCTTAATGCGTTATTGGCCATTATATTATTTTGTGTATTTATAGTATCAACTTTTATGTAATTGTTAGTAACATTTATATAATTATTGTTAATATACTTGCTGTCTAATGATATATCGCTATTGCTCATCGTGTCATAACTGCTATAACTTGTAAAACAATCAGCATTATTACCAACCAATATTATAAAAGCTAATGTCAAGACTTTCTTAATTTCCATATTTAACTCACTTTATAAGAAAAACATATTTTATATCAATATGTTAACACATTATCAACTATTAGTCAAAACGTTTTTATATTTTATTAAACATTTTGTATTATATTTTTCATTATATTAAAGCATAATTATTTATTATACAATATTGTATAACAGTAGTATACAAATTAGATCAAATTTATTAAAGTAAAACCCAATGCATATTAACGTCCTATAATCGTTTGTTACATTTTTTAATAAATAAATAACATACTATTTTTAATAAAAATTAAATAAACATTATGTGTCTAAATAGCAACTAATCTATATAAATATATAATAAGTATTTTATAGTATATAATAGTTAAATAAAAAATACCACAATATTTAGAAAGGGTTGAGAAATAGTTGTGAATTTAAATCATTTGATAAATGTAAAAATTCCATTCTAAATAGAGAGCAAGTATTCAATTAAAATAATTTTGTCCTGAGAGGGCTTTATTACAGATGTTGCTGGTACTATTTGAATATGCATATCAATATCTTTTGTAAAGCAATGTACTGATGTAATAATAAGTGATATAAAAAAAGATTCAATTAAATCATCAATAAAAATTATAAAATAGGAAACCTGTAAAACAGGTGGTTATATTGTTTGTGACTTGTTAGACTTTGAAAATACTAAAAAACTACTTGATGAAGCAGAAAATAAGTTGTTTAGTAATATTGATATATTAATAAATAACGCTGGTATAGCTGATACTAATAACAATACGTTAATAGAAAAATTAAATGAAGAACAATTAGATAAAATAATGAATATAAATTTCAAAGTTACGTTTTTCTTATCTCAAGCTACAGTCAAATCTATGTTGCAAAGGCAATTTTGGAGAGTTGTTAATATATCATCAATAGCCGCATTTATATGGTTAGCTGGACATGCAAATTATAGTTCCAGTAAGGAAGCATTACTAGGTGTGACAAAAACAATAGCAGTATAATGCTTACAGAATGGGACAACAGCAAAATTGCATTGCTCCTGGAGCAATGAAAACTGGTATGACTAATATATTGCTAAACGCAACTATAAAAAACACTTTGAGCGAATAGTACATATGAATTAATAGTACATATGAATTATATGGGTACATGAAATGATATAGCAGATGCAGTTACATTTCCAGCATCAAGTGAAGCTAGATATATGACTGCTCAGGCAATTCATGTAAATAGTGAAGTATTTATAGCATAGTTTGGATATAACAAATAGTATAGTGATTGATATTTAATATAAAATGTTGGTGTTGTTTCTTTAGTAATTTTTTTGTTAATTATTGTTATAAATGCGATGTCCCAAGGAAATATATAGTTTACTACACTGACATACATACTATACATTGCAATCATTTTAATGTTACAATCATAATATATTACTTTACTTTTTAATTAACATGAAAAGAACGTATCAACCAAGCAGATTGGTAAGAAAAAGAAGACATGGTTTTAGAAATAGAATGACCACACCTTCAGGTAGGAAGATATTATCGGCTCGCAGAGCAAAGGGTAGAAAGGTGTTAAGTGCTTAACATTACATTATTACATGATTATTAATGACTATAGTTGGTTATTTAATGAAGATAGCCAGCTGACATGTCTTTTTATATCTGTAGTATAAACAGTATATTATAGATACTAATGGTTGTAAGCAGTAAAAGTTATGGAATGTCCCAATGTTTAGGAGAGTTTGTACTCGTATTTATTATGATTATGCAAGATATCTAAATAAGATAGTCAATGTATTATTAGTTTATATATTAGTGTATGTGTAGTAAAACTATAGTAACTATAACAAAAAGATCTGATTTTATTTATCTGAAAAAGCATGGAAAAAAGATAAGATCCTCTTTATTAAATATAGTATATGCTAAGTCATTATTAGAAAGTAATAGTACTAAAGTAGCATACATAGCTAGTAAGAAAACAGTGGGAAACGCTGTTAAGAGAAACAAAGTGAAAAGAAGATTTCGTAGTTTAGTTAGAGAGTACTACAATTTACTTCCAAGTAATTACTTAATATTATTTATAGCTTCACCAAAAACTCATAACTCCAATTATTCTTCACTAAAAGATGATTTTTTACACTGTATTAATCATTTACCAATATTATCAAATTGATTAATGTAACTTTGGTGAGTTTTGATTTTTATTGTTTTATACTATAGGATTGATTTATACTTAATAAATAGGATATGGATGTACTAAACTGTCCAACTATTAATAATAAAGTTATTAATTTCGATTGCATATTTCAATAAATACTCTTACTAATTTGTTTAACTAATGTATAGATTATATCTAATTACACAATGAACAGTCAAATACATACATGTGGCGAATATTATTTACAGATTGATATAATCATTTATAGTTAATTGCTTCATAAACTATTAAGACAATTATATGCACGTCTCAATTAATGTCCCAAAAAAATTGTTATTGACTGAAAAGGATATACGTGTTATCCTGTTAGCAGAGAGTAGTATAGAGTGCTAATTTAAAAAAGGATAAATATTATGTCAAAGGTTATAGGTATAGATTTAGGAACTACTAATTCATGTGTTGCAATAATGGATGGCCAGAATGGCAAGGTTATAGAGAACTTAGAGGGTAGAAGAACTACACCATCAATAGTTGCTTTTACGAAGGATGGAGAAAGGCTAGTAGGTGAGCCTGCAAAGCGTCAAGCAGTTACTAACCATGATAATACTATATTTGCAGTAAAAAGATTAATAGGTAGGAAATTCAGTGATCCAATGGTACAAAAAGATAAAGACTTGGTACCATATAGTATAGTCAATTCTTCAACTGGAGATGCTTGGGTAAATGCTGGAGGAAAAGACTATAGTCCTAGTCAAGTAAGTGCCTTTATTCTAATGAAAATGAAAGAAATAGCTGAATCTCACTTAGGAGAAAAGGTTAGTAAAGCTGTTATTACAGTACCAGCTTATTTTAATGATTCTCAGAGACAAGCTACTAAGGATGCAGGGCGTATAGCAGGTCTAGAAGTATTAAGAATAATAAATGAACCAACTGCAGCAGCCCTAGCCTATGGAATGGATAAAAAAAGTAATGGATCAATAGTAGTATATGATCTTGGTGGAGGTACTTTTGATGTTTCAATACTTGAATTAGGTGATGGAGTATTTGAAGTAAAAGCTACCAATGGTGATACGTTCTTAGGTGGTGAAGATTTCGATAATAGGATTATTGAGTATCTAGTAAGTGAATTCAAGAAAGACACTGGAATAGATATAAGAAATGATACGATGGCTTTACAAAGACTTAAAGAAGCTGCTGAGAAAGCTAAAATAGAACTTTCTTCATCATTACAAACTGAGATAAATCTTCCATTCTTAACGGCTGATGCTTCTGGTCCTAAGCATTTAAATGTTAAACTAACAAGAGCTAAGTTTGAATCATTGGTGGATGATTTAATAAAGAAAACAATAGAACCATGTAAAGTTGCATTAAAAGATGCTGGGTTAAGTACTAGTGACATAAAGGATGTAATACTAGTGGGTGGTATGAGTAGGATGCCAAAAGTAATAGAGACAGTAAAACAGTTCTTTGGCAAGGATCCAAATAGAGGAGTTAATCCTGATGAAGTAGTAGCATTAGGAGCAGCTATCCAAGGAGGAGTTCTTCAAGGAGATGTGAAGGATGTACTGTTACTTGATGTAACTCCACTATCACTAGGTATTGAAACATTGGGAGGTATATTTACAAGATTAATAGAGAAAAATACTACCATACCGACGAAGAAAAGTCAAGTATTTTCTACAGCAGAAGATAATCAAAGTGCAGTTACAATAAAAGTATACCAAGGAGAAAGGGAAATAGCTGCTCAGAACAAATTGCTTGGAGAGTTTGATTTGCAAGGAATACCACCCGCACGTAGAGGTGTCCCTCAAATAGAAGTTACATTTGATATAGATGCCAATGGTATAGTTAATGTCTCAGCAAAGGATAAAGCTACAGGAAAAGAGCAAAATATTAGAATTAAATCATCTGGTGGTCTTTCAGAGGCTGACATACAACAGATGTTAAGAGATGCTGAGAGTAATGCTGAGGAAGATAAAAAAAGAAAAGAACTAATAGAGGAAAAGAATAAGGCAGAGTCTTTAATTAATACGACAGAGCAAGGATTGAAGGATTATGGGGATAAGCTATCGCCTGATGAGAAATCAAAAATAGAAAATGATTTAAATGCATTAAAAGAAGCTATAACACAGGATAATGTTGATGATATAAAAAATAAAAACGAAGCATTGACACAATCTTCAATGAAAATTGGGGAAATAATGTATAAAGAAGCACAGAATAATCAGAATCAAAATCCGCAAGATAATAATAACAATAATACAGACCAACCTAAATAATACAAAGGGTATAGGGATTAAAATCCCTATTCTACTATGTTGATAATTGTAAATATCTAGTTTTATTGTTAATTTTTGTATATAATTATTATTATAGGTAAATTATATCATTTTTTTTAATTAAATATATAGAGTTGGGGTGTGTTTTATTGTCAAGAAATATATAATTAATAGGAGTTAATATTATGTTACAGATATATTAGATATTTTTATCTATAGTAAATACCCCACTAATATATATTTAGGAAATATATTATATTTGAAAAATATATAAATAATAATTATATATGACCATTATTCTTTATAAAATAAACAATATAACAAATATTTAAAATAGTGTTTAAAAATATACAATGTTTGACTATTATCAATTACGAAACATAAGACACTCCTATGTAGAGTGCCTTGCTTTTCATATGTTATTAAATTTACAAATTGTTGCTTTGATTACTCTCCAGGTGATGCTATTCTTTCAGTTACTTTAGTGTTTTCATACTTTATACTGGATAATGCATCCATATTAGCATGGAGGTTAAGAGTATGACCATGTCCTCTTACTATCACTTTACAACTAGTTAATTTTAGTTCTGATATATTTATATCATCAGAAAGATCAAATATTACTGTTGCATTTTCCAAATTATAAACAGGTCCATTTCCACCATTAACGCTATTGTTTGTTGGATTAGGAACTATAGTTGATCCATTAAGATTGCTATAATTTATTGTGACATTTCCTGTAGCATTTGACATATCAGCTTCCACATATTTGTCTGCAGGATTTGTATTATAATTAACTGTTACAGTTTTATCTGTTTTGCTGTTATCAGCTTCATTTGTGGTTTCATTAACGTCTGGTGTTAATGAACTTGCAGCTTCTTTTATAAACTCTATTTTGAATTTTTTGTTTTCATCAGTACTATCGGTAAAACTATTTATATTAATATTTGGATCCCACTGCTGAAACGATAATGCATTGATTTTGATTGTTTGTTGTGTTTCACCAGCTTCTAGATTACCATTTAATGTTCCTACCTTGTTAACCAAATTAGTTAATATGGTACTGGCATTTAGAGCGTATTGTATACTAGCATTATCTTTAAATAATCCTTTGATTTTATCTTGATTGATTGCATTAAAAGACAAAGTAGTACCATCAGTTAAACTATCAATATCATCAACTTGTTTATAATAGTTGGTTGTATCACTAATTACGTATGGAATATCAGAGATAGTAATTTGTCCACTCTCAGCTGATGTAACATTACAAAATAGTCCTAATGTGTTTGTTGATTTGTTAAAGTTATTTATTAATGTATTTGTAGTACTTGCAGAAGTAGCAGAAGTATCTTCATTATTAACTGACATATAGTTGGAAAATAGAGATACTTTACTATTCGCTGTTAAATAAAGATTTGCTCCTGATATATTAGGTACTGGATTGTTTTGTTCATTTCTACCAAGATAATCCTGTAACGTAACAGTACCATTATTTACTGATACTGGTTTGCCTTCTTCTCCAACAATGCTTCCAGGTTCTGGGGATAAGTACGTTTCCAAAACATTTGGCTCAGCACTTGTATCAGCATCTTTCAATTCTATCACAGAATCACCTGCTATTTGACCAATTTGTTTAACTATTAATTTTGATGGTATAATATTGCCAGCATTATCTTGATAATTATTCATTGTTAATTTTTTGGAAGAAGTATCTAATACTGCTCTCTGTAATGGCGTACTTGATGGAAATAGTTTCCATGTGTTGCCATCTTTATAAGCTACATTTCCATTAAATAGTATATCTTTTGTAACAGTATCTATTTTGAATTTTTGATCATCAATAGTAATAACTCTTATATTAGCTTCTGTATCTTGTGTATTGCCTTCATACCACTTCCCGTCTGTATGATAATTATACAATGCATCTGTATAATTATTTTCTGCGTCATACTGATATATTTTTGTTTTATCCTCACTTATATGATAGTAGCCATCTGTCTCCTTAATTGGAATAATTTTCATACTACCATGGGTTTCCGCCCAAGTTGTTCCATCCTCATTTGTTGTTGCATTCGCATACACAAAATCTTTGGCTAATATAAGTGATCCTGCTGGATATGGTTTACTATCATAGGTTACTGCATCACCACTATAACTCAAATTATCCATTAGATCACCAACAATAATATCGTACTTTGCATCAAGATCATTTGATAGAGTATAAGTAGAATAACCTATTTCAACTCCTGTATTAATATCAAGTGGAAGTCCACCACCTGAAGCTATACTTAAACTTGTAGTACAGTATCCATTAATACTGCTTAATAGTATTCCACAAAGGAATAATTTACTGAAAATCTTTGTCATAAAACAACTTTAAAAAGAAATAACACTTTTCATCATCAATGGTATGAATTGTTAATTAAATAATCGTAAACATTTCTAGTATTTAAAAAAAAATATTTTTTCTAGAAGAGGAAATAATTATTCACTTTTAAAGGAATAAAAATTAAATAATAATATAAATAAATTGACATTAATGTATTAAGTGGTATTGTATATATAGTATTGAAATAATAGTTAACCGTACTACATATTTTATTGCATAACCTATTACTGTATAATAGTATTATATTAATTCAAAATTATTAATGACAAATAAAATATTGAGTTAATCCTATTATTGCTAATAAGAATGACACTATCCAGAATCTAATTACAATGGTTGTTTCAGACAAGCCTTTCTTTTCAAAATGATGATGTAATGGTGCCATTAAGAATATTCTTTTATGTGTTCTCTTATAACATAGTACTTGTATTATATCAGACATTGTTTCCATTACAAATACTCCTCCTATAATTGCATATGTAAATTCTTGTTTTAATATTACTGAAATAAATCCTAACAATGCGCCTATAGATATTGCTCCAACATCTCCCATGAAAATTTTGGCAGGGTGCGCATTAAACCATAAGAATCCTAATCCTGAACCTACCAAGGCACTAAGTAATATACACAATTCTTGTTGTTCAGGTCGTGTATAGCTTATTATTAATAAACATATTGAAGTAATAATAACTGGCACTATTACTAACCCATCAAGCCCATCAGTTATATTGACTGCATTGGAACTTCCTATAATTACAAATACTGCCCATGGAATAAATAAATAGCCTAAGTCTATAAATAAATCTTTAAAGAATGGTAAATAAACAATATTATTACAACCAGTATATTGACATAACACTAAACAACATACAATCGAAATTATTATTTGTAACAACATTTTTAATTTGGCGCTAATACCATGGTAATCATGTTTTGATACTTTCTTATAATCATCGATGAATCCTATGATACTAAATCCTATTAAAACAATTAACGATAATATTAATGAAATATTACTTAAGTTACAAAACAATAATGATGAAAACAATACAGATAATATTATTAAAATTCCTCCCATTGTCGGAGTACCTTGTTTATTATCTATATGTGATTGCGGTCCATCTTCCCTAATGGGCTGCCCTCCAGATTGTTTTGTAGATAAATACTTTATAAATTTGTTTCCAAAACATAACACTATTCCAAATGATATAAAAAATGTCAATAACGATCTTGTAATAATACTAGATGCATTATCTATCATATATTAAATTAAATTGTTATTAATCACAATTACAATAATATCTTATAAAGATTTCCGATTGAATACAATAAATTGTGACATACCAATAATGTAGGGAATAATAATACTTTTTTAATCAAAATGTTAAAAAGATGTATTGTATTAACTACTACTTTTATCTTAAAATTAGTCAATAGATAATAACATCATGTGATGGAGAATAAAGTATTATGATTAGGAAAATATCTTGTTTGTTATTAAGTAGTATATTTTTAATATCTGCTAGTAACGCCACGAATAGTGAAAACGTTCATAAATTTTCTGCAGATATGATTGCAATCCAACATACAATTACAAATCTTATAGATATGCAAGAATACTATGCTGATCCTACTTTAAACAAAGATAAAATTTGTGGCTTTGATATATCAGCAGTCAATTTTTTATTTAATTTAGACGATTTTAAAAAGAGTCCTCAAGGAAATGCTCGTAAGTTTTTGAATGATATGATATCTTGTATGGTAAATTGTAAGTATGAAAAATTAAATGAATTAGAGAATAATAAAATATATAAACAGTTATGTGATGATTTTAATAACATTAATAACATATTACATGTTAATACTGATGATTTAAACAATGCACAAGCTCAAACACTAAGTATACTTGATAATACAAGGAAAATATTTCTTGAAACCTGTAAAGTAGTAAAAGGTGAAGATACTGAGACATACAATTTTATTCCTGATGATATAAATAATGAGAATAGTTATCGCAAATTACAATTTGATTTAGGAAAATCACTATTTCAGAAATCTCAAAAAAGTATAAAACCTGAATCATAGCATTTAGCTAATTGGAATACCAATGAAATGCTATTGCATAAATCATTTTTATTAGTATTATATTGTGAAAAATTGGTGCTAGATTTTGAAAGATTTCCAAGGGATTATAAAAAGTATGTACATTATATAAAGAATGGGTTTGATAATTATTGGAAGAATATATTTTGGCTTTTTGAATGCAATGCAGGACAATATTTTAAATAATTAAGTAACATGAAGTAATGTAGTACAAATATGTGATAAATATTACTACATTACTGCCCATTTCAGTATTAAGTAATAAAGTCAAGGAATATAAATAAATATATATAATAGATTTGTTATACGCTTAATATTCATGTCTGAGGTTGTAATAGGAACACAAAACAAAATCAGATTGCCATAAAATCTAACTAGCTGGATACTAATAATTAAATCAATATCCAGCAGAATGAATTAGTTGTTATTATTCGCAAATAACTTGTTAATGACTAATACGATATTTGGTAATGCTTTTGATAATTGATAAATATTTGCTATTGTGCGTGCAAATTTAAATGCATTCATTACTTCTTCTTTATTATTTCTCATATTACTAATGTTGAATCTACTTAATAATTCAGTCCTTCTACCGTCTGAAGTAGTTTCTTTACTGTAATATGATAATAAATCATTATCAGGCATAGTATTGATTTTATTTATTAATACTTCCTTATAATATTTATTAAAATTTAAAGATTTTAATTGCTTATTAATTAATAAATTCCCATCTTGTAATTATATGTTAACATATTATTAACTATTATAGAAAGATAGTGTGTAATTATTTTATGTTTAAATAATTGTATATTTAATGATTAGCTAATAAGTTTATAGTGATAATGTATAATGAATACATATAATGAGAATATACATGTGAGAAAAATATTAGTATGAAACTTTACATGTATTTGCTTCTAGTTTTATCTGTCCTATGTTCTATTGTGACAACATTTAGTAACAAAACATTTAAATTGGTTATTTCTTTCTTATTATTAATTGTTAATATGTGCTTGATAGGATTATTAAATAAAAACACCTTACTTAGTTTTATAGTACTGATATGTTATACAAGTTTTAATTGTTTTTTATTATTAATACACTATTACAATAAAAATAATTTAGATAAATAATAATGTATTTGTTAATATGAGTTTTACATTTATTAGTTGATATTTTATTTATATTTATTTTTAACATTTCTAAACGTATAAAAAAATTAAATACGAATTTAAAAAAGTGTTTAAAAAATTAAACTTTGTTTATTCAGTTGTCCGTACTATCTATTCATTATTGTACCCAATTCTATATTAATGTAATTAATTTATTAGCTAATTGTTTGTATTTAATTTTTTATAACTGCACAAATATTATCATTATTTTATCTACTAATTCTGTGTATTTATTAATACATGTATTAGGTTTCAGACAAACAGATATTTCACCAATAGGACACATTCTTATTGCCATTGATTCATATGTTATTTTATTTCTTATTATCCATATATTTATTAGTATAGTGATTAACTAGTATTATATACAACATTGTTTTATTGAAATTAATTATTATAGTGCTTGAAAACAATATGATAGACTTTTTTCAAATTATATTAATTCGCATTTACTATAGATAAATAATTATATGATATAATCTACATATATATATAAAGACAATAATATTATGAGAATTAATTCTATTTACAACTGTATAGTTTTATTTTATTTGCATGCTTTTTGTTTGATGTTATGTTTTCGAATAGAAGATATTTATTCAGTTGAATTAAACATGGGTGCAAGTTTTCTGCATTTCAATATGGATTACTTGGAATTACTATTAGAAATGGTGTGGTTTTCTCCGTTTATTATGTATTACTTCTTTAAAAAACAAGAAGATACAGAATCTAACAGTTTTGATAAAATTTGTGGATTAATAATGTCTATTACATTACTACTAGTAGTAACGAGTCAATTATCATCTTGTATTAAAAAACTGTTATCATTTGATTTACCAGTAACTCCTGGAATACTGTGTATCGGTGTAAATTTGTTGGCATTAGCATTGTATTATTTATGGCTTTATAATCAACAGAAATTTCCAACAAACGAGAATCCAAAATTAGTAAGAATTTGTACAGTATCATGTGTATTAATACAATTGATCTATAGTTTGGTAGTAACAATTAATTATGCTCCATTGTCTAAATTGCACTTGTTAAGAAACGATCAATCTCTTTCATGGTGTATTAATAGAATACAAAATTTAAATAGTGATAAAGTAAATAACATTGATGATATTATTAAAGAAATAAATGAAAAAAAATACAAGAAAGATATAAAACAATTTATTGAAGATAAACATTTAATTTATGAAAAGATAAATGATAATAAATATAAATTATCCTGGAAACAATATTTAACTAAAGAAGAAAAAAACAAGATGAATAGATGTAATGTTTACATAGATAATGAATTTTACAATAAAAATGAAGAAATTGTGGAGATAAAAAAAGAAAACAATAATGTACAAAAATCAACAGATAATACAAATAAAAAGAAAATAAAATTAAATAAAGAAGAAGCAGATGCAATGAAAGTGTTATATCACACACTGGAAAAACAAAACAAACAATTATTAGACCAATTTGATATAGAAAATATAGAAAATAGTGAATCAAAAGACAATTATATTAAGGAAACTAAATTGGTATTAACTATAGATGAATTCAAAGCGCTTGATAAATTTTTAAATACTATAAGTGAGAGTAATAGAGAAGCATTCAAACAAATATTAGCACAATCTAAGGTAGTATACAAACCAAAAGATAACAGATAGAATAAAAATGATAGTAGTGCGTGCGATAAACAATTTTTTAGAAGTATTACTAATTATAATTGGCATTGATAAAAAATAATGGATGTTTTTAATTTCATCACATCGATAATACGAACACAAGAAACATTTACCATACCAAAAAAAATTAATAATATAATAATAAATATATACATTGGTACATTATAATATGCAAAAGAGAATAGTAATAGCAGCTGGAGGAACTGGTGGTCATGTATTCCCAGCTTTATGTTTAGCTCAAGCATTATCAAATAGAAATTACAAAGTAGAATTCATAACAGATAATAGGGGATTTAAATATTTAAGTAATATTAAAGATAATAATATACGAATTACTGTACAAAATGTAAATAACAAATCTAGAATTACATTATATTTGTCAGTCCTTAAAAATATTATTTTAAATATTTTTAAATTTCTTTTTAATAGACCTACATATATTATAGGATTTGGTGGATATCCTTCATTTGCACCAGTATTAGCTGGACAATTATTGCTAATTAAGAATGCCATACATGAACAAAATGCAGTAATGGGAAATGCAAACAAGGTATTATCTAACCTAACTAATAATATATTTACATCATTTGAAAATACAGTTGGTATTAATAAATCAAATAAAGTGATATATACTGGAAATCCTACAAGATATGATGATGTATATTCTAGTATAGGTGAGTACAATATGAATGATAATAGTGTATTTACTATTCTAATATTTGGTGGAAGTCAAGGATCTACAATATTTGCGGATATTGTAACTAATACTATTTGTAATCTTTCAAATAAATATAAAATAAAAGTATATCAACAAGCTAGAAAGGAAGATATTAGTAAAATAAAAGAACTGTATAATAATTATGGCATAGAATACTCTGTTGAATCATTTTTTAATAATATTAATGAATTATATACTATTGCTGATCTCGTAATTTCCAGATCAGGAGCATCAAGTGTATTTGAAATAATTGGATTTAAAAAAGCATCAATATTAATTCCCTATAGTAAATCAATAACTGGAGATCAAGTAGCTAATGCTACATATCTAGCACAACAAAATGCAGCAATAGTTATTAATGATAATATAATAACAGTTAATATTTTGTACAATAAAATAGATTATTTAATTAATAATAAGCAAGAATTGAATACAATGTCACATAATTTATCTAATATAAATCTAAACAATAGTACAATAAATTTATTAGAAAATGTATTGAAAGTAATAGAAAAGCAAAAATAATCGTTTATAGATTATTGGCAGTATGTTTACAATATGGATTATTTTAAATCACGAATAATAACGTATAAATATGTCAACAAAATATAAGAAAATATTTATAGCTATTATAAATGTTATTTTAGATTTAGTACTCAAATATTTACCAATTTTGAATTATATGATAGATCAATTATATTAATGTAATCACATAATATTTTTTATTAATTGTTGATTATGTATGATCATATATATTGCTTTTTGTATTATAAAATGTTATTACTTTTGTTCAAATTACAATAATAATCAAACTTACACTGTGTAATGATTTATTATTTTGTTATATTACTGCGTTATACCACACATTATAATAATAGGTGATTACTATATTATGATTTTTTATACAAATCGTATATCATTTAATATCCAACACACTGGAATATTTTTCTTGTAATTGGGATCTCGTAGTGCTTTTATTAATATTTACCATATTTAACATTCAATACATCTGGATAATATTATGTTATATAAACATTCACAATTAATATCATTTCATTTCAATAATATATTTGTATATTGTTCTCATAACTAATACTTTGTTATTAATATATGTTTTATTTAATGTTCAGTACACTAGGATAGTATTCTGGTAATGGTGCTTTTACAGTTATTATTTTATTGTTAATAGCTTTAAATGATACTTCATATGCATGTAAAAACAAATACTTGTTACGTTTCCCATTATATTTACTATCTCCAAGTATTGGAGCTCCTATGTGTGCCATATGTACTCTTATTTGATGTGTTCTACCTGTCATAGGTATTGCTTCTACCAATGAACTACCATTAATATTGTGTATTACCCGATATTTAGTTATAGCTTCTTTACCAATTTTTTCATTTACTAATACTTTATCTTTACATTTTAATAGTGGTACCTCTACTACTCCTGATGATTTATTTAATACTTTGGATAATAATGCTATATACTTCTTTTTTATTAATTTATTCTTAAATACTGATAACATGTATCTAGCAGTTCTTATATTCTTTACCATTATGGTAATACCACTTGTTTCTTTATCTATTCTATGCACTAATCTTAATTCAGGATTGTATTCTTTTGCTATGACATCCAGTGCTATATTAGTACTAGAACCAAGTTGTACTGCCAAACCACTTGGTTTATTTACTATTAATAAATTTTCATCTTCATATATAATCATTTGTTTAAATTTATCTAAATATTGTTTATATCTTATATTATTGCTATTTGTATTAATGTTATTTTTTTTTATAATTTCAAATACTTTTACTATATTGGGATGTACAAATATATTATCATTATCACTTACCTGAGATGATGATTGAGTCTTTTTACCATTCAATAATATGTCTTTATTTCTTATAGCTTTTTCTATTATTGACTGAGGAATATCGCCATACTTTCTCCTTATATACTTGTCTAATCTTGCAGTGTCGAAAGTACTCAGATTACGTGTTAATTCAATATCCTTCATGTTTATATAGTATTGTATATTATGATACTTATATACTATTATAACTAATTTTTAATGTTAAAATGCATTTAAACATTTTTCCAGCACTTTTTATTTATAAATTATTAACACAACATTATCATTCCAATATAATTAATATTGTTAATTAATATAACAATATTTTTTTTAATTATTACTTGTATTTATACATATAATAATACAATTATTAATAATGAGTATATTATAAAGTTACAACAGTATGCAATATACACAGTGCTATACTTAATAAGTATAAGCAATTTCTAATAATATTACAATAATTGTTAATGTTAAAATGTATTTAAACAACTATTGAGCATTTTTGCATAATGTATTAACACATTATCATATGCTTTAAACTATTATAAAGGTCTCCATTATAATACAAATATCTTTCAATTATTCTTTACATTTTCATATATATTACAACAATTACTTATAATATATTATAAACGATTACGATAATATGAAGAACTATATTGCAATACTCAATACATATTATGTTATATACAGGTATTGCAGATACTTTTATTTTATTTATCTCTCAATATACCGTTACAATTTACAGTAATACTGTTTATTATTTTATCTGAAATTGCTTGTATTTGTTCATCCTTGAGAGTCTCAGTCTTAGATTGCAGTAAAACTTCAAATGCTATTGCCTTCTTATCATTTCCAAGTGTTTCAGATTCATACACATCAAATATATTGATATCTTTAATTTCAGGTATATGTAATTTATTTATACATTCTATTAATTTACTAGCAGTTACTGATTTATGCAATGTAAATGAAAAGTCTCTAGTTACCGGCTGATACTGTGATAATACTATTGGTTTCTTTATTTTTTTTGTTTTATTATTATCTATTTTATCTAAGAATATTTCAAAAACCATTACATTGCCTTTTATATCAAGTGCTGATAGTATTGCTGGATGTATCTGACCAAACTGAGCAATTTTAGTATCCTTATGATATATATAACTACCACTTCTTCCAGGATGGTAATATTCCGGCGCATTATCATTAATTCTTACATTAGGATCAATAATATTTATTAACATTTCCAGATCTTCTTTAATTTCAAATACTGACAATTTATTTTTATGTAACCAATGTTTACTATTAGTTAATTCAGCTACAGTTCCTATTAATATTTTTTCTTCAATTATATTATCATTTGCTATATGGAATTGTTTACCAATTTCTACTATCTTCAATCTATTTTGACTTCTATTCTGCGCTTGAAGCACGGATTTCAAATGAGATGCAACTAAAGTTGGTCTCAGCACAGCAAATTCACTAGATAATACAGCAGAAATATTTACTATGTTCTTACTATTTGCAAACAATTCAGCAGTTTTTTTATCTATTAATGAAAAAGTCTTTACTTCATAATAACCATTGTATATTAATGCATCAATTAATTTATCATCGATGTCATGTGTCATTACTGGTGTATTGTATTCCATTGGAATACTTTGAATCCTATCATATCCCATAAGTATTAGTACCTCTTCTACTATGTCTTCTTCTATACGTAAATCATGTCTCCAGGAGGGCGTTTTAACTCGTATATAATTATCGTTATAATCCAGTATTGTACATCCTAGATTACTAAGCAAGTTCTTTGATTTTCTGAATTCATCTATTCCTAGATTTGTTAATGCATTGAATTTATTGAATGTTAATGTTACTTCATAAGTGTTATTAGGTAATGATCCTACACTGTTTATTTTAGAAATTTTTATCGAAGGACAAGCCTGTGACAATAAATATACAAAATATTTAGTTGATAACTCTACATTATTTGGATCAGTCCCTCTTTCAAATCTAGTTCTAGCATCAGAGACTATATGTAAATATTGCCCAGCTTTCGTTATTGCTATTTTATCGAAGTATGAACTTTCTACTAGTAAATTCTTGGAATCATTAGAAACAGCAGTAGATTCTCCTCCTATAATACCAAGTAAGCTCAACACTTCCGTGTCTGAAGATGCTACTATAGCTCCTTCAGGAAGCGTTTCAACTTTACCCCCATTTAATGTAGCTAATTTTTCACCTGCTTTAGAATCCCTTATATGTATAACACATTTTAATTTATCTCTATCAAATATATGCATGGGCTGGCCAATGTCAAAACATATATAATTAGCTATATCAACAGGACATGATATTAATTTCTGATCTATTAACTTTAATCTATTAGCAATAATATCAGGAGTTTTGCCATGGAACGCATCTATAGCCAGAGTTGAGAAGTAATGACAATTGTTAGTTTCTAGTCTTAGCGTTACATTATTATCTATAGTTGCTTCTGTTTCGCCTATGTTTAAATCTAATAGGTCTCCACAACCAGCGGCAGCTAAATTCCTAGCTATTCCTCTAACACTAAAACAATCAGCTCTATTTGGAGTGATGCTTACATCAAATACTATATCATCTAGGCCTAATGCTTTATATACAGGTTGTCCAATAACAGATAGCTCAGGAAGTTCAATTATACCATCATCAGTATTAGTAGGAGCCTCTATGTTTAGTTCGCTATAAGAACACATCATTCCTTGACTTTCTATACCTCGTATAGAACCTTTCTTTAATACATTGTTATCTCTAGGTATAATTGCTCCTTCTAGTGCTACAGCTACATATATATCAGCTCTTGCATTTCGTGCTCCACATACTATATTAAGAGGTTCTCTATACCCCACATCTACTTTACATAAATGTAATTTATCAGCATTGGGATGTTTATCAGCGGTAAGTATTTTACCTACTACTATTTTATCCAATATTTTAGAATAGTCAGTAATATTTTCCACTTCTATTCCAAGACTAGTCAATTTATCAGATATCTCGATATAATTTAAATTAGTTGTTAAATGATCTTTCAGCCAATTAAAAGTAAACTTCATAACTATATTCTTCAAAGTTAACATATTATGATTATACCATTGTACTACGTTAGTATGGAACAGTACTTATTGAAAATAAGTAACATAGAAACTTTTTATTCATCATTGTTCTTATAGGAATTATACCAAGCGTATGAACAATTGCACAAAAAAGAAAAAAAGCCCATGGAATACGTTTTATGGATATTCATTAAAGATTCAACAAACTAAATTATATCAGTATTACTAATTATAAAATGGTAATCAGTAGTATTAATATTTTAGGTTTGGTACTCGCTCATTACTGCTAGTACCTCTTAATTTTCAAGTACAGTACTTAATATCTTTACGTTTTTAATTATTGAATTACAACAAAATATTGCATTTAATTAAGTAATTGTAACTGAATGTCACGAAGCTGGATGAAGTAAGCGAGTATATTAAAACTTCTTTTTTACCATCTTCCCAACCAAATAACCTTTTAAAAGCATAATCTTCTGTTGGTCTAAGTGTTAATTCATCACTATCATTCATAATTATCATTCTTACATAACATATTACTTCTTTCATTATATCATTTTAATTATTTATATTAAAAACAAATATTATTTAATCACGTATATAATAAAATATTATAGAAACAAATAATCCTATAGTATTGTTACATTTTCACCACATTGATTATATGTTGCTCAATTACCACATTTCTTATAATATTGTAAATTTATTGTATTTATTTTGAAATTTGTATACTCTCTGTATATGTGTTAATTCTTTTAATAACAATATTAATTTGTATACCTTTGTTATCTGGGTTAATTTTTTTGTAAAAAAATTAACTTGTATACCTTCGGT
>CACYBM010000043.1 GCA_902772645.1 uncultured Pseudomonadota bacterium | reverse complement strand
TATTTGTTTTGTGTGTTGTTTTGTTATTTCTGGTGTAAATTTGATACTTAATCTACACTCAATTGAATATACTTATTAAAACAATTATTATTTAGTTTACTAATGATAGAAAATAATCATGATATTGTTATTTACCATTAATAATTGATTATTATGGCACAACTATTACAGTAGTTTTTGTATTTATTGTACTACTATAATAGTTTATTATATCATATGTTAGCAAATACTCAGTGCTTTATTACCATCATAATCATCAATAAATACTTTACATTCAAATCCATCTATTTTGTAATTATTTTCCCTTAACACAGTTAATGTAACAGTTTTACCTATATCATAATAGTTTATCAAGTTGTGTAATGGATTTTTATCATTGACTAAGTTATTATTTGCTCCTACTATTATATCATTTGGCTTTATACCTGCCTTGTCTGCTGGACTATTAGGAATTACTTGTAATACAATCGCACCTACTGATTTGTTATCCTGTACTGCCCATCTATCAGTTGTACTTGGTATTATTCCAAGATTTTTAGCTTCATCATAAGGTAATGCTCGAGAAGCAATACCTATCCATCCTTTCAGTGTGTTATTATTATCTATCATTGAATCAATAATAACCATTGCTTGATTGGAAGTTAATGCATATTCTGATGCATCGGTATTTATTCCTATTACCTCTTTCTTATCATTTACTAGTATTCCCCCTATGTAATTAGGGTTTATTGCAACTGTATGTTTTATTAATTTTCTATTATTATTATATTTATTCATAATAAAACCACTGGATAATAATCTTTTTGTACCATATATATTTCCAATAGCAAATACATGATTTTCTCTTGCAATACTATCTGAATTACCCCATTTAATACATTGTATACGATTTCTATTTATATTTGCATCATATATATCAATTTCTAATACTGCTATATTATTATCTGAATCAGTAGCGTATACTTTTGCATTAACTAATTGATTATCATCTAATATAACAGATACATGTTTATTGTTTTTTACTATATTAAGGCTTGTAACTACATACAATTTATTATCTTTTAATTTTACACAGAAGCCAGAGCCAATATTAAAATAAGAGCCTTTTAAATTATCAGTAAAATAATTATTAATTATATTACGTAAGTCTTCATTGGTAATTGTTCTATCATTGTATGTAGATATTACAGAAACTACCGATGGAAAAACATTAATAATGATATCTTGTACAATGTCTACTAGGTTGTTATTTTTAAACGTATTATTATTGAATACGGTATTATTTTGTATATTACTATTACTAGTAAAATAATTTTTTATAATATCTAACAAACCATTTTCTGCACTTACCTGTAAACAACAACTACTTATTATTACTCCACAACTAAATAACTTTACTAACTTATTCATTCTAATACTAAATCATATTTTTGTTTAAATCAGTATATGCTGAAATGTCTTAAGAAAAACTTAACAACATTTAATTTAAAAGCTATAGCATTAATATAATAAGATGTATTTAAATTATATAATATTTATATTATTAAATAAATATACATTATTTTACTAAATAAGAAAAATGTACTATAAAAATAGTACATCTGTTGGTTAAATATTATTGTATTTATAGTTTGTTACTTATTACACAATCTTAAATGCCGTTTATTTTTTCTATAGTGTAATTAACATTGTTTGCTAATTGTTTTAAATCTTCAAAATAATTGTGCACATTATTTAATTTTTCCATAATATTACAAAAATTATCACTATTTACCTTGTTCTTCAAATTCCTAATTTTCATTTTCATATCTTAGATTAATTTCCACATGTTGTTAATAAGTTTTTGCATTAGTATATTTATTATCAATTTATTCTCTGATAGTAACATTAGTGCTCAAATATAATTTTGTTAGTTGCACTTCGATGTCTATCATAGTTATTTTTCAATTCATTAAATAAATCAATTATTTGCTTTTGTTCTGACTTGCTTATAGAGTCTAACTTATCATAAAAAATTTGATTATATTATTAAAACCTTGCTATTTTATGATAATACTTTTTAATCAATCGTCCTTACCATCAATCTTTTTTGCTTGGTACTTAGCTGAACCATCGCAAAATTCAACTCCCAGCGAAAAACTAGGTACTGCAAATTTCTCAGAAACTGAAAAATAACATGCATAATTATACAAGTCATCCATGCAGTATTTAATAATATTTGATATAATAGATTTTTTTGTATTAATCTGCACTATTTTTTCATAATCGTTTTATGCATTTTTTACCAATTATAAATCTTCATCAGTTAATTAATGTATAATGGAAATGTAAGACAAGTTTTTGATTTGTGAGGACATATGTGTGGAAACATAGATTTGTTAATACTTGCATGTGGGCTATTAGCAATAGTATTTGCATTATATAAAGTGAGATGTGTATTCTCATTACCTTGTGGAAATTCAAGAATGCAAGAAATTGCTAGCGCTATACAAGTAGGTGCGAAGGCTTATTTAAATAGACAATACTCAACAATAGCAATAGTGGGTATAGTAATTGTAGCTATATTAATGTTTACATTATCTTTTTATGTAACATTAGGATTTGTACTTGGTGCTATATTATCTGGTATTGCTGGCTACATAGGAATGAATGTATCCGTACGATCCAATGTAAGAACTACAGAAGCTGCCAGAACATCATTATCAAAGGCACTAGCAGTAGCTTTTGATGCAGGATCAATTACTGGTATGTTAGTAGTTGGGTTGGGATTACTTGGCGTAGCATGTTACTACTTCCTATTACAACGTACTAGTTTAGATGCTAGATCAATAACTGAATCCCTAGTATCGTTTAGCTTTGGAGCATCTCTAATATCAATATTCGCAAGATTAGGTGGCGGTATATTTACTAAGGGAGCAGACGTAGGAGCGGACCTAGTAGGTAAAGTAGAGTCCAATATACCTGAAGATGATCCAAGAAACCCTGGGGTAATAGCAGATAATGTTGGAGATAATGTCGGTGATTGTGCTGGTATGGCAGCAGATTTATTTGAAACATACGCAGTTACAATAGTAGCATCTATGGTACTAGCAAACATATATTTTGGAGAAACATTTAAATCAACAATGATGTTATATCCATTGGCACTTAGTGCAGTGTGCATTATAGGTTCCATAATTGGAACATATTTTGTTAAATTAGATTCATCTAATAAAATAATGAAAGCATTGTATAAAGGATTAATAGCATCAGGAGTATTTTCAGCTATATTTATATATGCTTTGACTAATTCCATGTTCGGTTCTTTAAGGGAACAACTATATACAATAGGAGGAACATACTTTACTCCAACTAGTTTATTACACTGTTGCTTTATCGGAATGGCTGTTACTGGGTTATTAGTTTGGATTACTGAGTTCTACACTTCAACAAACTATAGACCAGTAAGATCAGTAGCAAAAGCATCTGAAACAGGACACGGAACGAACGTAATCCAGGGATTGGCAGTATCTATGGAAGCTACAGCGCTACCAACATTAGTTATATGTGCTGGCATAATAGGAGCTTACCTATCAGCTGGACTATTTGGGATAGCAATAGCAGCAACTACAATGCTAGCCTTTGCAGGTATTATAGTAGCACTTGATGCATATGGACCAGTTACTGACAATGCTGGTGGTATAGCTGAAATGGCTGAATTACCAAGTGAGGTAAGGGAAATAACTGACGCTTTGGATGCAGTTGGTAATACTACAAAAGCAGTTACTAAAGGCTATGCAATAGGATCAGCTGGATTGGCTGCACTAGTACTATTTGCTACTTACGTTGAGGATTTAAAGCATTACTTCCCTAATGTTTCGATAGACTTTAATTTACAGAATCCATATGTATTGGTAGGTTTATTGTTTGGTGCAATGCTACCATATTTATTCAGCTCATTTGGTATGAAAGCTGTTGGAAAGGCAGGAGGAGCTGTAGTAGTGGAAGTCAGAAGGCAATTTAGAGAAATTAAAGGTATAATGACAGGAGAAACTAAACCAGACTATAAAACAGCTGTAGACTTGTTAACAAAGGCAGCAATAAAAGAAATGATTGCACCATCCATACTACCATTAGTAGCACCTATTCTTGTTTATTTATCTATTGAACAAATAACTGACAAAGCATCAGCTTTCGCAGCATTAGGAGCTACATTAATCGGTACCATAGTAACTGGTATATTCGTAGCATTATCAATGACTTCAGGTGGTGGAGCTTGGGATAATGCTAAGAAGTATATAGAAGAAGGACACTTCGGTGGTAAGGGATCAGATGCTCACAAAGCAGCAGTTACAGGAGACACAGTTGGTGATCCATATAAAGACACAGCTGGACCTGCTATAAACCCTATGATAAAGATAATCAATATAGTAGCAATACTATTATTAGCTTGCTTAGCAAATTAATTACTCAAACAAGGCTCTTAGTTCTGTAAGAGCCTATATTTTTTTATTGTATTTCTTTTAATTGAGATCTATTTTACAACTTTGTTTCATAGTTTTATATATGCAAATTCTAAGGAATAAAAAATGATGAATAACTTATTAAAAAATAACTATCATATGATACTGTAATAACCACTGACGATTATTCAATATTAATAGTTAATCTATTTAGCAACATTAAATAAATTAAAAAACGAATTACAACTTTTCAACACTGACTCTTGAAACAAACAGCAAGCGAACGAGAGATTAGTACTACTAAGCTCCATACATTATTTTACTTCCACATGTAGCTAACGACGCAGTAGTCTACCACGACTCTAGGATATTGTATAAGTCAGATCTATTTATTATTTAATATTATTCAAATTGATTTGTGTAGTAACTTTTTATTACAGATTTCCATGGTAAACTATTAGCACACACCAAACTTCGTAAAAGTTGAGGTATAATATAATGACTAAAATATTTACAGAGTACTAGTGCAATAGATAGATAAATATTAATCCGAAAGATATTAAAACTAATACAACCTGATAATTCCAAAAACTGACATGCACGTAATAGTTTAAGCAGGTAAGGCTTATGTAAAAAAGGTTGGCTAAGACTTACTTTCCCGCAACCTTAAGGAGCAGTATCATAAGCGCAAGAAGGTTTCACTATCGAGTTCGGTATGGGATCGTGTGTATCACTTCCGCCATATTAGCC
>CACYBM010000042.1 GCA_902772645.1 uncultured Pseudomonadota bacterium | reverse complement strand
GTTCTCTACTACTATTGTCTAGTATACTTCCAATTACATTTACTGCATTATTCTCCAGACTGTCTGCTACTGCCTCAACTAATGGTTAATTTTCTTCTGGGACATCATTTAATACACCAGTCAGTTTAGTTTTAGCTGCGTGATTAATAACATGTTCCATTGCATTAATATTATTAGATACAATTATTGGAATTAATAATATAGCCACAATACTTACAATTTTCATAATTCACTTTTTCAAAACATGTTATTCGAGTATATAATATTGTTTATTTGTTAAAATTTTGTTAACATTGTACAGATATATATGATTCATAAAATATCAATAAAAAAAACATAAATAATACTTAAGAAAACTTTTATAATTTATATTTTAAATTACGAATAATACTTCCACATATATTTAATAATAAGTGCTACTAAATTTTACAAGATAGTAGTTACACATAATAACTACTACTATGTTAATTATATCATATTTATTTATATATCGCCCTTGATATGCTCTTTGTATTGTTCTTTCCAAGCTTGTTCGAATATACTTGCCCAATCATCTTTAGATTTTCTTATTATATTTTCTGGAGTATTTTCCAATATATTTTGTAAAAGTTTTTTCAGTATTGATACACATAGTGTGTTTTGTTCATTTGTAATTTTATGCTTTTGGAACATTGTATTTGAAAAATTCAAATATGATTCGTAAGCTATTTTACTACTTGGTATTACTTTTTGTTTCCAGTTATTATTTGCTGTTTTATATCTTTCTACATTTGTATAATCTGTTAAATACTTAAAATAACTATCACAAAATTTTTTTGCAGCATCATATTTCGCATCACTGAATTTTATTGAGTAATTGAGTCCACTAATAAATTGCTGTTTAATTTCGTTAACATCAGCATAAAATTCCATCCAATTTTTGTTCTCAAACATTGCAGGATGTTGTAGTACTGTAGGAATATTTAATGTCCTATCAATAGTTCTTAGAGTATTAACATTGCAATCTATGAATAATATAGCCCGTAGATTCCATGGTTTATGAAATAGACCACAACAAAATTGTCTAATATAATCATTTCTGTGTTCCATAGTAGTATTTTTATTTGAAATCAATTCATATAATTCGCTAAAAGATTTATTCATACCAAGCGTTTCTTCTAATAAACTAAGATTGTCGTTACTTTCAATGATTTGATTAATGTTTTGTTGCATACTACAAGCACATGGTATGAGTATGCTTAACAATAACATAGATATTTTTTTTAACATAAAATTATCTTACCCCCTCAATTACCCCTTGTAATTATTGTAATACATTTTATATATTGAAACAATATTTGATTTATATTTAAAAATACTTAATAAGAAATTAATATATAATTTATAAATAGCACAAATTTGTATTGAAATAATTAATTTATAATATAACATTAAAAATGTTAAAACACTTTACAATTAGATAGGCTACATTACATTATTTGAAGTATTGGATTATATTTAAACATTATAAATTATTTATACTTATATGCTTTACAGTATTTCTTTTTAGTAACTATTTAATATTATTAACATTAACATGAAACAACATAAATAAAAATTTTTCACCATTTATTATGAAGTTTGCCAATCTAAATATTTACATAATTTTTTATCCGAAACATCTCTACTTCTAAGTATTTGTTCAAATGACATATCTGTTTCTAGCGCGACAGTAAATATTGTTGATAATAGATATGTATTTTCATCTGAAAGTTTAACGAACTGATCAAGTACATTTATAACTCCCTTTACATTCTTGTAATCCCTTCTTAACAAGTTCCCCACGTTAATTATAACATTAAATTCCTTAGCTAAGCAAGGGATCATATCTGGACAAGACAATATTAAATTATATAAGTATCTCTCATCTTTTACACGAGCAAATTCATTTAATAATTTTATACCAATTTTTAGAAATTTACTAAGCACATGTAATTGTTTTAATTTATCAGTATTAATAGTTTTATCATTTTTTTCTAAATATAATCTAATATATTCACAACAATTATTAATACTGTCTGTAATTCGTTTTAATACATTTGGTTTTGGAATATTAAATAATTTTTTAACAGATACTATAACTTCTCCTAATAAAAGCTGTTGTTTGCTTATATTTTTATTTTTGATTGATAATTCGTACTGTGCTAATTTGCTTTCATATTCCTTGATATTAGTATTTAACGAAGTATTAGAAATATTAAATACCGCATTGGAATTACAGTTACTTATAGTTATAATGAAAATTATGGATAATTGATTTAAATTAATCATGCTTTATTATCCATGAATATTGATACTCTATCATTATTATTTATATCCTTATGTAATTTCCTTATTGCATTCTTATACAATACTTCATTTGATTTACTTGTATTTTTATTATTTTTAGAACTATTGGAAGAATAAGCATAATAAAATGTAGAAGCAGTATTTGATAATTTATATATTTTATTAGTACTTGGATTTATTAAATATATATTAATTAATGCACCCATAATACGCATTAGTGCTTCCTTTGTAGCATTTATATTATAACTCTTTCCATTTTTATTATAACTTGATACAACTGTATTGGAAAAATTACTATGACCATAATCACTAGCATTAGCAGTTATAAATTTAGTAAATACATTCATTTCTTTTAATAAAGGAACTAATTCTAGTGGTGATTTAGACACTATATCTTTAATATTATTTAAGTGTAATGTAGTAAATATCTCGAAAACACTAATAGTAAACTTAATTACATTTTCTTCAAATCTATTATTATAAGTTAATGATTTTACTGATTTGAATACTATTTCTTCTACATTATTGAACTTTTTATATAAATTATTAAATTTTATATGTTCTAATACTAATAATGCACTATTAAGTAATATATTTACATCCGATTCAGTAATTTGTTTTTTCATAGATATCTTCTTAGCTAATTTTATGTAATTTGCTAGCATGCTATTAAATTCACTATCATAATTACTTTGCGTGATAGCACCATCGCAGTATCCTGTATTAGGATTACTGTATAATACAATAAATATACTAGTAATTATTTTTACTATTCTACTATTAATGCTTGATATATTATTAATACTAGGCACTACCACATGTAACAAACCATTATATAAATAATATTATTACATACATAATACTATTAATCAAATGTAAGAAAATAAGTATTAAATTGATATACTAAACATGTATGATATAGTAATATTAAATATAATACAATATAAACCGAGTATTTATAATATTTAATAAGTCTGGAATATACAAACCAGCATAGTAATAATCATACTGGTATGTATTCGATTGAGTTATTCCATTATTTCAAAACTATCAAGGTTTTTAAGATTATTAATTTGTTCTGATATATTGCTTATTACTTGTTCGTATGCTTTGTATAATTGATCTTTCAGTGTTTTATAATCTTGATTATACAGTATTTCTTTCTTATTTCGTAAATGCATATTAATATCAAAAGTTTCAATTGTAGATATTGGTTTTGTACAATTTAAAATAATTAACATTTGCTTATTATAAAATTCTTTTAACAACTGTAGTAAAGATAATTTTTCTTTATTTGTTCCTAATGTTGATTTAACAATCCTATCAATTAATGTAGTAACACAATTATTGCTATCCAATAAAGTATCATTAATAAATTTAAATTTTTTACTATCTAATAAACACATAAATTTATTGTGCGCAGTTGACAAACTATTAACATAGAACAATTCCTGTATGGTACTTTCATAAGTATTAATTTGTTTCATAATTGGTCCAAAAGCGAAATCAATATTCTTGTTATATGTTACTGCCAACGTATAATTATTACCTGATGTGCAAAAATCATATTTATCCTCAACAGAATCAAACACCAAAGCTAATGCTCTTTTTAAATTGTCACTGACATTTATATCTGTAAAGGAGATAATTTTTCTAGGATAATGATCATTTATATCAATTCGATAAATATTAATACTTTTTGATAATAACCGATGTAATAATATTGTGATCAATCCCTCATAACATGTTAAATTTGGTAAACCACTAAGAAACCATTGTTTGTCAGGATCCGGATTATATTGTATATTATTGTATTTATCATATAACTCTTTGTTAATAGTAGATGTTATAAATTTTGTATTACCATATTTTTTTAAAACTACATCTAATACATTTTTTTGAAATTGTTCTTCGTTATAAACTTGTTGTATATCATTAATACTATTTTGGTTTTCATTGTTATTTATATCCATTGCACTAATATTACAAATATTTGTAACAAGTACTATTAAAAATAACTTTTTAAACATGTTTTTCTACAATAAAAATTCCATTTCAGTAAAATTAGAACATATAAATATTAATTTTTCGTAAAAATTGTTAATTATTTTCAGCACAAAATATATGATGTTATGAAACATTATATTTCTAGATACTCGCATATTACTTAATTCATAAGTGGTATTAATATATTTATAAATTGATCGATAATATTAATATATTTTCTAATTAAATGTTTGTTAACAAGAATTATAAATAATCAAACAGTTAATAATAGAAAGTATTACCAAGTGATACTGACTTTTTTACAAAGATTTTATGCAAATTGTTAGATGATAATTTTTATAAACTAACACTCTTTCATAGGCTAATAATCACAACATTTTGTAAATCCTAATTGATAGAAATTCCTACACTATATGAAATAATTTTCGATTCTACATCAAGAGAGTTAGCATCCTTATATTTTGTCGGATGTTTATATAATTGTTTAGATATATATAATAGAAACTTGTTTAGTAAATCAGATTCATATGATGTCTGCTTGTTACAATGCGCGCACTCCGTGTATAACTCAATATTAATATAATTACCATTTTCTATTTGTGATTGGATATCAATTATAACAGTTTTAGTATTTGGGAAATCAAACCAATTCTGACTTCAACAGTTTTACAGGTTTTATTATCTGTTTTTTATTTAAAACAGCATTTATAAAATGATAAATGATATTAATATCGGATCATTATCCTTATCATAAAATAATTTCCTAAACATCTAATCTTCTTTTATATAAGATGCTATTTTTTTGCTAATTACTAATAAAACACGTATACATATAATGTAATTTTATTTTCCATTCTAATTATTTATCTTTTACAAAATCCTATTAACTACATTTAATTAGAAAATTAGCAAGTTAAATTTTTACTAACACATATTTATAGAATATCAAAATACACAGTATTATACTAACTAGTAAGGATTGTATATTAACACCATAATACACAATCCTACTTATATTCATATTATAATTAATTTCTTCTATCTCCAATTAATCTTAATAGATGAGTAAATAGATTTATAAAATCTAAGTATAAATTAAATGCTCCAAATATAGCAAACTTAGATAGTGATTCATTACTTGGTGCATAGTTGTATAACTCTTTTATCTTCTGTACATCATATGCTGTTAATCCACAGAATATAAATACCATTATTGCTGATAATGCCAACGATAATCCTGAATTATGTAAGAAAAAAGTATTGACAAGAGAAGTAATTAGCACTACTATCATACCAACAAACACAAATGTTCCAAGTGATGTCAAATCTTTTCTTGTTGTATATCCAATCAAACTCATACCACCAAATAATGCAGCTGATGAGAAGAATGCTAGAGATATACTAGATCCTGTATATATAACGAATATCGGAGATAAACTTACTCCAGTTAATGTCGCATATGCCCAGAATAAACCATTGGCTGTACTTACTTGCATTTTATATAGTCTAATAGCAAGTGTCATAGCAATTCCAAACATCGCTAAGCATAATACTATCATTAACCCTTTTGATTGAAACATAAAACGCATTGCTTGTTCATTTGTAGATAATAAAAATGACACCATTCCAGTCCATCCCAAAGCCAGAAACATTTTATTGAATATACCTATCATATAAGCCCTAAGACCAGACTCATAGCTACTGGCCTGAGCCTTAGATACTGTATTAAAATCATTAAAATTCATAAAATTAATCCTTTATTAGATACCTCTACATATATTATAACATGATATAATGTGAGATGTTTAATAGTTTATGTAATTAATATTGTAAGTACAGTATTTTTTATCAAACAAATATTTATTAAGTAAATAAGGTATCTAAACAATCAATATTTATATTTAGATGGTATCGATGTTTCACATTGAAAGTGTTTTCTACTTGCTCTTTTTTAATACATTTATTATCTTATTCATCTACTCATTGTTCTAATCCTTCAGCTAGTACTTCATGATGCAAAAGCTAGATTGTCCCTTTCTGTCTTCTCAATTATAAATGTGTGTTTTATTTATTTATAAGAAATATCTGCTGCAACAAAACTACTTGTGCGCTGGATCAGCTATTTACTGTATTGAATATTTTAACGTGTTCCTTAAAATAAACTATCTATATACTATTACCTAATTTGTATTAGTTGAGAACTAGGAACAAAAATAATTGAAGAATCTTTGTAGTATGGTATTATGTACACAAAAAATGATATTGCCAATAGAACAATTATCCATTGAAACTGGTTCAACAATTGACGAAGTAAATACACTATTGTAATCTATTTTTTCAATATAATAATATTTATCATTAACAATAAAGATTTGTTGCATAATATTATTTATTAATATATGTAATTTAAAAAATTTTTTATGGGCTTTTTTTTAGTTTGGTGAATATTGAAAATAATGAGATCATTATGGTAGGAATATACATAATGTGAATGATATTAAGAAAATGAAAAATTCATCAGTATTACAAATAGAAGCCAATAATAAGATAGTATTAAATGCTTATAATGCTATTCAAGAATTGTGTCCTTTAAATAAACATGAAGTATTAAGGAATATATTCTCTCAACCGATAGTGTTGGAGAATAATATTGAACCAACATATAAGTGTATTATAAGAACAAATGATATTCCAGATATTAATTTGTTGAAGACTAATACTTTATATAATATATATTCTATAATACAGTTTAAGTGTCAAGGAAACTCAGTACCTAGAGTTCCGTATGTATTTGATTCACTAGAACATAGAGAAGATGGAACTGTTTTTAGACCGATATTGCGAATGTATTTAACTTATTTTAGTATACAGAGTGAAACTTCTGGCAATAATAATTTAACTATAGAATTTGTATCTTAATAATTTCATCATGTAGGAAAAGATGTTAATGAGCTTAAGCAAAAATATTTATTCTACAATAGAATGTAATATTAAATTGTTTTGGTAACAAAGCTAAATATAGTAATTAAAAAATAACGGGGATATATGTCAATTAAAATAAATAACAAAACCATAAACAATAGTAAAAATTTACGAAGTAATTCAGATATAGTAATTAATACACGACAAAATAATAGTATTAAGAATAAGGAGAACAATATGTTAGAACAAATAAAACATAAAAACATACATAATACAAATGATAAGAATGGAGTGAAAAATAACTCAAATGTAAGAATTAATAAAGTACAATGCGATAATACAAAAACCAAGGCGAAAAATATGTTAGTTAAAACGAATTATGAAAATATAAATAATAATAAAAACATAACATGTCATGCGAATACAGTAATTAAGCAAGCACGTAGTAATAATATTAACATTGCTGATAACAATATATTAGAAACAGTAAATAATAAAAAAGTAACTAATATTAATAATAAGAAGAATGTGACAAAAAACATTAGTGCAGTAATTAATAAAGAACATTGGAATAGTATTGAAGATAAAAAGCAAAACATGTCAAGAGAATTCAACAATAAGAAATCAAATAATAATAAAAACGTGCAAAGTAATCCAAATGTAGTAATAAATAACAAACATCGTGACAATATTAAAATTAATAATGGAAATATGAAAATAAAATATAAAAATAATTTTTCTAAAACAAGCGACAATAATAAATTTTTAATAAAACATAGTAATAATCAAAAAACAATAAATGTAAATAAATCCAGCAAAAACATTGATAACAATACAATTAATGATAATTTAATACGATTAAACAAAGCTATGTCAATGCTTGGTGTGTGTTCTAGGAGAGATGCTGATAAATATATCTATAATAAATTAGTATATATAAATGGTGTATTAGTAGATAATCTAGGTGCAAAGATAAATAACGGAGATATTATTACTGTAAATGGTATTAATTATACATTTACTAATAAACAAAAAACTAGAGTGTGGATATACAATAAACCTTCAGGATTAGTAACTACTCATAAGGATGAGAAGCATAGAGAAACAGTATTTGATAATATAAGCGAAACAATAGGTCAAAGAGTAATATCAGTAGGACGATTGGATTTAAATTCAGAAGGATTACTTTTGTTCACTAATGATGGATCATTTGCTAGGTATGCTGAGTCTCCATCTACTGGATGGGAAAGACATTACAGAGTTAGATTTTTTGGTAACATAAATGATGATATTATAAATCAGATAAGTAACGGTATAACAATAGATGGGATAAAATATTCATCAATAAAAATAATAAAAGCTAGTGACAAAAAAGGATTAAATAAATGGTGTACATGTATATTAAAGGAAGGCAAGAATAGAGAAATAAGAAAAATATTTAATCACTTTGGATTGCAAGTAAATAAATTAATACGAACAAAATACGGACCTTATGAACTAGGAAATTTAAAAATAGGAGAAGTTATGGAAGTAAATGATAGAAGAAGAATCCAAACATTATGAAAATGCAAGATCTGCATGATATTTCAATTTATGCTCAAAAAACATAACAGAATACAATCATTTATAGTATGTACAATAATGTCATAATGTGATTTTAAGTATATTTGCAAATGATTATTAAGGATAATAACATCATGTTAAAAATTATTTGATAAAAATATATAATAATAGATTGAACTTTTATAATAATTTATATGCAATGTAGTACTGATGTGAGTTTGCTTTTATATTAATAAAAAATTCCAATCAAATAATGCTTGCATTCATTAATGAAGCATGTTAGCATAATAATGTAAGATATGATTATATCTAGAAGTGCGGGCATAGCTCAGTGGTAGAGTACAACCTTGCCAAGGTTGGTGTCGTGGGTTCGAGTCCCATTACCCGCTCCATTTTTTTTACACAAGGTGATATAATGGCAAAGAAGAGTCCTGTAATAACTATAAAAATGGTTAGTTCTGCTGGTACTGGTTATTTTTATGTGACCAAAAAGAATCCTAAGAACATAACAGAAAAATTGGAATTGATTAAGTATGATCCTAAAGTGAGGAAGCGTGTACTATTTAGAGAGCATAAAATAAAATAGTGTATGGGGTTTAATTGTGGCATTGTAGGATTACCAAATGTCGGTAAATCTACCTTATTCAATGCTTTAACATCTACTTCTCAGGCGGAATCAGCTAATTATCCTTTTTGTACTATAGATCCAAATGTTGGTAGAGTCGCGGTGCCAGATGATAGATTGTATAAACTTGCTGGTATAGTTGATTGTAAGAACATTATTCCATCTCAATTAGAATTTGTTGATATTGCAGGAATCGTGAAAGGAGCTAGTAAAGGTGATGGACTTGGTAATAAATTCCTAGCAAATATAAGAGAAACCGATGCTATATTGCATGTCGTGAGATGCTTCGAAGATAATGATATAGTTCATGTAAATGGTAGTATTGATCCAATTTCTGATATAGAAACTATTGAAACAGAATTATTATTAGCCGATTTAGAAAGTGTTGAAAGACGACTTCCAGCAATGGAAAAGAAATTACGTGGTAGTAAAGATAAAAACGATATAAAATTGTTTGAAGCTTTATCTGATGTGTATAGTCTATTAAAGGATGGAAAACCAGCTACTGATGCCAATATATATGATAAGTCAATACTAAATCAATTACAATTACTTACTACAAAGCCAGTAATGTTCATTTGTAATGTCTCTGAAAATGATATCGTAACTGGTAATAAGTATACTGAAGATGTTAAATTAAAAGCTAATAATAGACCGGTAGTAATAATATCAGCATCAATAGAAAATGAAATATCTCAATTGGAAAACGCTAATGAAAAGCTAGAATTCCTAAGTTCATTAGGAGTTAATTCAACGGGATTAGATAAAGTTGTTAAACAAGGATATGAATTACTTGGATTAATTACATATTTTACCGTCGGACCTAATGAAACCAGAGCATGGACAATAACGAAAGGAATGAACGCACCACAAGCTGCTGGAGTAATACATAGTGATTTTGAAAGAGGGTTTATTTGTGCGGAAACAATTAATTGGCAAGATTATTTAGAATATAAAGGAGAATCAGGAGCAAAACAAGCAGGTAAGTTAAGACTTGAAGGGAAAGATTATATAGTACAAGATGGGGATGTGATGCACTTTAGATTTAATGTATAAAGAATTCTTATACGATTCTTACTCGTTGTTTAGTTTTGTAATATATATAGTATTTGTTGTTTAACAAAGCGAGTTACAATATATATTATTAATTAGCATGTGTTGTTATTGGGTATAAGATTGTAATTTAACCTTGTATAGTTATATGGTAGAGTATATATTTTATTTGTAAAATACATTGCTAGGAAAATATAAATTATAAATGCGTATATATAGGAAATAATGTAATGTATAAATACACTATAAAATTGTTGGAAACTTTATTTAATTTATATAATTTATTAAAGAATAGAAGACAATATATCAGATAAACAAATACTAAATCAACTACATAAAGTATAAGGAAAGTAATGTACCATACACTACCTTAATCACGTTATATATAAATTATTATTTATTATTTTTAGTTCTTTCCTTCTTTTCTTATTTAAAAATTTTTGGTCTGTTTTTTGGATTTAATTTTCTGCTTATTATTTAAAATTTTAGTTGTTTCTTTAGTTTGTATCGCATTCAGATTGGTTTTCATTCTAGTAATATTTGAAGATAGTTTTGCAATGTTTGATTTTTGTATAGCAGTTTCTGTCATAATTTTATTATTATTTAATAATAAACTATTTAAATTATAATTACTCTCATGTATTTCTTTAAGTAATTGTGTGTAATTAGTATTATTAGAAGAAATATGATTCTTAATATTAATTTGTTCATTTTGGATTTGATCTATTTTATTTTCTAATACATTTATTTTATTACATATTAATTCACGGGTGTTCATAATATTTCTTAATAGTTCTATTATTATACTATCTTGATTGTTACTTAGAAAATCACTACTACTTTTGAGTTTTATAGTGTCTTGTTTGTTCATGCAGATTTGCTTTTTCTACTGACATGTTTGATTCATGTTTATACTTAATTACATCAGCAATTGGATTGATTTTATATGTTTCTTCTTCATCTTCATCTCTGTCAGAAGCATGTAATACCCCAATTTGTAATAACATCATTGAAATTATTGTTAAAAATTTGTTATATTTCACGTTAATCAAAATAAAAGTAATAATCACACGATAATTATCACATATCTATATCAAAATTGCAAGTGTGCAATACAAACAATAGTATAAATCAGTTTACATTATAAACCAATGTGCTAAAATTTATGATCAACATTTGAACTATCAAAAATATAATTATACAATGCGCATTACTATTAGTTTTATATTGTACTTTTTCATCCAAAATAAATGTAATGTTTATTCACTACATTTATATCTAATTTACTATTTCTTGTTTTTAGATCTCTTTGTTTTCTTATTTAATATATACTTATCTATTTTATTGATACTTAATACTTCTTCTATGTTTTTTATAAGTTCTTTATTTTTTGTATTAATACGATTTTGAGCATTATTAATATTATTTTGTTTCTTGATAAATTCGCTTATTTTGTTCTCGCACGCAGCTACTTTATCATATATCAATTTACCATTTACACTATTTTTTAACCAAATACTATTAGTATGTTTAATTTGCCAATTATATCTGCTATTTTCTTGGTTTTCTATAATACTTTTACTGCTATTAAAACTATTATTGTCTTCACTATTTTGTGAAAATCTTCCTATCAATTGATCCATATTTAAATTGAATTTATTAGTATTAATTGAATTATCTATATCTACTGCAAAATTATCTATATTGTAATTTAATTTGCTAATACTACTATTAGAAACTACATTCTTACAAATATCATAATTACTACTATTTGCTTGAATATCTTCTCCAAGTTTTTCACTTACCATATCCAATCCTTTCTTAAAGTATAATTTTGCTTCAATAGGATTTTTCTTCGCTATAGCTTTTTCAAATCTCCTATCTAAATAATACATTGCAACGTTAATGGAATTTGGATCATTATGTTGCTTGAATAACGAAGATGGATTTGATTTATTATCTTGGACAATTGTATTCTCGCACACATTATATTTTTCTCCTTCAGAAGCATACAATACTCCATTTGGTAATAATACCATTGAAAGTGTCGTTAAAAATTTGTTATATTTCACTTTAATAAAAATAAAAGTAACAATTACACGACAATTGTCACATACTTATATAAAAATTACAAGTATGTAAAAAAAATAGTATAAAGTTTATACTATCAAAAAATGTATTGAACTGATTAAGACGATAATCTGATATTATACAACATTTACTGATACTAAGTTTATATTGCATTTTTAAGAAAAGTACAGGTAATGTACAATACATTACCTTAACTATTTTATATCGAGCTTACTTTATATCATATTGAGTTCTTTTTGTTTTTTTAGTCAAAAATTTTTCACTTAATTCATTGTAAAGT
Source organism: uncultured Pseudomonadota bacterium (assembly GCA_902772645.1). Lineage (GTDB taxonomy): Bacteria > Pseudomonadota > Alphaproteobacteria > RUG11792 > RUG11792 > RUG11792. The sequence continues at coordinate 15,567 of CACYBM010000042.1, read as the reverse complement.
TCATAATCTAATACTTCTTTTAGTAACTTATTTAAAGCATTAATTCTTTTATTTAGTTTCACATATTCATTAGCGTTTTCCTTTGTCTGTTCTAGAAAACGTTTTAATAGATCACTATCAGTTTCTGCAAATATTCTATGATTATTAATACACTTTGTAGGATATTTATTGGTAATTTTATTATTATTAAATTTTTGATTCCTATCAATACGTCTGTGTTTATTATTACTATATTTCTGTTTGGTACTATTATTTTCAAATGTTGTTATTGTCTTAGAATGTAACTTACTTTTCATATTATTCATTAAACAAATATTATTAGGATATTCTATTTGTAAATTTTGCCAACCATTATTTTTATTATTATTTGTATTTTCTATATTACCATTTAAAACTGGTGTATTTTCTTCTTCTAATTCTAAACTATCACTTAATACAGATGAAGTATTATCACTATATTGTATAAATCCTTTGTTAAGAATACTATTCTGACTTGCATCGGAAGCGTGTAACAATCTTTGTGTTGATATTAATAGATATAAAAACATTAAAAATTTGTTATATTTCACTTTAATACACATAAAAGTAATAATTACATGACAATTATCACATATCTATATCAAAATTACAAGTGTATAAAAAAAAAATAGTACAAAGTCTATTATATAAACAATGTACTATACTAATATACTTACTTATTCTTCCAACTATTATAATTATTGTTTGTTAATTTATTAAATGTTAGTATCAATATTATTTGATATTATCTTCTTCGCTATCTTCATTTATTTTATTTGTATTGTTCTGTTTTGACAATAGATCAGTTAATTTCTTCATGTTTTCTTTTAATTCATTTATTTTACCTTCTGTACGATGCAATATAAAACATATAAGGTTTTGATTTTGTATCACACCATTTAATACTTCAACAATATTTTGAGATCGCATATTATTATTAATATCACTATTAATAATATTATTATAATTTATACTATTCACTCTTTTAATATATTCTAGTTGTGTAGGAATTATCATATTATTTATATTGTTTTGATTAGGAATAGTTTGTCTACCATTACAATTTACGTGTGAATTATTGTTAAATCGTGAATTATTAATAAAAAGGCTATTATTACCATATTGATTATTATTAATCAATGGATTGTTATTAAATAAATGAGCATTATTGTTAAATGTCAAATTATTATTTCTAGTCAGATTTTTGTTAGCTACTGAATTATTTATACCATAATGACTGTTGTGCATTTGTTGATTACTATTATTATCGTGCATTGCACTCAGTGTACAATTTGCTATAACAACCACAACAGCAGTTTTAATAAAGTTCATATTAACCTCCCTTAAATATTACTTTTATTTATCATTTATTTTCGATAATTCGTCATCTTTCTCGGCTGGTTCGTCTATTTTGTTTTATATTATTATATCTTCTGTGTTTTTTGTTTCAATGTTTTTAGATTCTTCTTTATTACTAGCTTTATCTGATATTATATTTTGATGTATTTCATTATGCTTTTTTATCTCATCAATTTTATTTTCTTTATCTTCTATTTGTGTGGTAATTTCATCTATATTTTCTATATTGCTGTTATCTTGCTTTATTTTATTATCTAATGTAATACTAGCATTAATATTATCAGTATTATTATTAATAATGTCCTCTTTTTTTAATCCGTTAATATCGTTTGTTCTTTTATCAATTTTTTCAATTAGTTCCCCCAATTTATGCTTAAGTTCATCCAAAATGCGATGCTCTTTCATTTTTTCATTATATATGCCTTCCAATCTACCTGGAATATTTTTAAATTGCGAACGAGTATCATCTTTTATATTAGAATAAATAACGGAGATATTTTTATTCATAAAGAGCAAATATTTATTAATAATAATATCGTCAATTGATTTCTTTATGTCACTTATCTTCTGCTTGGCATCTTTCAATTCATTGCTTGACTCGTTACTCACAAGATCAATAACATTTTTCAAATTTTTATTTAGATTATTATTATTATAGTTAATACTTCTGGCTGTTTTTTCTATATTATTACTTATATTATTCTGCATTCTATTTACTTGATCTTTAATATCAATTGTTGAATTTTGTAACAGGGCAATTTGACATGCCATAGCATTCTGTATATTCATTATATTATTTAATTTGTTTTCAATGTTTGTGAGAGTCATTTGTAATAATGCTGAACCGGTATCCTGTGGTATATTTGTGGTATTTGTAAAAAATTGTGGAGCATTAATTGTATTATTAGGATATTGTTTTTGCAAAAAATCATATTTCTTATGTTTTGTTGGTATATAATCCTTTGTATTGATTGGTAAAGAAAATTTATTCTTTGTATTTAATGTCAAATTAGATTCTGCATTAAATATATTATTATGTGAACTTTTATTGATACTAATATCATTATTAATGATATTTTCATTGTTTTCAATTTTTGATGTATTTGTAATATTATTTAAATTATTATTTATTACTACGTTTGTATCATTTTGTGTTATATGATTATCTTGTGGTGTAAAAAATAATATTGATGAGTTTTTCTTCTCAGATTGCAGTACATTGGTTTTTTGATGTAAAAATTCATTTACAATATTATGACACCTTGAGTCTATATTACTGGTGTTCGCGGTGGCTTCTTCTTCCGTAAAATTAATGATATTATCAAGATAATGGAATTTTTCATTATTAATATTACCTTCTTGATCATATTGCATGCTATTGTTAATTTCAGTAGTGTATACATAATTACTATTTATTATTGTTGTGAATACTATATAAAATAAAAGTTTTTTTAAATTCATACTATCCTCCAATTAAAAAAATTAGCCATATTTATAAGGTTTTATTTATCATTTATCATTTTTCTGGGTTGGTTCTTCTATGTTATTTGGTACTATCATATCTTCCGTGTTTGTATTCGTAATATTTTTAGATTCTTCTTTAATAGCATCTTGATCGTGTACTTTATCTTTTATTTTATCTTGTACTATTATATTTTCTGTTTTTATCTCTTCAATATTTTTAGTTTCTTCGCTAATAATATCTTTGTCTTGTACTGTATTAGTTTTTATTACATTAGGCCTTTTGTTTGTTTCACATTTTTTATAAAAAGTTATTCGCTTTTTATTACTCATATTATATCTATTCTGATAATTGGGCTGGTTCTTGATTGCGTTCCAAATAGTTTGTAATCTTCCTGGAATATTTAATCCGAATTCTGAGTCATCATATACAGCATCATAAATTTCTAGCAAAGAATCATTTAATTTATTCATTTGTTGTTTTATTCCATCTACTTTCGTCTCAATATTATTTAATTTGTTACCCAAAGATTTTGTCTTATTCTCTGTATTGTTATTTATACTATTATGTATATCACTTTTATTAGTTAATTTATTTATTTGTGCTTGTATATTATCTATTTTTGCTTGATTATTTTTACTGACTTCAATAAGAGCATCAACTTTAGTGTTAAGAGACGTTAAGTCATTAACAATTAATTCTAATATATTTATATTAAAACACTCATTATTCGTATCGGTCTTGGTTGTTTGACAAATTTGATTTATATTATTAGGCTCTAATAAAAAGGAGTTATTTATATTCAAATTTTTTGTTGTATTATCATGATTTGTTGTATTACATGGTAAATCATTTATATTATGTGTATTTTGTATGTCATATGAAACATTCCTATTTTGAGGAGAATTATTATTTTGTTCAAAAAAATTATAGTTGAATATATTACTAAGTGGATTTTCTTCATCCTCATCCTCACAGTCATTTACGTCATATATTTGTGTCTCGCTTATTTTACATAATTGGCGTAACAGTCCATTGTTTTCATTATTTTTCATACTAGAATTCTTTTCCATAGTTTGTGTCTCGCTTATTTTACATAATTGGCGTAACAGTCCATTGTTTTCATTATTTTTTATACTGGAAGTCTTTTCCATAGAATGCAAATCACTATTTACTGTTGTAACACATAATATGCAAAATAAAATTTTATTAAAATTCATATTAAACTCCCTTTTAATCAAAATAATATATAATACTATTTGAAGTATTTATTATAATTATTTTTGTAATACTTATTTCTATTTGATTTATATCCAATATTATTGTATTCTGTCTGAGGATTTTTCAATCCTTCCTTGTTCGAGATATTATTTTGTAAATATTGTTTAATTTCATTAAATTGCTCATTCGTTTCTTTCCTAAAAAGTTGTATTCGTCTTGGAATACTGTTGTAATTATCTTTATTTACCTGAGAATAAATATTATGTATCTTTCTTTTAGCATTACATTGTTCATATTCTAAATCACTTAGTTTCTTTAATATAAGAGTTTGATTTTTTAAAATAGTGTTTTGCTTGTCTAAAATAATCTTTTGATCATCCCTATACTCGTTGCATGTATTTTCAATATTTTGTAATTTATCGAATAACGTATTAATAGGAAAGAATCTTACTGGCACCATCATTAGGACTGGAAATCCGGCAACAAATGCTGGTTGTTGTTGTTGATATGATTGTACACTAGTATTAAGTGTTAGACTAACATTAAGATTATTCGCACCTAAGTTTTCATTAATATTATTATCATTAATATTATTATCATTTATCTCTGGATAAAATGAGTACTCAGGCTCTTCATTTTGGCTTGCTTGTATAGAATGTAAAGTACCACTCACTAATATAACAGATACTATAAAAAATAAACCTCTGTTAATTTTGTTAAATTTCATAAACAAATTACATTAAAAACAATTCTTAATATAATTTAAACATATTTGCTATGAAATAGCAACATTAATATAACAAAATATTAAAATATTTTAAAATGTATAACAGAAATTATATATCATTACCATACCATTAAATGGTATCACCATTTATTTATTATCAATTTTTATTGTACTAATTTTATTGTACTAAGTAATATTTATAAGCAATATAATGTATTATATACGGTTATTAGAACAATATAAACAATTAAAAAATGAAATAGTGCAACAGTAAATATACAATTGCACTATGTAGTTAATTATTACTGTGGAGTAAGTATATTTTGTTCTTTATTGTTCTCTGAATTACCTTGAGTCATATTTTCACATGTATTATTTTTTGTACTATTATTCAATATTTTAATATTACCAAACAAAGTATTAGTTGTATCGATTCCTATTAAATCATCGAAAAGTCCAGGAGTTGTATTAGTTTTATTATCAATATTTGTTGTATTCCCCCCACATAAATTATTATCTATATTTAATTTACTAAAACTATCTGTAATTGCATTACAATTTTTATTCTCTGCATTATTTATTCTGTTATTGTTACCATTATTCTCCAGTTTATTACCATCAAACAAACTTTTATTGGTAGGCATTGTCACATCACCAAATAGTTTTGTATTTATAATAATTTGATTATTATTAAACAATTGGTTTTCATTTTTTATATTATCCTTAGTATTGTTAAAAATATTTGCAGAGGATTTGATCTCATTTTCCGTATCTTTTATATCATTGTTTAACAATTTATTATTACCAAATAAACTATTATTTACAGAAGTTTTGACATCCTTAAATATTCCTGCAGATACACTAAATGATGTTAGTTCATTCGTTTTTTCTTCGTTTTTATTATTATTCCCAAACAGACTACCTGCAAATATACTATTTTGATTGTTATTTGCTAAATTCAAATCGCCAAATAAAGGCTTATTATCTAAAGAACCAAAAATGCCTTGATTCATATCATCAAATTTGATCTTCGGTTTACTCTGTTTTTTAAAAATACCCCGTTCATTAAACAAATTCATTAGTCTGTTATTCTGTAGAATAATTCTTTTATTTTGCTCTTTAATTTTTTCACATTTTAATTTCAAGATATCATTCTCATTTTTTATTTGATTAAGTTTTTTACAATTTAATTTAACACTATCATTGTCATTTATTATCTGTTTTAGTCTTTCCTTCATGTTACTGTTTTCTTGTTTTAATTTGATTAATATGTCAATAATATCGTCATTAATTACATTTTTGCTTTTTAAACTATTTAATTTTGTGATGGTATCGTCACTACTTGTATTGTTATTATTTATATTGCTAAAAATTGACACAGTATCTGCATTATTTTCGAACAATGGTTTATGTTGTATATTCGTATTGGCTTGAAAGATACTGTAATCTTGTGTTTCATTATTGACAAAAGCACCTGGAGTATCCTGAGTGGCTGACAATACCATGTTTGTGCTAGTATTACTATCCAATGGTGTATTGACAGTATCTTGAGCTGCGTACAATGAACTACAGACTGCTAATACAGTTAAAATGCTATGAAACTTCATTGAGAAATCCCCTTAAATTTACTTGTAATTTCATTACAACATATTTAAAAATGTATTGCAATAGGATACACGAAAAAATCTTGCAAGGTCATTAACCACGCAATTGCACTATAATGTATTAAAAAATGGTTTATTATTAATTTATTCTTTCTTATCTTCCTCATTACTATTTTTATTATTATTAGTGAAGTATTTTATATTATTATTTGTACTATCATTATTGATAGTTAATTTATTATAAATATTCTCTAATTTATTTAGAAGAATATTAAATTTATACAATGGATCATTATTTAAATTATTGATGTGAGAAACATTAGTATTTATATTTTGATTTAAAGTATTTTCAAGTTTATTTACAATATTATCCAATCTATTTATGTTATTAATTATTTGATTGTTATTTACAAAATTATTTGTTATATTACTTTCTATTCCTAGTAATTTGTTCATCAATTCTCTATTTTGTCTTATAATCTTACAATTCTGTCCTTGAACAGCAATATTTTTGTGATATCAAGGAAGCCGTACGATGATAATATATCGTGTCAGACTTCTTAGAAACTTGGTTTATGTTCTTGTCAATTGTTTTGATATTGTCAGTTATTTCATTAATTGGATTATATTGTGAAGCATTATTTATACTATTTATTATAGTCATTGTTAATGCAAATATCAGAATTTTATTAAATTGCATAATAGAATTATGTCAAAATTTACCTATCGGTACAATTGAAACACATTTTGCAATACCATGCAATAGTAAAGATATTTGTAATAGTGCAAAAGCACTATTAATACGATTGCACTATACTTATATAAGAGTTATTTATTTTTTTATATATTTCTTTTTAGAGGTTTTTCATTTTCGGTTTAGTTTTTTATTTCCTTTTTGACCTTTTGGCAACTTTTTTTTACCTAAATCTATAATATATTTTGGTTCGTTTGTTGAATCATTTATAACTGTGTTAATAGTATAATTATTATTTTCTTTTTTATTATTACTTATTACGTTAATATCTGTATTTTTAATATCTATATCACTATCTACATGCATATTATTATCTGACGACACATTTTCCGTTTTTATTATCTTTTTTTTATATAGTTTTTTACCAAAATAATATCGGTTAGAGTTATTATGACAATTTTGTACTGTATTATTATTGTTTGTATTATTAATTGGTTCTGATTGATTAATTGTATAGTAATGCATAATATTTATATTACATTTTTGGCCATTATTTGTTTTTACTATATTTAGTATTTGCGGTAATGCATTATAATAAGAACAATATACTGTATCTGCAAAAATTCTGCTTAAATCTAATACTGGGATTCGTGATATGTTTGGATAATTTAATTGTATTTGATTATTAGTATATATATTGTATTCTGGTATTGGTGATCGATTATTAATAGATATTGTATTTTTATTTGTTTTTTCTAAGTTGTGACTATATATATTTGTTGTAGGTATTGGATAAAACGCTGAGCTATTATTACTACAAATTGTGTTCCTCATTGGTATTTGATGGGCTTGTTTCTGATTACAATTATATCCATCAATTGTATGCATTGCGTACAATGATCCTTGTAATAATATAGAAGCTAATAATATATCAAATATTTTACTAATCTGCATACGAAAATCTCTTAAATAAATGCTTATTTGTTATATAATAACATATATTTCAAAAAACATAATAATATTTTTATAATTAAACTTCCTTCGCAATATTAAAATCCCCTTTTCCTTTATGTTTATTATATTTACTATTACTTCCATGCATCTTATAATGTTTCTCTTTGTTATATACTTTAAAGTAATTTGCATCCATTGGTAAATTATAATAAATTTCCTCTACTTTTTCTTTTATATCATTTATTGTCTTTGAATGATCTTTATATCTGGCATTAATTAATTGACTCATTGGTATATTTACATCTCTAATTGTATGATCTCTATTATCAGATGAAATCTGTTCAAGTCTATCTATTCTTTTATTTAACAATTGAATCTCATTTAATATTGTATTAAGCAAATTATAATTATAATAACATAAAGAATATGTATTATCTTGTAAATTATTACCATCAGGTTCTATCTTACAAGTTTGTTCTTGTTTAAATTCATTTACATTTAATACATTATTATTTATATGACTATCAAGTTTCTGTTGTATACTCTTCTTAAAAATATTGCTACAAACTGTCTTTGTATCAATGTTCTGATTCTTGCATTCTGGATTGTAATACTGCAATGTTTCTCGATAAAAATCACTTATTATTGGCTTACTATGATTTATATTAGATATATTTTGTTTTAAATCATCACAACAAATTATTTCTTTCTTAATATAATTTTGTCTTTTACCATTAATAGCCTGCATAGAATACGCACTCTTTATTGCAAGTAACACAACTGTTAGAATAATATGAAACTTCATAATAAAACCCTTTAACTCCATATTACAAGATAATTAGACCATATATGTTAATAAATTACAACTATGATAGTATTTCTTTTAATATATAATCGTCTTTTTCAAAATATTTACCACTTTTGTAATTTCTATATTTACTACCTCTATGCTTATCAAATTTTGAATGATATGTATAGTACATATTACCATCCTGATATATTTTTGCATTAATATCTTGTATTTTACTCTTATGTTCCAATATTGATGCATTAATATTATCAATTGATTTTTGGTGCTCTTCTAATACCTGTTGACTTAATTGAATTCCACTCTTGATATCATTATATTCTTCCTTTGTTATTGTATTTTTATTAATTTTCTCTAGTTGTTGATTAATACCATCTAACCTGGCATTAATAATTTCTAATTTACTATTAACGTTATTCACTGTTATTTCTAATTGATTTGTTGTTGTTTCTAAATCATTTATTTTTCTTGCTAATATCATAGATGGTATATATGGTAAACTATTGCAACACAATGATGTAGAATTATATTGCATATTATTATATTGAGACTGAATATTACGCTTATTTATATGCTTTTTATTTAATTTTTTGTTAATATCAAAGTTGTTTCCATATGTATTATTAATTTGATAAATATTCATTGGTTGTTGAGCATTTACATATGAATTATTATATGGATACACTTGCGATTGATTATTTGTATGAGGATAATATGTAGAATAATTTGTTTCCATTGGTTGTGGAATATTTATATTATTTATATTTGGAAAAAATAGATTACTACTAACTGATAATGGTGATTTTTTACTATGAGACAATTTTTTTTGCAAATTCACTTGAGCACTACTGTTTGTATATGCCATGTCTTGTGATTTAATATTACCATTGTGGAGAATGCTTGGTTGTGTACATATATTACTTGACTGCTGGTTATTGATATCTGATATATTTGTTACTGATGAATGGCTACTATTGATGTCATTATCTCGAGGAGCTTTGTTATTTTGTAATGGTATAATTTTCACATCTTGTATGGTACGTCTTATTAATGAACTTTTGTCAATATAATTTGGCCTCCGATTATTATTAATGTTATTGTGATCCATTGTATGTGCACTACCCCTATTATGCTAATTACTGTTATAAATATTAAAATTTTATTAAACTTCATGTTAATATCACAAAAATTACTCATATTGCAATTTAAACATATTTATATAATCAAATCAAGCATATGTTCAGAAGATTTTTAAATACATTAAATTTATTAGATACTTTATTTCTATTAATATTTGTATTATACATACTATTATTCAGTAATATAAATGAATTACGTATCGTATTATTTCACTATAGCTAAAATTAATATATAATTGAATGTTATTATTAAATCTAGGGCTGTCAATTTATTATATTTTTATTATTAAACAATACTTTAAAGATTGTAGTAAATATAACAGCAATTGGAATCGATAAAAATATTCCAGGAGTTCCTAACACTGACATACTGGCGCATATTGAAAATAGCATCCAAAATGGATGTATGCCTAATTTATTTCCTATTAATTTTGGTGTAATAAAATTAGAATCAATAAATGGTACGACTATGTATAATACAATTGTCAAGAAGTATTGATAAAGAAAAGCAAAATCATCCATACCCATAGCTAATGTTACAGCTAATCCTATACATGGTCCGAAAAATGGAGCTATTGAGATAAATCCAGAAAATATACTACACACTATGTATTCACTAACTCCTATTATTTTTAATCCTATGAAATATACTATTGATAATATACAACATATTAATAATTGGCCTTTTATGTAATCTCCTAGTTTAGTATTAATCCTTATTAATAAATCTATACATTTGTTAGATGTAAATCTTCGTAGAATTACAATAAAATACATTGACAATTTATTCCAATCTTTTAGTAAATAAAAAGTAATAATTGGTGTCATACACATGAATATTATTGTGTATACTATAGATTTACCAGTACTAATAAAATTATATAAATATTTAGGAACATTGTGTATAGTATTACTTATATAATTCTGTATACCAGTTCCAACATCAATTGACTTGTTAATACCGAATTTCAATAAAATGCTTTTAACAAATTCATTAATTGATTCTGCAGAACTAGTATTTAAGATTATTACTAATTTCTTTAATAATATTAATATAGCATTTTGTACTAATGGTACTAGAAATACAAACATAACAGTAAATATTGATATAAGTATTATTAAGATAATACTTGCTGATACTGTTGATGATACTTTTAATTTATCTGATAACAACTGAGCTGGATAATGTAAACAATATGCTAATATTATTCCTATAAAGAATGGAACTATCCACTTACCCATTGCATAACATATAACTAGTATAAAACTTAATATTATTAGATTAAATATTATTTTGTATTTGTTCATACTGTATTTATAACTTTATATCTATATTCATTATAGCATAGTTAAATTAGAATCGTTGAAACATGATGTTGTAAATGTATTATATTATCGAATAACCTTGTTTTGTCATTGCCAATATTAATATTAACAAATTATCACGAAATAAAACACGAGCACAACTGCGTCCCCTAGTTTCCAAAAGAGTTTAGTTTTAAAAAAAATTAATACAAATACTAAGGGACATTCTTAGTCTACCACATATTCCTATTTATTTCTAGCCTTTTCTTCTATACGTGTTGCCTTCCCTGTTCTGTCTCTTAAATAGTATAGTTTTGCTCTTCTAACCTTACCATGTTTTAAAACCTTGATAGATATATTAGGAGAATACAAGTAAAATAATCTTTCAACTCCTTCCCCATTAGAAATTTTTCTCACTTTAAATGATGAGCCTATAGATCTATTCTTTCTAGCGATTACAACTCCCTCAAATAATTGAGTACGAGTTTTTTCTCCATCATTTATCTTTATTGCTACTTGTACTGTATCTCCAGCTCTAAAACTTGGCACTGGATTGTTTTTTAATAGTTCATCTATGTACTCTTTATTCACTTGCTCTAAAATATTCATAAAATACTCCGAAGTAATAATGTAACAGTAGGTACAACTTACAAAAAGTTATTGATTAAAAATGTATTAATATAACACATTAATACAGTAATGCTATATACAACACAAACATCCTAAAATATTGTTTCAATATCTTGTAAACATTACTCAATAAATTCTAAGTATTTATTTAAAAGTATCATCCTCCATTGTCTGAATGTAATTCCAAATACTTTTTCCATAAATCAGGACGTAATGCCTTTGTAATCTGTTTAGATTGCTCTGTTCGCCATTTTGCAATCTCTAAATGGTTACCGGACAGTAAAACAGATGGTACACTATTTCCACACCAGATTGCAGGTTTAGTATACTGCGGATATTCCAAAAGATCAATAGCGAAGCTCTCATCCATTACCGATTCTGAATTATGCATAATACCTGGAATAAATCTTAGGCATGTTTCAATTAATACCATAGCAGGTATTTCCCCTCCAAATAATACATAATCTCCTATACTTATTTCTACCAGATTATGATTTGTTTTCCAGAAATCTATAACCCTCTGATCTATACCTTCATATCTACCACATAATATTATTATCCCTTCATTATTTACTATTTTTTTCGCGATATTACTATTGAATACTTGTCCTCTAGGTGTCATGTAAACTATTGTTGGGTTTGAACCATTATATAGAGATAATGCATAACTCAAAGAATCGTGTACTATATTGGGTTTTAAAACCATTCCAGCACCACCACCATATGGAGTATCATCGACTTTATGCCATATGTTATCTGAGAAATCTCTTATGTTTACAATCTTTAAATTCCATAGTGTTCCTAACTTTTTACCCAATAAACTATAAGTTAAAGGACCGGGGAACATTTCTGGAAATAATGTAACTACAGTAATTAACATTATTTATTTGTTTATTAAATTATAATTTTATATTAACACATAACATACGATGTTATAATATCCCTCAAAGATGCTATAATGAAAATATATACTTAACATATGTAAAAAAATTAGTATGGATATATTTAGAGATAAATTATATTCAATTTTAGAAAGATTTGAAACTGTCAAGGAAAAACTCAATAATACTACAAATTTTGATCAGACTGAAAGTGTTGATTTATCAAAAGAATTCGCAAATCTTACTGAATTAGCTGATATTATTAGATTATTATTTCGCAAAGAAAAAGAATTAAATGATCTACAAAATTTACTTAATACTTCAAATGATAATGAAATAAAATCCATAGCAGAAGAAGAGTATTTGGATTTAAAAAATGAAATACAAGAAATAGAATATAAAATAAAAATACTATTATTACCAAAGGATATTGATGATGATAAAGGTGCTATATTAGAAATAAGAGCTGGAACAGGTGGAGATGAAGCTGGACTGTTCGCTGCTGATTTATTTAAAATGTATGAGATGTATGCATCTTTACATAAATGGAACTTCGAAATACTTGATTTTCACGGAGGAGATATAGGAGCAATAAAGGAAGCTAGTGTTAGCATATCAGGTAAGGGAGTATTTGCTAGATTAAAATATGAATCTGGAGTACATAGAGTGCAAAGAGTCCCAGAAACTGAAGCATCAGGACGTATACACACATCAGCTGCTACAGTGGCAGTATTACCAGAAGTTGAAGAATTCGATATAAAAATAGATGAAAAGGATTTACAAATAGATACATATAGATCTTCTGGAGCTGGAGGACAACATGTTAATAAAACTGACAGTGCTGTTAGAATTACACACATACCTACTGGAACTATTGTTGCTGTACAGGATGAAAGATCACAACACAAGAATAGAGAGAAGGCAATGAAAATACTCAGATCTAAGATATATGAACATGAGAGACAAGAAAGGGAATCAAAGAGATCTCAGGATAGAAAAAACCAAGTAGGATCTGGAGATCGTTCAGAACGTATTAGAACTTACAATTTTCCACAAGGAAGAGTTTCTGATCACAGGATAAACTTGACATTATACAAAATAGATAAAATAATGGATGGATCAGCTTTAGATGAAATTATTGATCAATTAATAAAATTTAATCAAGCTGAAATGTTAAAAGGCAATAATTAAATAATAATTATAAGTAAATAGGAATAAATGTGGTACGGTACAGGTATAGAAGGTTTAGACGTAATCTTTTTAGGTACATATTACTGTTAATTATATCTGTATTATCAATTGCTGGAATTTATTATAAAAATAACATCCTTCAATTATGGAATAACGTGTCAAATACTTTTATAGATCTCACAGGTGCTCGTATTAAAACAATAATAGTAATTGGCGCGTCTCCTAAAGTAGAAAAATTAATAATAGAAAAATTAGGTATTAAACCAGGAGATAGTATTTTTAAGGTATCAACTACTAGTCTATTGAATAATCTAATAAACATAGGTTGGATAAAGGATGTTAGTATTCATAAAATACTACCAAACATAATAAAAATACAAGTAAATGAAAGACTTCCAATAGCTATATACTACCATAATAAAACTTACACTTTAATTGATAAAGATGGACATTTCATAGAAGATGTTACAGTTAATCCAAATCTACCACTAGTATCTGGTATAGATGCTAATTTAAATATATTCAAAATGTTACAGATATTAGATAAGTATTCCAGTATAAAAAAGGAGTTACATTCTGTAATATACGTTAGACAAAGAAGATGGGATATTATATTAAATAATAAAATAACGATAAAACTACCATCCTGTAATGATAGTTTAATGTATAAATCATTAAATACTTTGAATAAATTATTAAAACAACCAAATATACAAAACTCAGTAGTATCAATAGATATGAGAATTCCCAGTAACATAATAATACAAGGACTTAAACCAAAAAATGACCAAAGGGCAACAACTAAGAAGTAACCTATGTATTTCATATTAATCTAGTAAATTAATCGAATTATTAATTTTTAATATGGCATTAATAAAAGATATTATCCTTATTTTCCACACAGATAGGTACAATAAACTCCTTAGTTATTATTAATAAATGTTGTTTACCAAAATATTTCTTTAAAAATTATATCATTTGTTACACGATCCTAATGAATTGTTTCACGATCCTGACGGATTGTTTCACGATACTGAAGCAGTGTTTTGCAGTGCTTGAGCACTGTTACGCTATTCTAGCAAATTACTACGTGATACGAACTGGTTGATTACAAAATACTTCACATTACAATAGAAGACATTAACCTTTCTGGATATTCTTGTTTATAAATACTAAAGTATCTATACCACAGATTATCACACAGACAGGTATTAACTATTATTATAAAATTTTGTTTACTAAAATCTTTCTTTAAACATCTACTACGCAATATTATATATTGGCTGCGTAACATTCGATCACTAATAGGACATTAATTTTCATATGTTATAATTGCTTCACTTTCATATTTATTATTACTAATTTCATTGCATAATCTTAACCATTTAAGCTAACAAAATCATTAAAATATTTTGTCAGAAAATAATCGATTATTTCACTATAATAATCATAAACGGCAATATTATCTCTCCTATCCCCAAACAAAGAAATAATATCATATATTTCCAATAAATACAAATTATAATGAAAGATACAGCAGAATATTTATTACTATACCTTCTGTAAATTTCATC
>CACYBM010000041.1 GCA_902772645.1 uncultured Pseudomonadota bacterium | reverse complement strand
TGCAACACTTGGTGGCAAGGCCCTGAATATCCCATTTATTGTACTCACTCCAGTTATCTCTAATCCATTTTCCTGTAGTATACTCGGGATCAACTCAAATTTCTTTTTCAAATCCTCATGGAATTGGCCTAGTTCTGTCTTGCCTTGAGATCTTTTATCTTTATTTCCAGAATCATCAATAATCTCCTCATTATCATTTTCTCCTTGTATATTATTGTTTGAACTATTATTATTTTGCAAATTATTTAAATTGGTATTAATTTTTGGCAGATTACTATTATTATTATCATCCTCATTGTTCAACCCAGGCATATCAAATTGTTGATTAGTTAACTTTGGGTTAGAGTTATTAAAGTTTGTTTTAAACAAATTATTCTGCTTATTTAATTGTCCTTGCAATTCATTTTGTTCTTCAACTCCTCCTGAGCCTTGGTAATATTTTTCAATAGAGTCTATAAAAAAATTAGAGATATCTCCAACTGATTTGAAGATTTGTGGCTTATCGTTTGATTTAGTTCGATCCATTTGATCCTTTATAATTTGTTGAACAACGTCTTTGTAGTAATTTAACATGATTGCATTACCACATAAACTCATGTACTCAGAATCAGTCATTGCAAAATTTACATGTAAACTGTTTAACAACTGATTAAGAGTGCCTGGTTTTTTAGAATTCACCAAACTACCTACATCAGCTATATCTCTACTAGATATATTCTCATTGCTTGTAGCTATAATCTTACCATTCATTCGTATTTTAAAGAAATTATCCATACTAAATTTATTGTTTGTTGTTTGATATAACGAAGCAAAATCGCTTATAAAATCATTAGCACTAATAGTATGATCAAAACTATTATTGTACAATAGTTGCATGAATGTATCAAAAGGTCTAAATTTGTTACTACTAATGTTATTACTGAATGATGTCTCACACTCACTTCTCAACAAATCTAGATTGCAGTTAGCTGAAATCATGCCCAATGTAATCAACAGTTTGTTATTGATATTATATTCATTAAAGTCTAAGTTTAACACATTAATAAGTTTCACTATATTGAACATACTATTTACTAATCGTAGTTCCGACTCTTTATTTTCATCTTGTAATGAGAATGATTCTTGTTTTAAACAATTTGCTATCAGCAATTTAGGCTCTGATAAAACTGAAGTTTCAATATGTGAAAGACGAAAAGCTTCTGATAATATATCTGCCAATGTATTAGTATCCCGCTCGTATTTTTTCGATACTACTTCAGTAATGATTTTTTGGGCAACATTGATAAATTTATCACAATTACTTATTGATACGTTACTTTTATCCTGTTCATTGAATATTTGATACGTTACCTCCTCATTCTTACTAGCAGCTTGAGATGATTCAAAGCCACCTACCACCATCAATCCTGCCAAACTTAATAAACAATATTTTTTTAAATTAAAAAAGTTCATTTTGAACTCCTAAAATACATCCTCTCAATTATTCTACTACATGTTCAATGAAATGTAAAGCTATTATTTTTTATTTATTGTACCAATTTATAAAATAATTTATACAATTTATTAGTCGATATGTTAATTTACAACATTAATTTTGTAGACAATACAATGTTTTATTTACTAAATCCATTAAATTATGTATTGTTGCATTATCTCTATAGAATACTATCCAAATGTGTGTTATAATGTTACTGTACAATTAGTACTATAGTGATAAACGGTTTGCGTAATAGTCTTTATGGACCAGGGGGCGGTACCCTGCGTCTCCACCATGATTAGTATTATATATATGATATATGTACAGTATTGTAGTATTGAGTACTAAATAGTAATTGGCAATATATGATTGTTATTAGTATTTACTATCATATGTTCACACAGTAATATACGGGGACGAAATAGGTTCGACATAAAGAAATAAAGGTTTATCTTTCACTCGGCATTGTATCCGTCGTTATCGGGCTAAAAAATTATAAATGCCAATAAAAATGGTATTGTCTCTCAGAGGAGAGCTGCAAAAAATCATAATGTGAAAGTTGCTAACCGTAATATTATGATGAATACACCTATGAAAAAGGTTGTTAATCGTTAATTAATTCTTTTTTAAGATTAATTAACTTATTGCAGTGCTGTTATGTTAAAATAACAGTAACATAGCGGTTTGGAGGGAACCGGGCAACAGAATCCCTCCTATCTCATTGGAGTTTAATGTGGATCAGAGGATTAATTATGATATTTTAATGCAAGATGCATTGGTATCCGTAGTAAAACAAATACTTAAACAAGTATCTCGTAGTGGCTTTAATAATAAGCAGCACTTGTATATTACATTTTCACCAAAACATCCAAATGTGAAAATATCTGATGCTATTAGAGAAGAATTTCAAGATGAACTTACTATAGTATTACAATATGAATTTTGGGATTTAATTGTAGATGATTATGGATTTTCTGTAAGTTTAGCATTTGATAAGTCAGATGAAACTATATATGTTCCATTTTCATCATTAATAAATGTTAATGATCCATCTGAAGATTTCAATTTGGATTTCATACCAAATCTTGATGATGTAAAAATACAACAAGCTATAAAAGTAGAAGCAAATGATAGTAAAATAATATCTTTAGATGCTTTTAGAAATAAACATTAATTACTTTTAATAATTAATTGTTGGATGATTATACAAAATAATTATTAAATGTTTTTAGAAAAAATAATTAAAAATATATTAACTGATTTTAATTATGAAATTGAAATAAGAAATGATTTAATTTATGTGTTGGTTTGTAGAAATGATATATTGGGAGTATTGTTAAAATTAAAAAATAATTCTTTTGCAGTATTAATAGATTGTTTTGCAACAAATCATATTAATGATGACAAAATAGTTGACATTTACTACCATTTGTTAAGTTATCAATATAATCAGAGTGTGTGTATATATACTAATGTAAATGATAAAGTAACACAAAGTATTCTTAGTATATTTACAAACGCTAATTGGTATGAAAGAGAAATGTATGAAGTGTATAACGTAAACTTTAGTGGTCATGATAATTTAAGAGAATTATTTAACCATTATGAATAAATACGTAGTAAATAGTATATTAAATATTATCTAGTATTATTGTGATATTTATTTATATTTTATGTATATGCATCTAATAATTTATCTAAGTCTCTCTTAGTATCATTATAAAAATTTGATGGATCTGATTTCTTTACTTTTAATTCTGAGAGCTCTTTGGCAGTCTGCAACCTTTGAGATTGCGTGCTTTTAATACTATCAATTAAATTTTGTTTATTCTTATCATTATCTTGTTTATCAGTATTATACATCATAATACTATTCTTCTTTTTCTCTTCTTTTGATGAATTATCATCTGATGTTGTCTTTGTTTCAGTGGCATTATCATCATGGGTAGCAAGTGTTTGTATCGTAGCGTCATTATTACTTATATTAAACTTATTCAATAATTCCTTTTGTTGTTCTAAACTTAAATGTTTTAATAATGATTGTCTGATGTTTTCTGGCAACATTATAAAAATCATTTTTGAGGTTTCTTTTACATATGGTCTTAATTTAGAAGATTTTACGTATTCTTCGTAATCTTGCACTACATATTGACCGACACCGAAATCTAAAATAGCCAATATTAATATTCCTCTTAATATACCGAATAATATTCCACAAATTCTGTTTGGTATGGCTAACACACTATGCTTCACTATATTTGAAAATAAATAAGTTAAAGCACTTAATACTATTAAGAATAGTACAAATACTAATACATACGCTATTAAATCAACTAATAATGGTTGTTGAATAAAATTTGATATTATATTTCTACTTAATGGAAATAAAATTATAGTTAACAATATTGATCCTGTCCATGATAATACTGTAAATATTTCTTTTATAGCTCCTCTACAGAATCCTATTAATACTGATAATGCAAGTATAGATGCTATTAATATATCAATTGTACATAAATCCTGAGCCATGATACCATACCATAATTAATTTATATTAAAGTCATATTGCCTAGCTACTTCGTAAAAAGTAATCGCTGCAGCGTTAGAAACATTAAGTGTTGAAAATGCATTTATTGTTGGAATTTTTAATATAAAATCAGCATTTTCTTTCTGTAATCTTCTAATACCACTACATTCAGATCCTAATATCAAACAAGCCTTTCCTTTCATATCTACTTCATTTAAATATTTATCTCCTGATTCACATAACGCATATATCCAAAACCCATATTCTTTTAAATCTCGTATAGTATTTGATAGATTAGATACAGTATAGATATCAACATGTTCAAGTCCACCAGATGCAGCCTTGGCGACAGTTCCAGATATTTTACAGGACGATCTATTGTGTATTATTATTCCATTAACACCAAATACAGCAGCAGATCTAATTATTGCTCCTAAATTATGAGGATCAGTAATATTATCTAGCATGGCTACTATATAATTTTTATTAACATCCTTTAAATTAGATATAGTTGGAACATTATGCAATTCTACATCCATAGCTATTCCCTGATGCACCACTGGGTATTCAAATAATGAATCAAATTGTTTTTTATCTAAATACACAATATTACTTAATGAATTTATTATTTTAGAATAATCTTTACTTTTCATTAAATATACTTTGTTAATTTTATATCTATTTGATTGTATTGCCTCTTGACATGTATGTAATCCGTATATTTTCATTTTATCTCTTCTTTTCTTTCACTATGGATTTAATATTGTGTTTATCTAAAGTATTATTAGAATACTTTTTTATTAGATCACTTGAATACTCAGCCCACTTAGAATTCTTATGTTTCTTTTGTAGTACTATATTAACTGTTGCGGCTTCTTCTAATAAATCTAACGATATATAACACTCTACTAGTCTATGATACGCTTCTTCTGATACTTCGGTAGTACTGTATGCTTCAATAATAGTGTTATATCTTGAAATAGCAGCAGTGTAATTTCCTAGTTTTTGATAATATAAGCCTATTTTTAATTCATGATTAGCTAAGTGTTGTAATAATATTTTGATTTTTTCCTTGGCTCTACTTACATATTTAGAACTAGGATAACTATCACACAATACCTGGAAATATTCTAATGATTGAACTGTTATTGCTTGGTCTCTTTGTACTAGTGGCATTTGATTAAAGTAAATATTTCCAAGTATATATAATGCTTCTGGTACATTTTCGTGAGTTATATGGGTTTGTATAAATGTTTCAAGTATAGCAATAGCTTCTGCATATTTTTTCATTGCAAAATAGCACTTCCCAGCTTCTAGTTGTGATTTTGCAACATATTTTGAATAAGGATGCTGATTACCAACTTCTTCAAATGCTAAAGCTGCATCTTCGTATTTCTTATTATGCTTGTATGTATTTCCAATATTGTAAAGTTCTTCTGCTGTTTTATTACTTAATTTTTCAATATCTAATTCATGTTTATCACATCCACTAAAACAAAAAGTAAATATTAATAACAATAAACTTTTATGAATTAATTTAGGAATCATTATAATAGTTAAATATGCTCTCACTGTGAATTATAACATAGTATACAAAATGATTTTATGTATTAATAACATATACATACCTAGTAGTAAATTGTTTTAATATATTGCTTGTAATTGAATTTACGAATTATTAATAATAAAAAATATAGTTTTACAATGTTATTTGAGAAACAACATCTATTAGATAAAATATTTAGTGGATATTTTACAACAATCTCAAACTTCATTTTAATAATAATTCAAATCAATGAAAAATGACAATCTTTTATGATTTATACACAGTATACTAACAATTTTTAATGCAGTTATTTTATAAATTTAATTTACCCTACATTATTGATTGTTATAGTTATTTAATAATCCTATGTAAAATAAATTTTTACTGAAGTATTTGCAATATTATACTGCAAAGTAGATAGACAATTTTGAGGGTGTATTTTACTTATATTATTTCTACTTTTTGGTACTCTTTTATTTAAGTTTTTATGATTTTGATATTGTGTATTAACAAATACAACTGGATCGTTGATTGATGTATTTTTTACAATACTACTATTTGATTCATCTAATGATGACCAATTGCTTGCACTACATGTGTACAATGTTGTCAAAATAATACTGAACATACTGTTAAATATATTTCTCGTTTATCACATATTATATATTAGCAAATACTTATTACTATATAATTAATATAATATATGTAACAATTCTATCACGAAATAATAATATAACTTAACATTCATACCGTACACTTTTATAAAATGTTGCATTAATACAATATTTAATAAGTATAACTAAACCAATAGTAAATAAAAAAAATAGTAATGTTATTAGTACAGAACTATGAGCATATAAAATATATTTTATAAAAAATTTAAAAGAAACATTGATTCCAAAAACAATTGATGTTAGAATGCAAATATGCCCTGGTGGCGGAATGGTAGACGCAGTAGACTCAAAATCTGCCGTTCGCAAGAACATGAGAGTTCAAGTCTCTCCCAGGGTACCATTTGATGTAGTGTTTATACTAATGTTTGGTGTTCATATTTTTTTATGCGCATCGTTCTTTTTGTCATGCGTGTGTACTACTGTTGTTTTGTTATTGTAGTTTGACATTGGTGCTTCTTGTTAGTAATATGATATATTGCGTTCGTAATATTGTTACATAATGTTCACAATCGTGATATAATGTTTCTCAAATATTTTATTATTATTGATTTTTTACAAGTTAATAGTTGTTCTGGAGTCCCATTAAATAATATGTTACCTCCTATATCACAACCGTATAAATCCCCATCTCAATAAGCCAATCTACTTGTGATATCATCTCCAATCAATAATAATTACAGTATTATTATTATGTTAATTTGCTCAACAATTGCAATAGTTTATCCATATCGTTTGAATGGAAATCATTTGTAAGCTCATCCAACACGTAACAATTCAGTTGTAAAACAGTTGTATTATTAAATATATGCTATTGCTCCACCAGAGCTTGGCTCCACAATACGAGAAAATAATAATCTTAACAATAGTGCAACATCTATGACAGTCCCGACAGTAGAGCTAGAAATTGTGTTCATAACTTTTTGATTAACAACAAACAATTGATGGTATTAAATTGTATATACTTGTTACACTCGGCTCCATATCTTGGTATTTTTTTCTTAGATACAAAAGATATGAGTTTTGCCATTCTTTTGTGCTTTCAACAGCTGTAGTATGAAAAACCAATGAAATTTTTGCCAGAGCCTGAAATACCTACAAATACTACAATTTTATTTTTTTGGAGTATTAACATTAATATGTTTTACATTTATGATACCTCTAAATAATATATTTATATTTTACATATATATATTTATTTATTAAAACAATGTGGAATTTATTTTTTTTTAAATATTAAAAAATGAAAATATAATATTATAATAAATCTGCAAGAAGTTTTAAGATTGTAAATTATTATTATTACTTGTTTGTACATCAAATTCCAAGTCTTTTAATTTATTAGATACTGGGAGTATTTCTTTTTTAATATAAGAATTTATTTTATCAAATTCTTCTAAGTTTTTATACAATCTTTTACTAAAAATATCTGCTCCTTCAAATAGTTTCTCTAGTTTTGATTGTAATAATCTACCGGCTTCTCCTATTTGTTTCGCATTAATTGATATGGCTTCCTGTCTCCAAGTGAATGATATTGCTTTTAGTACTGCTATTAGTGTTAAAGGAGTAGTAATAATTATTTTTTCTTTTATACCAAATTCTATTAATGTAGGATCATGTTTCACTGCAGTACTAAAAAATGATTCACCAGGTAGAAACATTAAAACAAATTCAGGAGTATGTGAAAATTGATCCCAATATGCTTTTTGTCCTAAATCGTGTATATGCTTCTTTATATGCCTCACATGCTCGTCTAAAAACGATTGTTCTCCAGTATTAACAAATTTCATATAATCATTCAATGAAGTTTTGGCATCCACTATAATGTTCCTATCTCCTGGTAGTCTTATTATCATATCAGGACGTAATCTTGAGTATGGAGAATCAGTTATCTGCTGCTCTACAAAATCACAATATGGAATCATTCCAGCTAACTCTACTGTTCTTCTCAATTGCATTTCTCCCCACTGACCACTGGATTGAGGAGCTGATAATGCCTTTGATAAAGCAGCAGTGGTTTTTTGCATTTCTTGCTGAAATAACATTAAATCATTAATTTGCCTTCTTAAATCGCTATATGAACTAATTCTTTCTTTTTCTAAAAAATTCATTTTTTCATTAAATTGATTTAACGATTCCTTAATGGGATCTACTATTGATATAAAATCATCTTGTTTTTTATTAAGATCAGACTTTCCGGTTATTAACATTTTATCAAAAGTTTCCTTAGCTAAATTTATAAAATGCTTTTGATTATTTAATAATACATCATTTGATATATTGCGCAGTTGATCTTCTAAGCTTATACCATCATTTTTATTTAACTGTGCTTTTAAAGAATATATTAAATGTAATGATCCAACTAACATCACTAGTAATATAATAATCAAAATTAATGTGAAATCCATATTTATTTGAATAAATATTATACAAGTCATATTATATGACTTGTGTTTATAAACATCAATACTATTTATGAAATAATGTAAATTTTATAAATAAGTGAAATAATTATTGAACAAGGGACATTATAGTATTTTTTTTAAACAGTAAAAAAATAACACTATAATTGGAAATTATTAGTAAATTTATTAATACCAATAATGGTATTTATATTGTATAATAAACTGCATATCACAATGTTATTTATTGTGTAAAATAATGTACTAATGTAGTATATTACAATAAATTAGTAACATAATGATTAATATAATATCCAAGAGGCATCGTTACGTAATGTGAAGAAGTTATTAATAAAATTTTCAAATATTGGTAATGCAACCTTTGAGGCGTATGCATCTAATGGTTTTGGAATCATGTATCCTACAAATACTCCTATAATATAAGCCTTATCATCTTTAGTAAAAGCGCCAATAAACCATAAATCTTTACTTTCATTTGTAGTACCAGTTTTACCAATAATTCTTATACCATATTTCTTTTCCAGTGGCAATAATTTTTTAGCGGGGCCATATTCAACTATTTCATGTAATATATCATTTATAGTATTGGCAGTACTTTCTGATATTACTTGTTTACTTCTATTAATACATAATGAATTCAATGTAGATTGATTGACATATTGCTTATTATATTGTTTTATTTGTTTAATAAACCTCGGATACACAATTATTCCATTATTCAAAAATATTGAAAATGCTGATGTTATATTAATTGGAGTTGTTTCAATTGATCCCAATACTGCTGATATTGGTATCCGTTTATTAGTTAAATGTAATGATTTTAGAAGTTTTCTTACATGATGCATTCCTATACTCTGTACCAAATTAATAGTAGCTGCATTTTTCGATAAGATTAATGCATCTTTTACTTTAATTTTACCTAAGTATTTATTATCATGATTCTTTGGAGTATATATTGATCCATCGGACAATTTTATATTTATAGGATTATCGAATATATAATCATCTACATCTATTCCATTTTCTACTGCTGCTGCATATACAAATGGTTTAATAGTCGATCCAGGTTGCCTAATTCCTTGTGTCATGCAATTATATGCAGATAAATCAAAACTATATCCTCCAGATAATGCTAATACATCACCATTATGTGCATCCATGACTACTATTCCACCAGTAAAATCAGGTTGTTGATATAAATCATAAGTGTTACCTTTATTAATTAATAATATAATATCATCCTTTTTTAATTTAGCATCTGGATATGATAATTCATCAGTATTAATTGTAATAATATTATTGTCTTTATCTAAAACTTTCAAATAATCATTATTAAAAGACATTACTTTACATGGTATTATTTTATTAATAGTATTTGGTAATTTTTTATAAATTTGCTTTAAATCTCTCGTCCCGTATTCTATCTTTACATATGGTTTGGTTTCTCTAAAAGCTATTAAGCCATCTTCTAGTGCCTTAGTAGCACAATACTGTATATAATTATTTAATGTAGTAGTAATAGAATAACCACAAGTAAAAAAGGCAGATTGAGATACTTTTTGTGATACTTGTCTTAATATCTCATCTGCAAAATAAGAAGATGTATGTTTTCTTTTATTTCTATTAATATTTATTTTTTTGTTAATAGATTTTTTAAACTGTTTTTTACTAATGTATCCTAATTCATGTAATTGTTTTAATATTAAATTACTTTTAGATAATAATGCTTTATGCTTTAGGCCATTAACATATGCAGTTGGAGAACTTGGCAATGCTGCTAAAAAAGCAGCTTCTTCTGGCTTTATACTATTTATATTTTTACCAAAATAGTATTCACAGGCAGCTGCTACACCATAGCACCCCTTACCTAAATATAATTGATTTAAATATATTTCTAATATTTTGTCTTTACTGATTGAGGATTCGATTCTAAAAGCCATTATAGCTTCTTTTATTTTTCTAGATATTTTCTTAGTATTTCCAACTAACAGATTTTTAGCTACCTGTTGAGTAATTGTAGAGCCTCCAACAGTTCTGTTAGACCATATGTGTTTTATATTATTATTAATAAATGCTCTTATTAACCCCTTTATACTAATACCTCCATGTTTATAAAAATCTTTATCTTCTGCTATTATAAAAGCTTCTTTTACTATTTTTGGTATGTCATCTAATGGTACTACTAATCTGTGTTCTAAGGCATATTCTTCTAATACATTTCCTTCTGATGAATATACCCTTGTAGAACTTAATGGTAAGTAATCTAACAATGTTAATTCACTAGGTAAATCTCTCCCGTAATAATAAAATATACCTAGTGACACTGAAGAAAAAACAAATACTGTATTAATACAGTAGTAAATAATCCTAAATAATTTCTTAGCAAACAAACTCTATATTATATTTTTATAATGTTAGTATTCAATTGGGCTATTCTATGATTTAATGAATTTTTAAATTGATTAAATTGAGATAGTTTTTTACCTATTAAACGTTTTGGTTGTTTTGGCACAAAAGATAAAGGATTAATATGCCTACCATTTTTCATTACTTCGTAATGTAAATGTGGACCTGTTGAATTGCCAGAATTACCACTATATGCTATAATTTGGCCTTGTTTTACATATTGACCATTTTTCACTAATATCTTACTCAAGTGAGCATATGCTGTCTTTAAACCGCCTGCATGGTTTATATTAATGTAATTACCATATCCTGAAAAGTAGGAAGCTTTAGTGACTGTACCACTGGCTGAAGCCTTTACTGGAGTACCTATATTTGCTTTTAAATCAACTCCTGTATGGATCTTACTTTTACCAGTGATAGGATGTACTCTCAATCCAAACGGAGATGATATCTTCTTATATATTATAGGTTGTATAAACATTGATCCAGTGTTACTATTCATTACTGTACCATCTGAATATATATACTCCTCAATCCCATCATTATTAAATTTATATATTCTTTTAATTCTACCATCGATTACAGCTGATATATAAAGGAATTTATTATCTATAATATTGTTTTCTTCATCGTAATACTTTTCATACACTAAATCAAAATTAATTGGTTTTTTGCAACTAGAAATATTAGTTACACTTTGCAAAACAGATACAGTTTCTTTTTCCATTTTTTTATTCATATTACATTTTTGCAATGAATGTTTTATAGATTTTGGATTTATAGTTCCTGATACATTATGTATTACTTTCTTTAATTTAGCTTCTTCTTTTACTGCTACAAATTCATTATATTTATTTTTACTTACTATGATTTTATATCTTGGACTCGGTTTAAATTCTAATTTTTCTAGTATCACTACATTGTTATTCATTTTTGTATTTATTAGTATTTTCAAACCAGTCCTTATATTCTTTAATTTAAATATTTTAGATATAGCGGAAGATGCTTTTAATGCCTCACTAGCTGGTACCCCTTGTTTACATAATATATTGTAAATATTTTCATTTTTTTTTACTATTATATAGTTGTTATTTTGTACTGGACTGCTATTTTTTATATCTGATACTTTCGTGATATCTTTGTCAGGCTCTTTAGTAACATTTTTATCAAATTTTGTTTTATCTTGTTCTTCATATGATCCTTCATCAGTTTCTATTGCATCATCATCTTCATCAATATCATCATATGCTTCCAGTCCACTATTGTTATCATAATTTAACTTGTAAGAATACTTATGCTGTATTGAAGCAATTAATGTGGCTAGTAACAAAAGACTAATACTTACTAATTTATTTCTCTGAAGAATCAATTTTCTTATATTTCCACTATCTGAACATTTTTATTATAGCAAAAGACTATAACAATGATCTAGTAAAATTATTAACAAATAATGAATTTTTCTGAAGAAAATAGAGGATGTATATTTTATAGTGAATATGTTAATCTTAATCAAAAGTAAATCTAAAACATATTCTTATTATTGATAAAATCAATATAATACTAATTATAATACTCATTATTAATATTAAGATATAAATGTGCTTTGTCATATTTATTTTTATAAAAATTAGTATCTTTTTTAGCACATTCTTGTTATTTCTCATTACTTATATTAGATTTTAGCTTTTTATGTATGTTAACAATTAATTGATTAATTGTAATCATTCAAAACAGTTTCATTATCTTCGTTATTGCTTTTTATCTATATAAGTATATCCATTACAATAACTATTTAATTTCTCTTCTAAATTATATTAGTCATAAATTTGAGTATAATTATTTATAATTTGATTTTATTCAATATAATCTTCTATACAATTAACACCTGGTAATTATTCTCAATAAGGACAACATTTTTGGTAATACCCCCTTACGACACTTTAGCAATTGTTCATAATTTTTTACTTAGATAATTAAATTATAGTTTATAAAGAAATAATCAAGTATAAAAATTACATTTTGTAATGTAACATTTATAAATAATTATGATATTTAAAAAGAAGTTTTTACTTCTAATTCCATTTGTCCAAATCTACATTTATAATAAACACATTTAGTATTAATTCCAGTCCTTCCAAATTTGCTTATCAAATTCTACAATTCTAAACAAAAAATAAAATTGATTTTCAATTTGTTTTATTAATTTATCTATTAAATTAATATTTGGTTCTGATTGTTGTATTAATTTCTGTTGATTTTCAATCTTTAATTTTTGTTCCATTTTTAATATTTGTTTTTGTAAATTAGTATCAAATTCTTTTTGTAAATTCATATTATATTTATTTTTATTTAAACTAGATATAATCCGTTTAATTGTATTCTCATCTATTGCAGTTTTTTTTAATAGCATTTTTAATTGCATTTTTAACTTTAGTATTTCTTAATATTGTAGTAAAATACAGCAATGAATTAATAATACTAGCATTATTTAAATAATCATTAAATTCTGAACATTTTAGTAAGTCTACAAATTGATCAATGGATAATTTCCTATATATTTCATTACTAAATGTAATTGAATTATAAAATTGTTCAAATGTACTGTTATACATTGTTGTTAAGTAAATGATTCTATTGATTAATATTTTAGCTTCGTGACTAATAAAATATTTACTCTGGAATTGACAAAATAATTCATCACTATTAATTATATTTTTTTTATATTCCCATAGTAAATCTTGTACAGGCCAACTTTTTAATATTCCGTACAGTATTTCTAACTTACCCTTATTAGCAAAGCAATTAATAAGTTCCTCTCTATACTGCAATGCATCAGGGTGTTTTATATATTTCTTTTTGTATCTACTTGTTTCACTTGTATATATTTTTTCAAATAATATATTATTTATAAAATATTGTGCTATTTCTTTTGCTTCGTATTTTAATAAATCTACTTTTGATACATGCAAGTGTTTTTTGTACTTTGACTGTAGTTTTATATTATATTGTATTGCATGGAAAATAGATCCTAATTTATCTGCAATATTATCAAGTGCCATTATTTCACCTAAATTTAATACTTTAATTTTTTGATTTGTATTATTAGAAATAAATTCTTGTGATTGTATTGTATTTTTATTATTAATAGTTATGGTAATGTTAGGATTATTATTATTTGTCGTGTCACTATTTTTTGCATAATCTGTATCAAATTTATCTGTATTATTATCAGCTCCGAAAGACATATTATTAATATCACCATCTATTTTTATTTCATAATTATCATTTTGTTTTGTAGCTTGATTTTTATTTAATTTATTTTTATTGTCTGATTCTATATTAGTATCTTCATGTAATGTGTTTGGAATATCACTAACATCTTTTGTATCTTCACCATAATCCCCAAAAGACATGTCTGCAATTAGTTCATTATTATCATCTTGTTGTATGTTATTATTCTCATTTAATCCTTGATGACTATCATTAGTAGTAATACTACTTATACTATTGATAGATTCAAACCTAAGTTTTTTATCTTTTATTGTTGATATATTACCATTACAATCAAATTGTGTACTTATATTATTTTCTATATTGTTTACACACTCATCGTAATCAAGATCTTTTTCAGTTTTCTTTATTGTTTCATCGTAAAAATAATGATTAGATTGCACATTATTTGAAACTATAGTAGAACTACTGACAGTTGTTTGCATTATTGTTAAGACTAGTAATAAATATTTACCATTTGTTATGATATTATTCATTATCTTGTAATAAAATATAAAACGAACAAGTTTATTGTAACATAATTTAATTCTCACCAGAATTTTATTTATTATCAATATATTAAGACTTATTATTAATGTAATAATTCAATATTCTTTATTTCATGTATTACTACTTAATTTTATGTATGTAGTATTTTACGATCTGTTTTTTTACTTATTTTTCCCGAAATTAATTCATAATATGATTTTAGTTATCTGCAATGTTTTATATTTTATGTAACTTAGCTATAATATCCTCTACAAAATTATTTAGTTCTTTATTAGTTAATATATCAAGCAGTGAAATGTTCTGCTTAGAGAGTAAACATTTGTACAAAGCGTTGCATATATTATTTATGTTAATATTGTTTGATAGTACGTTTATAATAATGATATTTTTCAAATCACTATTTGATGATAATATTTTGCTAAAATATAACAATGAACTCTTATTGAAATCGCTTTTTAAATAATTCTCAAAAAATGAACTACTTAGTAAAAATATAAACTCATTAATAGCCGATTGTTGGTATAGTTCTTCATCAATTACTGTCTGTGGTTGTAAATCTGTATTGGGACAAATACTATAATAAAATTCTGCAAAGTATCTACATTTAAATGTTGTTAATATAATTATTTTATCAATTAAATATTTATTTGCATTATTCACTAAGTTGTAATTTTGAAATTGACGTAATAGAGTAGTGGGATCAATGAAATGATGTAATTTTATGTCATACAATATTTCTTGTACAATATTACTACTTAATATTGTGTATATTTTTTTTAATTTTTCTATATCAGTTAAATACTTAAGAAGTACTGTACTAAATCGCGTTTTATTTTTATCAAGCAATGTATTGTCTATAAATTCATTGACTATTTCATTCACTTTTGAATTATTTTTGCATAAATTTGGCCCACATATAACATTGTATACTTTATTAATATTTCGATTTATATTGTTTTTATTATCTGTTGTTATTTGATTTGTATCTTGTGTATCTTCTAATTCTTCATCCTCACTACTACCAAATGAATCATCATTATTATACTTATTATCATCAAAATATAAATTTGCCAATGTTTTCTTAATATTAGGTATTCCATTATTTACACTATTATCATGTATTAATTTATTGACTGCTGTCTTATCTGTATTAATGTTAATTAACTTATTGTTAGTTATGATTTTGTATTTGTTATTTTCAAACAACTTACTAGATTTATTATCATTGTTGATATTAATCAAATCACTGTTAGTTATAATACTCTTTTTCTTAATATTTGTTAATTTACTAAAATCATTATATGTATTTTCATGTATATTATTATTAATTGAATCCTTATTATTTTTGCTATTATCTCTTAATATACTAAATTTACTATCTACTTCACCATTGCTATTAATATTAATGTTATTATCTGTATTATCTATAATATTATCTTCATAATATCCATCATCAACTTCTTTTATTGTATTATATTTTGAATAATGCATAGCCGATACAAAATTGATTTGGCATAATAATAGTACTAGTAATTTTTTCATTTTCTATTAAAAAGAAGAATTTTACAATTTAATTTTAATGTGTTATATTATAACAATCAAATCCAATATTATGGATAAAAATAATACATTTTACTACATATATATAATATATGTTTAATTCTATATTAATGTAATACTACAATTATTATTAGTTAAGTAAGTATTTCTTAATTCTGAAATTGCCCATACTAGTGCATCTACCCTATCTGGAGAATATCCATCATTTTCGTTATCATATGACATATTAAGCATCTGTTCTTCCAGTACATTAAATTCACGAAAATGAAACACTCTATTAGATTCATATAGTATTGATACTGGTTCTGCCCTAGCTACTTTACCTTTTACTGCATGTACTGTTCTGATTGGTAATGTACTATCAATACTTTTTAGATTCTCAATAACCAAATCACCACCGTTATTAGTTTCTACTACTATGTATGATACTTTATAGTCAATACTAGCTCTGACTGCTATTTTAGCCCATTCTGAGCCTGTATACTTACCACTTAGATCATCTATTACATATATCTTATTATCTATTCCAAGTCCAGCGACTACTATACCAGTTTCATCTGATTTTTTATTACTAGTAACAGCAGGATCTATACCAATTACTATTTTCTCTAAATATTCTAATGCAACTTCTTTATACTGTATGTTATGCCTCTTCCATAAAGCATTTTCCTTCTCCATTATTAGTTCTCCAAATAGTTCTTGTCTACCTATGGAAGTATTATTATATTTTAGTGTTACTAAATTTAAAAACTGTTTTGATAAGTATTTCTCATTTTCAAAAGTAGAACCATTAGTAACATGTACTGATTTATCATCACTAAGCTCTTTGAGTACTTTTAATGGTTTAGGAGTAGTAGTTATTATACACTTAGGATCATTCCCTAATCTTAAACTAAAGAATACTTGCTGTAATAATGCAGAAGGATTAAGAAATTTAGCGAATTCATCTATCCACACTAAATCGAACTGAAATCCCCTTATTGAATTAGGTTTGTCGCCACTTAACATGTACATTATTGTACCATTATTCCATTCTATTTGTTTTTTAGTTGAATAATATTTAAAAGATAAGTTATATTTATTATTCTTTGATTTATTTATTATTTTAGCAAAAGTAGTTGATAATATTCCACTAGACCCTTCAATCATTATTTGTTTTGTTTCTGTTATACTTTTACCTATTAGTCCAATACTTTTGTATTTACAGGAACATGTTAATTGCATTACTGATTCCGCTCCTGTTCGTGTTTTGCCAAAACCCCTACCTGCAAGTATCAACCAAATAAACCAGTTTCCACTTGGTATCTTCTGCTTATCTCTAGCGATCTTTTCCCAAGCCAATATATTATTATTTATCCATATATTATTATTACATATATTTATATCATTATTTACGTTTACATTGCTACTTATATTTTTTTTATTATTTATATTCATATACATATTGCCCCCTTTAGATTTACAATAATTATTCTTTACAGTTATGTACAATAATTATATTATACTTATATATATTTCACTCCTTATAACAACTATTTATTATATATTATTACTTATAATTATTATACATATTTTTATTTTTTTAAATAAAAGTATTAATTAATATTTATAATAATTGTCTTCTGTAATTACATCGTCTTAATAATATCGTTTTAATAATTAGGAATATTTAAAATTATAACTATATAATAATAGCTAATAGTCCGATGCAATAATAGTATATTATTATTTTGCATATTTATACATATTTTTTCACAACTTCAGCAAGACAATTATTAACTAATATTACATATACTCGCAATATACTAATTATATTTTGCATATAATAGGTCACTTTGTATTATTATTGTATTATCAAGATATACAAAATTATTTGCTACTATATATTTTGGATACAAAATAGACTATAAATAAATACAGTGTAGAAGTGCAAATACAAATTAATTATTATCAGTATTATCTTCTACAAGACTTTCCTCAACAATTTCTTGATCATTAATATCATCATCTTCTGATGTATTGTCATTACTATTACCACTATCACTGATTGGTGTACCACTAATCATCTTTTCAGAGAATAATCCAGAGCTTTCTCTAATCAGGTGCTCTAATTCATCAGCAACAGATGGATTATCTTTTAAGTATTTACGAGTAGATTCACGTCCCTGGCCTATATGATTACCATTATACGAATACCAAGCACCTGACTTGTCTAATATACCAGCAGCAACTCCTAAGTCTATCAATTCTCCAGTTTTAGAAATTCCTTCTCCATATAATATATCAAAATCTACTGTTCTAAATGGAGGCGCTAATTTATTTTTCACAACCTTTACTCTAGTTTGATTTCCAAGTATTGCCTCTTTTTCTTTAATAGTACCAACTTTCCTTATATCTAATCTAATTGAAGAATAAAATTTAAGTGCTTGTCCTCCAGTTGTTGTTTCTGGATTACCAAACATTATTCCTATTTTTTGTCTTATTTGGTTTATAAATATGACTAAACAATTGGTCTTAGATACAGACCCAGTAATCTTTCTTAATGCCTGGCTCATTAATCTAGCTTGTAGTCCCATATGGGAATCTCCCATATCTCCTTCTAATTCTGCTTTAGGAACTAATGCTGCAACACTATCTACAACCAATACATCTATAGCACCACTTCTTACAAGTGTATCTGCTATGTCCAATCCTTGTTCTCCAGTGTCAGGTTGTGATATTACAAGATCATTTATATCTATATTAAGTTTCTGAGCATATTTAGGATCCAAAGCATGTTCTGCATCTATAAAAGCACAAGTACCACCAGCTTTCTGTGCATTAGCAACGACATGCAATGCTAATGTAGTTTTACCTGATGATTCTGGCCCATATACTTCTATAATTCTTCCTTTAGGGAATCCTCCTATACCAAGAGCTATGTCCAGTCCCAAGGAACCAGTTGAAAATGTTTCTACTTGAATAACTTCTTTTTGACCAAGTTTCATTACTGATCCTCTACCAAAAAGCTTTTCTATCTGATGTAATGCAGCATCCAATGCCTTACTTTTATTTTCACTAAGTGTCATAATATCCCCATGAACTGTTTCCTGTATACAGGATACTATTTATATAACCATAAATCCAGTTCATAATTTAAATATAAAATTGAAAAAATTAGTAATTTATGCTATTAAAGACGTATTAATTAAAACATCATAATTATTCTAAAAATCAAAAGAAACAATAAACAACTATTTTGGGACATAACAAACATGTTAATGTTGTATGTTAATACAACAAAGAATCATTCTATTACTGTAAAGATAATGTTCTACCACTATTATGTTGTTTATTATTCATAAAAGTAATTTATATACTAAATAAATATGTTGAAAGATAAGATTGCTGTTACATGCTATATATTTATATTGCAAATGCTTGTGTTACTAAAATAATTATAACATTCTACTGGCATTATATTTTTAAATTACTGCATATTGCGAATAACTAGTGTTTAAACAAAGATTTTCTACTATTTCACATATTATAATATAAGGTTTTATTGAATTGCAATAATTATAATCTTTTTTATTATTATATATTTTATTCTTAATAAATTTACTTTATATACTATACTACATTTTTGTTAGTTGTAATCTCTCACTTTGTATTTTACCACTAGTATACATTTGTATAAAGTTATTTTCACTATACCATACATAATTTTCTTCATTGTTACGACTACTACTAGAATACTTTATTATAATAGCAACTTTATCATTTGGGACATACGGACTAAATTCTGCTATTCCCATGTTTCTATTTAAGTAAAGGTCATCTACTGGTTTTCCAAAATCTGGATTACATTTATATAATAACCAATTTCCATATCCATCTTTAGCATACTTTGACATAATACCAAGAGATTTATATGGTACTAAACCAAAATCTGTATTGCCAATAATCTTCCAACCAGTTTGTGAATCAATTCTAGTTGGGCTCGGCAATGCTCCACCTGTATACATGTAATAAGCCCCGAGTGATTTTAATACATATTCTATATTTTGTTGTGTCGTTATCTCCGCTTTTATTCGTCTTATAGTGGCAAATTGACTCATCATAATGCTTGTGATAATACCAAGTATTAATAATGCAATAGAAACTTCTATTAGAGCAAATGCTTTGATTCTTCTTCTTTTCATTTTGCTTATATATATTTTTCTATGAAAGTATTGTAATCTATGAAATATTAATAATATATTTAAGTTTCCAGAATCTAGCTAAATCACTTACCAGTAAGTCAAATAATAAAATCCATCATAAATAAAGTAAATAAACTAAATAAATAAACTTTAACATAATAACTACATTGTAATACTATATTGTATACGTAAAATCATTTGGTATTATAAACCTAAAAAACTAACAAAATAGTTGTTAAACAAAACTATATTAACAATATAAACTAATTTGAAATAATATTAAAAGTTTAGTATCATGTAGAACACATGGGGGTTAGGGGGTTATGTTTTAATGTCCAATAATATGTTAATAATGGTGGCTATCGTCAATTTATTTTGTAATATAAATTGTTATGGCATGTCATTAGAATCATATCAGATTTCAGATTTTAATAGTGTTTTTAATAGGAATCTAACTTTAGAAGAAATGAGTTATCAATTACAATCTAATAAACATCTCAATCAAGTAAATAATCATAATATCAATTACAATATACAAAAGGATAATACCAATAATAACTTTTATAAAAATAGCATAAATAGTAATGAAGACTTTTGGAAAAAACCAAATGCAGATATGTCAGATATTGTTTACAGTGACTATGATATAGAAGATAGTTATACAGAAACAAAAGCAAATAATTTTATTAAAAAACACAATTTAGAAAATGAAACAATGAAGAATGGGGTAATATTTGATGCTATAATGGAATTTGGAAAAGATGGTATTAATGAGTTCTTCCAGTACTTTATTAATAGTTCTTTAATACACATTTCTAAATTTGACAGAATTTTACCTTGCCATGTTATTACTATTGATAACATAGTACAATATATTATTGCATATAATCAAAATGATCCATTATTAAGTACATATAAAATTATGGAAGATGGTACAGTATTACAAACTCCACTTAATATTGATAATTATTGTTGCCCAACAAGTGAATTAAGCGGTTATGAAGTTGTGAGATTTGTTAAAAATAACAATACAATTATTAGCATTAATATGAAACAAAATGTATTAACAAATAGAATAGCTTATACATTTACAAATAACAACACAAATGCAGCGTATAATTTTATCACGATAGTTTGGCTACTTAATAATACTAATGATAGATCTCAAAAAATATTACATGGATTTAATAATTTGTTTAACAATATTGCTAATAATAAAATTAATATAAATGATGATAAACTATTCTTATATGTCTTTAAACAATTTATCTTAAACATAAAACCAAATGTTCGTGGTACAATAAAAAACTATATAGAAATGAATAATACAAATAAATGTAAATTATTAGATAATATGCTTGAGATAATAAATAGTATAAATGTAAACAATGTAGATAAGAGTAAAGATACAAACATAAACAAATGAAATACAATGGAGGACATTAAAAAATGCTATAGCATATATATGTATAATTACTGTAATGTTATGAAGTTATTAATATAATAATGCAATTATTAACTAAAGTTTTATTAGATATATAATTTAAGTTGCAATAAAATTGCAATTCTTGATAGAATGTAACAGAACTATGATTTGAATTATATATATAATGCTGAATAAAATACTAATAAATGTAATTGTTGTTAATATTTTATGTAATATAAATTGTCATGGAACGAATTCGCCTCTATGGCAATACAGTTATGAAAATAAAATCTATCAAGACTCAGCAAAATTCGATGATATTTTTAAAATAGAGTCAGTTGAATACCAGTTAAAACCCGAATTATTATATAGTGGCTTAATTGAAGATAATAATAATATCAACAATAATCAAAATAACATAAATCAAAATAACATAAATCAAATATTTTATAAAAAATCAGATGATTTTACAAATACTTTAAAGCAAAATAATGATAAGTTTTCACGTAAGGATGAAATATTTGATTCCAATAAAACATTGAAATCAATTTCCATAAATAGTAATATATTATCTAATAATAAATTAAATCATTTTCCTTTTACCAATAATTTAAATGAAAACTATAATAATGATGATGATTTTTCCAGTAAAGAGGATGAATTTAATTTTAATACAATAAATGGTATATGTAAGTTTGAAATTGAAGAAAAAGTAAATAATTTTATCAATAATTTAATACAAAATGAAATATATGTTATCGATAATAATGTTATAAATACTGCAGTACAAATACTTGGCATAAATGGAATTAATAAATTATTGTCTAGTTTTATTAATTTTTATTTAAATAATATGGATAAATTTATACAGAAGTCAAACAATATCATAGATAGTGATTATATAATAACTAACATTATTCATTTAGACAAGGACAATATAGTGTTAAGTAATCTTAAGTTAAACATGGAAGAGTTAAATTCAGAACTAGCAACTGTTGAATTTTCAATGTCAAATACTAAAGAGCAAATGCTAGTCGATATTCGGATGAAACAAGATGTATTGCTTGATAGGCTGAATTATACTTTTACCCATAATGATAATATTGCATTAGCTAATATATTGAATGTAATTTATTTCATTAATAATAATCAAAACAATAATGCAGTATTCTTAGAATTTTTTAATTATTTTATTAATAATATTCCAAAAAATAAAAATATTATAAATAATAGTGCACAATTTTTAAATAATTTTAAATATTTTAGTCAATATGTAAATGACAAGACGCGTCAGAGCATAAAAAATTATATAACAAAAAATAATATTAACAACGATAAAATATTAAACAATATGATAGAAATAATGAACAATAAGTGTAAACTAACAAATTCTAATTGGACATTTGTGTTTTCTAATATATTTCAAGATAATTCATATGGTATTAATTTAATAGATAATAAAATACTCATCAATATATTGCGTGATAATATTCCAGAGGAATATAAGTTTAATATATTAGAAAATATCATGCAAGTACTAGTACAAGATATGCACCATCTTTCAGAAACTTCAAACAAAAAAAGTGATTACCTACCAGTATTAGAAAAATTTTTAAGTTCATTAACAGAAGATGTTTATTGTACTTTATTAAATTGGATGAACAATACTATAAATTTTACAGATAATTATAAGATATTAAAATCTAATATAATAGATTGTTTAGTTAATGTTATATTTCAGAATAAAACTAATCAGGAGAACAACTATATTAATCATTTAGTATTTAATATTTTTAAAGACAAGAATAGTATTGGTAATTTATTTAAATGTATGAATCACAATCCCAATTCTGTACCTACTCAACAATTCATAAATGGAATTATAAAGAACTTAATATCTACGAATGATAATGAAAGGCAACAATATATTTTAGAATGGGTATTGGATATGTCAAATGATAATGTAAAACAGTTATTTATTAATACAATCAATAATAATAATCAAATTGACATAACAATTAACCAAAAATTACTAAAATTAGTAGCAAAAATTATTGAATCACAAAACAAACCAAATGTTAATGGCTTACAAAATAAATTAAACAATAATGAGAAACTTTTTGTTAAAGAAATAATATCAATATTTCAATCTACTTACGATATAAACATACTAGTTGATTTTATGAAAAATTATCCAATAACAGATAATTATATAGAAAAAATTGTTAGTAATATTCTTCAATTCGTTATAGCATATGATATATTTAATGAAAATAATGCACTTTATCAAAAGTTTACTAAGTATTTCATTGCAAATCTAAATAATAAATTATTATTATTATTTAATAAAAGAATAAATCAGCATATGCAAAACATAGACCCTGAGTATAAAGTATTACAAGAAAAATATAAAAAATTACAATATTATCTTAATAATTATAAAAACAACAAAAAACACTACTTTGTAGTGAATAAATAAAATAAACCCAATTCATAATGTAATAGACAAAATTAACAGAAAGAAGTAATATTTTGTTATAACGAATAAAAGGAATAGGAATAAGAAAATGATAAATCAAGTAGTATAATCATAGGCAAAGATAATAAACAATAATATTGCATTATAAATAATGCATTATTAAAAATAAAAGATCATCAATAAATAACCTGATAATAAAATAAATGATATAAACAAAGAGTATAGTATAATAAATTAATAATGTTATATTAAAAATAACAAATTATTAGGAAAACAGACAAAATTATACTTAATTACATTATAACAAAAAAATATATTTAAATACAGCAAAAACAAAGTAATTAACACAATATAGGATAATACATATTTACCATGTATTAATATTATAGTAGTATTTTAACTTTGCTAATTACAGATTATTAAAATTTTCAATTATTGCAACTGATACTACATATGATTTCTCATCACTTGTTGATACATGTATTGAATATTGGTGGTTAGGAATGTTCCCGTATACATTACAAAATACTTTTGCAATGGGTTTACCGAGCTCATCATGTAATATTTCTGTACTCTGCCAAGTCATTCCATTTTTATTACTAATAGCTTTGATTATAGATTCTTTTATTGAAAATATTTTTGCAAATGAATTAATAGCATCTTGTCTGGAACTACAAAATTGTATTTCATTGTCTGTAAAATACTTGTTTATAAAGTGATCACCAAATTTTTCTAGTAAATGTCTTATTCTTCTTATATCTAATATATCTATTCCTAATCCTACAATCATTGTAAGTGTATATTACATCTAATATACCAAGCATAACATAATAACTATATTATATATCTTAAAATAAATAGATATTAATACTAATTTAGATAATATATGGTATATTATCTATATAATAGTATTACTTGAAATGTTTTTAATATAATAATGAAACCAATACAAAACATATTATTAAATAAGTATAAGAATGTAAAACATGGATTTTTTAGAGGATTTGATAGTAAAGGAGTCTCATTGAGTGTTGGGATAAACATTGGTAATAATGAAGTAGCTATTAATAATAGACAAAGAATAGCAAGTTACTTTGGTGTAGAATTTAATAATTTAATAATATTAAATCAAAAACATAGTAATATTGTACATGTAATTAATGATAGCAATATAAATAAATACAAATATACATCCATAGAAAATGCGTTAAATAATGAAGGTGATGCAATAATAACAAATATTCCTAATATATTAATAGGAGTAAATACTGCTGATTGTGCCCCCATATTATTGTTTGATCATATAAAAAATTACATAGCAGTTATCCATTCAGGATGGAGAGGTACATTAGGTAATATAGTAGAAAATACCATTACAGAATTAAAAGAATTAGGATGTAATCATCTAATTGCTAGCATAGGTCCATGTATATCCAAGGATAATTTGGAATTAGAAAGGAAACTAATTCCTAATATTTATAAAAAATTTACTAAAGATACGAGTGAGGAGAAATGTTGTTTAGATATGACTGGGTTAATTATAAGTAAATTACATAATTATAAAATAATAGAAAATATTAGTTCTGTAAATATTAATACATTTACAAATAAAAACTTTTACAGCTATAGAAGATCTAAACAGAAACGTGAGGGATTACAGTTTTCTGGCATCCTGTTATTAGATAATTAAAAGAGTTAATTTAATAATTAATAGGTAATATATTATATTACAAAGTTAAGCAAAAGGGTTTTAAACCAATAAACCAAGTAAATATTACTACTTAGCTTACTGGATGTTACAAGACAGTTTTATATTTTATTTAACATACCTTTTTCTTGTATGTTTAAAATAACCTTAATTAATGTATTAAATGATTCCAACAAATGATAATCTTTTATTTGTCTTATCATGGTGTTCCAATCATCTGTTGTAATATTTTCTTGTTTGAATTCCTTTAATTTAGCTTGCTCTTCTTGCGTCATACTGTTACAATAATCAATATCAAAGTTATCTATTATAGTTTTTATTGAATAAATATTGCGTAGTTTATTTTTAATAATTTTTTCATAGTACTCATCATATTTATAGTTAATTAACATATTTTTCAATTCTTTATTATCGTTTAATTCCTTTAAATCACATTCTGAAAACCGTTCTAAATAATTATTATTATCTATTTTTAACATGGTATAACAATGTAAAACAAACAATAATAAAACATGTATTTTATCTTTATCATATTCTCTAACATTAGTATGCATATTGTAATTATATGGATGTAATACTTCTTGCAAAA
Source organism: uncultured Pseudomonadota bacterium (assembly GCA_902772645.1). Taxonomy (GTDB): domain Bacteria; phylum Pseudomonadota; class Alphaproteobacteria; order RUG11792; family RUG11792; genus RUG11792. The sequence continues at coordinate 4,662 of CACYBM010000041.1, read as the reverse complement.
AGTCTATTACTTTATTCTCAACTAATTTATCTGTTGTTGATTTTTCCATAGATTGTTTCTGCTTTATTTGATGTTCTAATATTTGACGATATATTTCTAATACATAGCGCATTTTGTTATAGTTCCACCATTGAATTATTTCTAAAAAGTGATTAATATTAGTTTTACTTATCTCTGAACTAATGTATTCTTTATTAGCTAATAAATCGTTTACATAATTAACTACCTTTTTAAAGTTGTTATTATCAGTTATTGTTTTATAACAACTATTATATATTTGCTCAATATTTATACGTTCTTTTTTCAAATTTACTAATTCTTCTAATTCGCTTTCCAATAATTTTGCTTTGTCTTCGTTGCTTAAATTATTGTCACTATACTTTTTAGAACAATTTGTACTTATTGTAGTTGCTTTATCCAAAATTACATTTAATAATTGATTTTTTACTTGAGTTAATTGCTCAATATTATCGCATTGGTAAAACTGATCTACAGCAGTACATTTATTACTAGTTACATTAATGGAAAACATTAATAATATTGTTAATAAAAGTTTTGATATAAATTCCATAAGTTTATACATAAATAATACTATCTTACGCATTCAGTATAACAATACATTAACTTTTTTCAATACAATAATCTTAAATTTCTTATAGTTTATTTACCTATCAATAATATAATTCTAATAGATGGACATTAACAATAACAGGAATATTATCTGACGCGACTTAATATAATATACTTTCATAATTTAATTACATATTACTATTTTTCTTCCTATTATTACTAATCCAATATAATACAAGACTTATCATAAACATTAATATACATAGTATTTGTCCAACGGTTAATAATATTGTGTTTGCAATGAATATTTCTTCAACATCTTTGTAAAATTCTATTATAAATCTTGATGTTGAATAGACAATCCCAAATATAACTGAATATTTACCAGTTCCAAATGATTTCCATCCATTAATGTTTAAATATATTATTTGTATAAAGAATGCAAGTAATCCTTCTGTTAATGCTTCATATAATTGAGTGGGATACCTAGGGAAAGTATCTACCAATGGGAATATAACACCATATTCACTAGCCCATATTTTACCAACTAGTTCTTGATTGAAGAAATTAGCTAACCTACCAGTAATTAATCCTGCAGAAGCTGATATACTTAATATATCTAGTAATAATAACCAAGGTATATTTTTCTTTTTACAGTAGATATATACATATATTATTAATCCTATCAGTCCTCCATGGAATGCCAATCCGCCATGTCTTATCATAAGTATTTCCGTAGGATTATTTTTGTAGAATTGAAAGTCATAAAACAATACATGTCCTAATCTTGAAAATACTATAACTATTATTAGTCCAAAGAATAAAAACGAATCAAAATCTTTTAGTGTCAGTTTTGAATATCCAATGCAATTCAGTCTCTGTATTATGTTATTTGATACATACCATCCTATAAGCAATGATATTGCAAAAAGTATACCATACCAATACACATTAAAATTACCTATTGAAAATGCTACTGTAGATTCATTCAAACTAAACATGTCATATCCCAAAATAAAGCTTGCATTATATAATGATTTATTGTAACATATAGTTATAGTGAGGAATTCGGCCGGATGGCAGAGCGGCCATGCAGAGGTCTGCAAAACCTTTTAGATCGGTTCAACTCCGGTTCCGGCCTCCACTTTCGTACTTTATCTTGGTCTTTATGTTAGATTTTGAAAAGTCAGTGGTATCTTTGGAAAAACAATTGTCAGACTTGAGAGCTTCTGCTAAGTTGAATGATATTAACGTTGCTTCTGTAATATCGAAATTGCAAGAAAAGATAGACAAATTACTAAAACAAATATATAGTAAATTGACTCCATGGGATATAGTGCAAGTTGCTCGCTTACCTGAGAGGCCAAAGTTTTCAGATTACTTAAATGGTTTTTGTAATAACTTTATAGAGCTATCTGGAGATAGATTATTTGGCAATGATAAAGCAATAATAGGAGGTTTTGCAGCGATTGAAGATCAAAAGTGTATAATAATAGGACAAGAAAAAGGCTCTGATACAGACTCTAGGATTGAACATAACTTTGGTATGCCAATGCCAGAAGGATATAGGAAAGTATTACGTTTGTTTGATCTTGCTGATAGATTTAACTTACCAATAATAAACATTATAGATACATCTGGAGCATATCCTGGAGTAGAATCTGAAGAAAGAGGACAAGCTGAATCAATAGCTAGATGTATTGAAAAATCATTTCATGTTAAGAGTCCTATGATTAGTATTGTTATAGGCGAAGGCGGATCAGGAGGGGCTGTAGCAATGGCTACTACTGACTATGTATTAATGTTGGAATATTCGATATATTCAGTGATATCACCTGAAGGTTGTGCTTCAATATTATGGAAGGATGATAGCAAGGCATCTGTAGCTGCATCAATCCAACACATAACAGCTAAACAACTGTATGATTTAAAAGTAATAGATGAAATAATAAAGGAACCGCTTGGAGGATCTCATAGGAACAAACAATTAGCAATAGAACATGTAAAAGATGTTATTTTAAAGTATTTAAATACTGCTAAATTAACCACAATAACTGAGAGAATAAAAAATCGTAGAATGAAATTTCAACTAATGGGAAATAATTATTTGAATTAAATTTAATTAATATAGTAGGTATAACATATGACGCCAGATCCGAATATAGTATATCCAATAAAAGGATGCAATACTGTTACATATGTGAAACCAACAATCAATAATTCCAATATTATTGTTGGAGACTTTACTTATTTTGGAGATATTGATTTTGAAAAATATGTAACTCATCATTATGATTTTATTGGAGATAAAATAATTATAGGAAAGTTTTGTCAAATTGCTAAAGGAGTTGAGTTTGTAATGAATGGAGCTAATCATCAGATGAATTCTGTATCAACTTATCCTTTTTATATATTCGACGGATGGAACCAGAATACTCCTGTGGAATCAGACATGCCAATAAAAGGAGATACAATAGTTGGTAATGATGTTTGGATAGGACAGAACGTAACTATATTACCAGGAGTACACATAGGAGATGGAGCTATTATTGGACTAAATAGTACTGTTACTAATGATGTTCCACCTTATACAATGGTCGCAGGAAATCCTGCGAGAATAATTCGAAAGAGATTTGATGAGGAACTCATAGTCCTAATGTTAAAATTAAAATGGTGGAATAAAAGTATTAGTGAAATTAATGAATTAATACCAGTTTTAACTAATAGTAATTTAGAGATAGTAAAACAGAAAATAAAAATGATTATTAATATGGAAAAATAGTATAGAACAATAAAATGTCATATAAAATTATTTTTATGTTCAGATATTTGAGATATTGAATGGTGAAATATGAATAATAAGATAAGGAATCTAATTATAAATATTTTTAGGAATGTTATATTTATGTTTTGAATGGCAGATTGGTAAGATAGTATAATGCGTGTAGTACTATACATATAAGATTGAAAAATTTATGGCACATGAACACGATTCAATACTTCATATATACCAAAGGTAGTATGGGTAAATAATATAATTTTTAAAACAGTAATTTTAGTAAACAAAATTTTATAACATATCTGTGTGAGAACCAAAACTTAAAGTGTATTGAAAGCAAGAATATCATTATTGAGATTATTTATTTTTTGTTCTAAATATTTCAATTGTGTAATCTTTTTTCCATTGCATACTGTAAAAACTTCCTAATCTGATGCTGTCTATATCCACAATTTATGGTTTTATACTGGTTTTCATTTATTGATTCACAGGAATTAAATGTAGTTAAAACCAAAGCACATGATAGTGCACTTAGTTTTAATATTCTTGATAAATAATCAAGATTGCTTCGCGACCCTAATGGATTGCTCCGCGATTCTAATGAGTTGCTACGCGATCCTGATGGATTGCTACGCGATTCTAACGAGTTGCTTCGCAATATTAACTTAAAATTAATATTCATACAGTATTCTCCTGTAAAAATCTATCATCTTCAATACTATTCTAATACAAAAAAACAAGTCAAGTTTTAAAATAAATACAATAAAGTTACAATATTATAAGAAGTGTAGTAATTGAAAAACATATAATCAATGTGGTGAAAATGTAACAATACTATAGGCTTATTTGTTTCTATGATATTTTGTTATATATATGATTAAGTAATATTTATGTTTAATATAAAAAGTTAAGATGATATAATGAAAGAAGTAATATGTTATATATAAAGAATAATTATAAATGATACAGATGAATTAACACTTAGACCAACAGAAGATTATGCTTTTAAAAGGTTATTTGGTAGAGAAGATGGTAAAAGAAATTTAATGTCTCTACTAAATGCAATATTGGATGGTAATCCTGTAATTGAAGATGTAAAGATATTAAATACTGCACTTGAGAATCAAGAGATATGAGCTAAATAAAGCGAGTATCAGACACAAATAGAAAGTAAGAACAATAAAGCTAGTAGATTAGATATAGTACTACAAAGCAGCACTTCAGTAATTTTTCAGTGATCCGAATGCAATAGAGAGCCCAGATGAAGGAATGAAAGATGCACAAAAGTTATGGAATAGAATATCAGCAAATGT
>CACYBM010000040.1 GCA_902772645.1 uncultured Pseudomonadota bacterium | reverse complement strand
CAGATATACTAGCTAATACTACACCCCCCCCCAACGAATTCTGTATTGGTAAAGTCTTTGTGTTTATATATGTAGTATAAATACTATTCTTACTTGTTACAATAAATTCGTCTGAATTTATTGTATCTGTACTGTCGTCACTATTCACTTTAATAACATCTCCAATAAAATCTATTGTATTATCTGAGTTATTAAACAAATCTTTTAAAGAAGTTGAAGCATAAGTATTAGTACTACAAAACAAAGTAATACATAATATCTGTGTAAAATCAAACATCGTTTTAAAAATATTAGTTCTCAATAAAATCTGTTATCTATATTAAGTCTAGATGGTGGAAGTTCAATATTACGCAGTTGAGCATAAATATTTTTGTTGAAAAGTGCATTATTAAACAGTGCATAATTTGATAAATTAGAATAATAAAATTCTCATCCATCTACAAAGGCATTACTACGATACAATGAATCTATTTTTTTCTGCCAATATTTATATAACTATTATGCATAATACCTACTACATCAACTTCAATCTCTCTTCCTCATATAATTCCAGCATTTATCAATTGTTCTTTTTTCTCAGTCCATTTCTGTTTCACTTTAACTGTAATATTTAGTTCTACTGTTTTATTGAATATATTCCTAATATCATTTACTGTTTCTCTTTTTATTTGTTGTATCATATCACCTTTGTGTCCTAATACTATTCCCTTTTGTGAATCTTTCATTACTACAATTGTTTGAAGTATTTTGAACTTCTTGTCAGTTACGTGTAATCTATCAGTAGTTACGTATATATTATATGGTAATTCTTTATTTAAATTATTGTATATTTTTTCTCTTGTTATTTCTGATAATCTTGTGTTTATGTCTAAATCAGTATTATTATGATTATCAAAATATAGCCAAGGTCCTTCAGGAACTTTTTCGGATAGATATGACTTCATTAATTTTATACCATCTCCAGTTACTGATGATATTAAAAAGATTTGTTCTATGAAATCATATTCTTTTAGCCTATCTATAATTGGTAATAATTGCCTTTTATCCCGCATTAAATCTATTTTATTTATAGCTACTATAAAGTTACTCTGTATTTGCTTTTTATGTTGTAAAAACTTTAAATCACTTTCTACATTCTTATCTAAACAATCTATTAATAATAAAATAATATCTGAAGATTTATAAGATTTTTTGAAATTAGATAGTAATTGTTTTTCAAGATGAGTGGTAGGCTTACATATACCAGGAGTATCAATGAATATCAATTGAGAATTATTGTATTCTACTATTCCTCTAATTTCTCTACGAGTAGTTTGTACTTTCGGAGATATTATTGATATCTTTTCTCCAACCAACAAATTCAATAAAGTTGATTTCCCAGCATTTGGCCTGCCTATTATTGATATAAAACCACATCTGCTATTTGACATATTATTACAATATTATATTACATATTACTAATATAGTATTATTCTACACATTTAGCAATTGATATATAAGGTTTTCTACTGAATAATATTTACGCATAACTATTACTCCAGTCTAAATATTTATTCTTACATAACATACTTACATTGGTATATAATATACTACTATTACTATTGTATTATATTTGTTGAATGTTTTACTTTTACAGTACTATCATTTTTGTACAAAAATATTTTATTTTTATTATTAACCTATTATTAATTTTTGTATCGTTATTTTCTTCTGTCATTATTGTAAAAGTACTGTAGAAACGTATGTATTGCATGATACAGTACCAAACCTATTAGTGTTCATGCTCCATTTATTGTATAATTGTATTGGCTTCAAAATCTTATCTTCACTAATATCAAAGTAATGTTTCCATTAGCTATTATCATAATACTATTATTTGCTTTTACTGTATAATTACATACTAAATCTTTTCTTCTAGTAACATATATTGTTTGTGAGTCCTTTCTTGCTACCATTTCCCATACATTAATTTTTTTTCTGACTTTAACTCTGTAGATGCTTTATTTTAGATTCTAATATATCTCATCTTCCTCCTTCTTCAATGGGTTACTATCCATTATTTATTCTTATTGTTTTGACACTATTATCACATGATCTAACACCAGGATAATTATTGAATTCAAGCCTTATACTAATTTCAGTACTATCGTCTCTATGTATTAACATTAACTAATTATCTACATTGTACTTGCTACTTATGACAAATTTTAAATTAAAATGTATACAGAATAGTATCTCATTATAATCTATTTTATTGCCATCAAAATTAAATTCAAATAAGTCCATTACCAATTTGCTAGGATGTGGTGGAGTATTAAATATATCACAAAAGTGAAGCACCTTCATGTTGCACTACTAGTTGTGGATTATATTCAAATGTATTAATATCAGCTTCAGTATAGAATAATTTTAATACATTATTAGTATTAATTGGAGTACGTAATAATATATATCTCATTGTATTAAAAGCTTTTTTAGTTGTAGCATATATTATTATTTTTATTAAGTTTGTAACCACAACTGTACTATGTCTTGATTTAGTTTCATATTTCTATTTTTAGTTTTAATCTCATAGTAAAATTTGCTCATTTTTAAATAAAGCTTTACTATCAAAAGTAAATTTACTATTATAGTTGAAGTTCAATTTCATAGTGGCTATATTTGGATTTTTTCTTACAATTCTTTGATCACTTTCTATTCTACTGCCTGTATAAAATTTTATCGTTTCATTAGTATTTTGTATTACAACATCTTGTAGATCTAATATAGCTTGATTCAACTGCTTATCTGTCGTTATTTGGTATGATATTGCCTTTATTCGCTTGGCACCTGAGCTTGATTCTTCTTTATCAGAGATTTTATTGCTATTGCTGATAGAGTTATTTTTCACTCCTATTCTGCAACGGTTTACTAATTGACAAAATTCAGTTACACATGAGTAAGTAGAATTCTTCTCACCCAACTGAGCTTTATAATGTTAGAGTATATTTTGAAGTAATACTTAATTTTACTTTTTTGTTAGTATAACCGTTTTTTATAATTACCTTCATCATCTATAAAGTACCAATTTCCTGATTTCTAATCATATTGTAATATTGGTACCTGATCTTCGCTAGTTTTTTGCATAAGATTTCTACATGCAACAGGAAAATTTTCCATGCGATATGACTTTAGATCATAATAACCAACTATTACATTGTTAGTAAAAGTAGTATTTTTTATTATTAGTATTCGATTAATTATCTTCGAAATTGACTGCATAACTATCATAATTAGTTTCATTTGATTTTACATCTGGTACTAATTCATGAGCCGTATCAGCCGATATTGATCCACAATTCATACTACTCAATACTATTCCACATAAAAATAATCTACTTAAAGTAGTTTGTCATACTTACCTTAAAAAAATAACACACCTCATTAGTAATGATAAAATTTATTATTTAATCAATTGTAAATATTATTAGTGTAATAAATCATTTATTAGAAAATTGTATGTCATTATACAAAATTACAACAATTTGGTATGCATAAAAGATATAATATAAAAATTGTTATATAAAACATGTTTTGTTATATTATATTAATAATTTTATAATAAAATCAATAGAATATCATTTTAAACAGAACCATACATCGTAAGACTGTTTAGCTATTGTTATAAAAAACTTTTATATGGGCTATTTTTTCGTTTGGAGATAAGAAATATGAAATAGTAAAATATAAGTAGTAAGTAAAATAATTGGCGAATACTTTTTTAAAAATGTTACGCTGGTATTTTGATTATTATAAAAAATCAATATAATATACTAAAAATAGTAATATATTATGTATGAATAGTAATGATGAATGATAGTGATGAATTAACACTTAGACCAACAGAAGATTTTACTTTTAAACGCAT
>CACYBM010000039.1 GCA_902772645.1 uncultured Pseudomonadota bacterium | reverse complement strand
TTTCTTTTACATCAATTTTATTCTCTTTTGTTCCCATTAAACTTTTTATTTGTTCCTGAAAACTAGCAATATTATCTAAGTTCTCTTTTATATATCTCACTTTTGCTTTGTATTCATCTATTACGGACAGTACAGGTCCCTCATCCTTATTTGTTCCATGAGATTCAATCAATTGATCATATTTTTCGTATAATTCCTTTCGCACTTTCTGCATATCTGTTATTTGTGTGTCCAATTGTCCTAACTGTACTTGCAAATACTCTGTTGTATTTCCTGATTTTTTCTTACATTGCTCTATTTTGGCACTATATGATTGTTTTATGCTTGATACTCTTTTGTCATATTCTTCTTACGCTTTCTTTAATTCAGATTCCAGTGCTTTTTTAAGGGTTTTAATGTTACTCTATCCAAATCCGAATCACTATTGTCAAACTTTAATTTGGCTTGATCATATTGCGATATCAGATCGTTAAGATCTTCATGAATCATCTTCGATTTTTCCATGAATTTACCCTGCGTTTCACTAATTGCTTTTAACAATGAAACAGTTTGTCCACTATACCTACATGTTACTTTAGAATTGTAAAGCTGTGTGTTTAACTTATTTATTTGCCCGGCTAAGGTATTGAGTTTGCCATAGACTAATGCAACTTCTGTATCATTATTTAAATCTAATTTATCTTGTTCAACATCTAACATCAATTTACTAACTTCATCAAAAATTTGGTTGACAACATCTGTACCACATGATTGTTTCGTTAGCATATCTCCATCCAACTGCAAAAATGTGTTAATATCTGATTCTAAGTCACTATCAATATGATACTTGTTCTTATAGACATTATAGTATGATCTCAGCTCTTTAGTTGTTCACTGATTGCTCCTTTTTTTGTCTATCAATTGTATATTTCTGTTTAAAATCGCTTGCGTTTGCAAATTGTTTTTTCTTAAGCGATAAACCAACTCTTGCTGGGACGTTACTCATAGTATTTTTCTGCTTAACTTGTTCCGAAGAAGATATACTTTGCATTGCTGTACCAACTTGCATCCCACTAACTGCCACTAGCATTCCTAAACTCAACGCTATCTTTAATAAATTATTTTTCATATCCTTATCTCCTATCTAATTTCTCTCTTCTCGTTTTTTAAAACTAATCTACTATAATCATCATTATTTTGTTTAATAAGAAATAAATATAATTATTTGCATCAGTATTACAATTAATATCTTATTATAATGTAATATTTAATATTAAATATTGTCTAAGCAGTTTTAATAATTAAATCCACTATACAGTGGAGTAAATGTTGAGTATATTAAAATAATTAATATTATCCCTGCTAATATCATTAATATAGTTGGGAGTGTTGATATTAGTTTATCTAATTTATCATTAATTTTTATATTTAATATATTGACTATTGACTGACATGATATCCAAATTTGTCCTGATTTTTCCCCAACTGATATTATTGATATCTCATAATCTTCGAATTTTTGGCTCAGAATAATTGAGGCCGTTAAAGTTTTACCGTTTTTAATAAAATCCATTATACTAGCATATTTTTTAAAATTTTCTACTTTATTCAAACAATCCAATGCTTCTATTAAGTTAATATTTGCTTGTAACATTAGTGATAATGAATTAAAGAACTGTATTTTATTTATGTGATTATTTATATCATTTATAATTGGTAATTTCAATAATTTACTCTTTAGTATATTGATATTTAATTTAAAATATACTACAATACTTATAAATATTACACTAATAATAATTGGATGATTTATTAAAAAATTACTACAATTTATAATACATTTTGTTAATAGTGGTAAATCAATACTTAGCTCATCGAATATATCCTGAAATTGAGGAATAATGATTATTAACCAAATTAACAAAATTGCATTAACTAATATTAGCATAGTAATTGGATATCTTACTGCTTTTTTTATTTTTTCTTTAGTTTTATTTTTAGATTCTAAATAATTAATTATATCATTTATAGATTGATTAATATTTGCAGTTTTTTCAGATACTCTTACTATTTCAACAATTAGATTATCAAAGTAATTGTCAAATATTGATAAACTTTCAGATAATGTATATCCAATTTTTAATTTATTTATGATAAAATCAACTATTAATTTCCTTTCATCTAAAAAACAATGAGCTGCAATTTTTAAAGAATTAATAATATCAAAATTATTTATTGTCAACTGATAAATATTTTTAAAGAATGGCAATGTAAAATACTTAATTGGGTCCTTAATTTTTGGTTTATATTCTTTAATAGTAATTATATTATTATATAATTTAAGTAAATCTTTTTCGTTTTCTACTAATGCGACTTCTACTTTTACAGTATTATCTTTTAATACTTTACATTTGTAAAATTTCATATTAATTAATATTGGTTTACTGAACTTTTGTATTGGTAAATCGTTATTATATGCAAGAGTGTAACATGAAATTAGTAAAATATGTTATAATTTGACCTATAGTTGTTAATATATGAAATAACAATGAAATTTATCAATTTATTAATCTTACCAGCAGCAGTACTTACAATAAATGTATCATCATTCAGTATGAATTACTACTTAGATCATATTAATAATAGCACACCATGCAATACCGGTACAAATGCATTATATACAAACCAACAACATTCAGAGAAAAAAATAACACAATCATACTGTGAAAAGTATATCAGCGCAGAACAAAACACTAATCTAGAAGAAGAATGTTATTACCAAATACAAGACAATGATTTTCTAAAACAAGAAGATAATTCATGTAATGGACTAGTGCACAATACTAATAAAATACCAAACTTTGAAAAAAGAGATAATATTCAGAACAAACTACAAAATAATACTAGAGTAACAGTATATAATGAAAATAATCTTTCTGCAAATATTGATGATTTAGAAAATCATATTTACTATGAATCTGATGATGATTGTGAGTCTGATGATGCAGTGCTTCAAGAGAGTATAGAACAAAAAAATAATAATGTTTCTGACATTTTAAAACTTTATGAGGTTAAATATTTATATAATAATTCATCCCTGAATGTTCAAGATAAAGGCAATGAATATTACAATAAGTACATGAAAGAAGACAATAATAGTATAGAACAAGTATTTAATACACACAGTTCAGCAATTGATCAATTAAATCGTATACCAGTGATACAAGAATATTATAATAGCATAACAACAAATAATAAATATTTAATGCAATATAAAAAAGACTCTACTATTTATGCTAAATTAAAGAATATATCAGTTTATACAGGATTATCATATTGTAACAAATTAAATACTACACCTGTTGTACACGAGTATTATTATTACAATGGAAATTATAATAATGTAAATAACAATATAAATAAATTCAAAAAACTAAAAAGTAAATACATCGATGCCGATAAATATAAACAGTATTATGGTAGATATTAATTTATAGAATTATATTGTGAACTATGTGTTTACTGATAGCGATTAAACTAAAAGTAAACACTATGAAAGAAGCATGATTTATAGATGTATACTTAACTAACTGTAATTGAAAAATATAATCTACGAAAGTTTAGAGTGGTAATAATACTACATTTTTGTGTTTTCATAACAATATTTTAAATATAATCAAAACAAATACAATATTTTAACTAAAAATTAACCTTTTCATATTATCCTATAATTGAGTAGGATATTTCTTAACGAGGTAAACATGTTTTTTACAAAAAAAATATTTAGCAATACTATCATCATTATTGCTAATAAGTGGAAGTACGACTTTTGCTGTAATCGCTTACCAAAATTCAGATTATGATAATCAATATTTGTCACTAAATGATAAAATAACCACTGGTCAATCATCAATAAAGAAACAACAAAATACATATAGTGAAATATTACCATCATTATCAAGTAAAATAAAGAGTAAACAACTTCCAACAGTAATTATATCACTAGAACACTACATACTAATACAACTTCATTTCACAGCGATAAATACTCCAAAAAGACCATGAATAATAACACAATGCCAAAATTAGCAACACTGGAAAATAATCTAAGATACAGATATGATGAACGGCAATATGTTGCAACAGAACAGGATGAGAAACTACACCTACATTAAAAGACCAAATTAAACCTGAAAGTTATTTACAAACAATAGACGATATGATTTAATAATTGCATAGTATTTTGATAACAAATTTGTGGTATACAGTTAGTATACCACTTATATTTATTGCTTGTTATGACAAGTGATGTTTAACTAATTAATCATACTAATCTTACATCCATTGTATTAAATAAACGATTTAAATATGATGTATTTTGTAAAAATCATGTTGGAACATTGTACCAGTATTTCTAATGTCTCTTTTTTGTCCGTGACATTTTCTATCAATATTGTTATTCTAACAATAGAATGACATAAGGAAATTGTTGTTATGACAAAGGAAGATTTAGTTGAGTTTAGTGGAACAGTATTAGAAGTATTATCAAATGCAATGTATAAAGTAAAGTTGGAGAATGGTCATGAGATAATAGCATACACTGCTGGTAGAATGAAGAAAAATAGAATTAGAGTATTAGCTGGAGATAAGGTTACCGTTGAGATTACTCCGTATGATCTTAGTAAAGGAAGAATAGTATTTAGAGAAAAGTAAATAATGAAGAATATAATAATCAATTTACTAAATGATAAGAAAATAGATAATATATGTGTATTTGACCTGTCAAATAATAGTTCTAAATTAATAGATTACTGCATAATAGGATCAGGAACCTCTTTAAGACATACTCAGGCTGTATCTGAATATTTAACAAAATTATTTAAAAGCAGTGGTATTATTCCAAATGTTGAAGGTAATGCTAAGGATGGTTGGGTGACAATCGAAGCTAATGGTATAGAGGTACATTTATTCAAACCTGACATACGTTTTCATTATGATATAGAATCATTACTATTATCATTACCTAATGTTATACAAGTTATTAATTAATATAATATGTATAATACATACGAATATTATGTAGTACAGATCTGCTTATTTGTATGTTAAATCAATTGTTTATATGTTATGTTTTAATAGTATGTGACGTATGTATTACTTATATATAATATGGAACTATGTTTGTATGAACCAATGATAGCTCAGAATGCTGGGACTCTCACTAGATTATGTGCTTGTTTTAATATACCAATAAGTATTATAGAACCTGCTTCGTTTGTCATTGGGTGTAAGAAATTTAAAAGAGCTGGTATGGATTATATTGATAGAACTAAAATAAAATTGTATGATTCATTTCAACTATATAAAGAAATTAATACAAATAATAGAATAGTACTGTTGGATACTAAAGCTACTACTATGTATTATGATTTTGTGTTTGAAACAAATGATTGTTTAATGGTTGGTAGTGAAAGTACTGGAGTACCAGATGGTGTATATGAGGAATGTAAATATAAAGTAAAAATTCCAATGTTTGAAAATACAAGATCATTAAACGTAGCTATAAGTGCAGCAATAGTATTATCAGAAGCATTAAGACAGACTAAATATTTCAGTATAAATAATATGATATAAAAATCCAAGCAAAATCAAATTGAGCAGTACTGTATGGATGTTATTATAAAATAACTGTAAATTTCTTGTAAATATAGTATATCTCTATTTTTTGATTATTCGTATACCATTCCTATTTTTTTGTCAGTACTAATGTAAAAATATATTATACCTATATTTATAGTATTACAAAATTATTCTACTGCATTTTACCAAGTTATATGGAGAAGTTATTATGAAATAGTTACTAGTTTTGAGGATATTTAGTTTTATATTTCTTACTATTGTTATAAGTTTCATTTCCAAAATATAATGTACTTATAATATCAATATATTATCCTATTATATCACAATATTATCAATTATTATAAGTCACTCTTGTATACAATTTTCTTATATTTTTCTATTCTGTTACTATTATCTAATACTTGTACATTACCTGTTTTTTTATCAATATTTACAGATAAATTATTGTCAATATCATCCTGATTATGCGAATTATTATCATTTAACATATCACAATTATGTTGGTTAATATTTTCTTCAAAACAATGATAATGTCCGTGTTCTTTTTTATATTGTTCTTTCATTTCTTTAGTCATCCCTGATGAAGAATTATTAACTAAACTAGGATATTTATTATTATATAAATATTTTCTATAATTATTACAATGCGTATTACTTGATTTATTTTTATTATATTGTTCTATAAGAGAATTTATCATTTTAGTATCTTCTTTATTATGCTTATATCCATTTTGTATATGCATCACTCGTTTTGTATTTTTGGATATTTCTTTTTTATTATTATTATCTTGTATGTTCTTATTTTCATGAATATTACATCCACTTACGAATAAACATATTAGTATTATTGAATAATATTGCATCTATATAACATATTCTTAATATTTCCTTTAGAAAGTATACCTCTTATATTGTCTAGATTCTACTATTTATTGTTTATAGTTTTTATTTTATCAATATTTTTCTATTGCTATTATATTTAATATTACTATGTGTAATACAGTATTACATATGTTTTTATTTTATATCATACAAATTATTCCCTAGTAATAATTTCGCTTTATCATATCTTTTTTCATATATTAATTGTCTAATTAATGTACTACTTATTACATTATTATTGTACTTTATTGCTCCTATTTCAAAATAATTATAGTTATATTTACTACTCATTTGTGATAATAATTCATTATTTCCTAATCTTTTATACCCAAATCCATAATTGAATCCAGTAGTTATTGCAATTGGAGAAAAATATTCTATTAATAATTCTAAATAATCAATAGCACTCATATATCTTAATTCATTAAAATCAAGTAGAAATAAGTAATCAACTCCAAGATTAGATAATATGTTTATTTTCATATTATTATCTGTTAATAATTTTATATTACTATTGCTTAATATAGACTTAGAATGTTCTTTAAATGTAATGACTGCTGACTTAGTATTATTCCTCTTAGCAATAGCTATAGCATTATTTATTACTATTTGGTGGCCTATATGAATACCATCAAAAAATCCCAGTGCTAATGATAAATTATACATTTTTTGTAATTTAAAAAAGACATCCATATCTAAAACCCTTTTATTTTAAAATAATCGAATATAAAATATATTATAGAGGTAATAATCAAATTTCTATATTATGTTATTTTCAACTGTTGCTTTAATAAGCCCAATGATACTAGTTTTGTTATCATTAGCTTTTCTACCGTTAATATTACCAAAATTTTGGGAAAAATATGAAATAAGATTGTTATCTATATTCTCTATATTATCATTTATATTTGACTTGACATATATCCAACATGCTAATAAACTAATTAGCCATGCTATATTTCAAGATTACTTACCATTTATAATAATGTTATTTACTTTATATACATTAAGTAATGGTATTAATATAACTGTTGATGCAAAACCAAGTACATTTGGGAATATTACATTCCTGATAGTAGGTGGTGCACTGTCTTCACTAATAGGAACTACAGGATCTGCAATGCTACTAATAAAACCATTCTTAACATTCAATAAAAAAAGGAAAGTGAAGCAGCATTTAGTTATATTTTTCATAATAATAATAGCAAATATAGGTGGTCTATTAACACCTTTAGGTGATCCTCCATTATTGTTAGGATACTTAAATGGCATAGATTTTACATGGTTACTAATACACATGTATAAGTATTGGTTATTTTATATTGTTTTATGCTTAGCTATATTTTATGTAATAGATAAAATTATATTATCTAAGGATGCAAATGCTAAAGAGGAAATTAATAACCATGACACATCCGTTAGTATAAAAATTGATGGAATACTAAATATTATATTGCTAATACTTACTGCTTTAATATTATTTATTAATCTTGACATGAAGATTAGTATAGGTGGAATAGAAGTGTCTTCAATATATACAAAGGATTCAATATTACTGATATTCAGTGGATTATCTTTAAGATTACGTCATAAAGGTATAGAAGAAATCAATTTTAAACCATTTATAGAAGTAGCTAGAACATTTTTAGTAATATTCATAGTCTTGGCTCCTGTTTTATATTTAATGCAACATAACACAAATAGTATTCATAATTTCTTGGATAGTATTAGCAACAATGGTAAAAATATTCCAACTGCATATTTTTTACTATGTTCTTTTGCTTCAGCATTCTTAGATAATGCTCCATCATACTTATTATTCTTCAAGATGAGCGGATGTACTGCCAAAGAATTAATGACTACAAATGCTCAAATATTGACAGCAATATCAGTTAGCTCGGTTGTTATGGGATCACTATCATATATAGGAAACGCTCCTAACATGATGGTAAAAAATATAGCAGTTAATGGTAAAGTAAAAATGCCATCATTTGTAGCATATTGCTTGTATTCTAGTGTAATAATAATACCAATTTCTTATATATTAATAAAAATATTTAACTTTCATTGATAAAGACTGAAGCGTATCTTAATATTTTTAAATACGCCTAATTTTACTTATTTTTGGAAATAAAATTATGTCTAATTACACATTTATACATTAACAGCAAACATTTTATTATTTTATTGTATCTGCTATAAATTCCAGATATATCAGTTTGTGCACAATCATTTATTTTATGTTTTATTAACTGTACTGAATTGTTATTACTAAATAATTTTTTATTATTTGATTTATTATTGCATTTAATTTTTGTATTAGTGTCGTTTGCATGTTGATTATTAGTGTAAACTAATTTTACTAAATTTAATATTTTTATCATTAAATCTTTTCTTATTTAAGAAAGTTTTATTATTGTTTATTTTATTATTGTTTATGTCATTATTGATTTGTATTTCATTATTAAAAATATTATTATTAATGTTAATATTATTATCTGGTATTAAATTAGTTGATATGACGTTATTTGTATTATTTTTTAAATTTCCATCTTGTTGTGGTATTAAAGCAATAGGTGGATTAATAATATTGTCAATTTTATTTAAGTCTGATTCATTGTAATTACGTAAATAGGACGGTGTAGAATCTTCATCACTGTGCAACAAACTCTCATAATTACTATTGATATCATTATTATCCTGCCAAACCATACTATTTACACCAGTAGTGCATATAACTATTGGTAACAAGAGTTTATAAATTCTTAACATTTGAAACTCCTTTAATAAAAAGTACTACTACTAATATAGTAATATTATGTGCTATTTATTAACTAAAAAAATTTTTATTACAAAATAATGTTTATTATATCACATAATGCATAGATTTTATAAATTAATTTTTAAACATACAAAACACTATTATCCCAATGTTAATTTATTACTTATCATTTTGTTTATATTTTTCTTTAAAAATCTTCTTATAAACTTTCTATAACGATCACTAGGTGTCTTAAGCACACAATTGTCACTTGGTCTAATACTATCATCTCTTACTTCTATGAACATTGACTTGTTACAATTTGCATCCATTAAAAAATGTTCTATTGTCTTTTCACTTGCACTGCTAGTCTGATACATTAAAATCATTCCTAATCCTAGAATTTTACAAACTTTTTTAATCATTTTTTGAAATATAATGAATTAATTTATACACATATTATAATGTTTTGAACTAAATATCAATCATTATATTCATTTTTAATTATCTGACAACTTTAATGCTTCTATAAAGGCTTTTTGTGGAATTTCAACATTTCCAACAGTTCTCATGCGTTTTTTACCTGCTTTTTGTTTTTCTAATAATTTTCTTTTTCTAGTAATATCTCCACCATAGCATTTAGCTAGCACATCTTTTCTATAAGCTGATACTGTTTCTCTAGCTATTATTTTCCCTCCTATAGCTGCTTGTATTGCTATATTAAACAATTGTTTAGGTATTAAAGTTTTTAATTTTTCACATAATGCCCTTCCTCTCTTCTCCGATTTACTTTTATGTACTATCATTGATAAAGCATCTACTGGTTCACTATTGACTAATATTGACACTCTAACAAGATCTCCTTCTCTATATTCATTTTGTACATAGTCAAATGAAGCATATCCCTTAGTAGCAGATTTCAACTTATCATAGAAATCGAATACTATTTCATTCAATGGTAAATTATATACAACTATTGCTCTATTGCCTGAGAAATTTAAACTAACTTGTTCTCCTCGTTTATCTTCACATAGAGATAATACATTTCCTAAATAATTTTCAGGTACTATTATAGTGGCTTTTATCCATGGTTCTTCTATCTTAGATATTTTAACAATATCTGGCATTTCTACTGGATTATGTAGTTTTATTAGTTCTCCATTAGTCAGTGTTATTTTATATAATACACTTGGAGCAGTTGTGATTATATCTATATTAAATTCTCTATCCAATCTTTCTTGTATTATTTCTAAGTGTAATAATCCTAAAAATCCACATCTAAATCCAAATCCAAGAGCTGCTGATGTTGTTATTTCAAAGCTAAAACTGGAATCATTTAAATGTAACTTTTTCAGACTCTCATGTAATTTTTCAAATTCTGAACTGTCTATTGGAAATATTCCACAGAATACTACAGGTATAGATGGTTTAAAACCACTTAATACTGTTTCACATGGATTTTTATCATTAGTAATTGTATCACCTACATTACAGTCTGATATAGTTTTAATACCAGCCGTAATGAATCCTACTTCTCCTTCATATAAAGCACCAGTAATTACCTTCTTGGGTAGTGAATATCCAACACTCTCTACAGTATATACTGATCCTGTAGAAATCATTCTTATTTTCATGCCAGTTTTTATAGTTCCGCTAAATAATCTAACTAATATTACTATACCTAGATATGGATCATACCAACTATCCACAAGCAATGCGCATAATTTGTCAGTATTAAATACTTTAGGACTTGGTAATTTACTTACTATTGCTTCTAATACATCTACTACTCCATCTCCAGTCTTTGCAGATATTGGGATGGCATCATGTGCATCTATTCCTATAACTTCCTCTATTTGTTTTTTCACTCCATCTATATTAGCAGCTGGCAAATCAACTTTATTAAGTACAGGTACAATCTCATGATTGGCATCTATGGCATGATATACATTAGCTAGTGTCTGCGCTTCAACTCCTTGGGATGCATCTACAACTAGTATTGATCCTTCACAGGCTGTCAATGATCTACTAACTTCATATGAGAAATCAACGTGTCCTGGTGTATCTATTAAATTTAATTGGTAAATATTCCCATCTAATGATTTGTAATTTAATCGTACTGCTTGGGCTTTTATAGTAATTCCTCTTTCTCTTTCAATATCCATAGAATCCAAAACTTGATCTTTCATTTCCCTTTTATCCAATCCACCACATATTTCAATAATCCTATCAGCTAATGTAGATTTACCATGATCTATATGAGCTATAATTGCAAAATTTCTAATATATCTAATATTATTTGTATTATTTATACTATCAAATTCCTGTATATCTTCAATATTATTCATTTTATATTTGATATTCTGTATCTATCTTTCATATATAGGATAACATTGAAGTTAGTATTTTACGAAAAGAAAAAAGCCCATAACATAAAGTAACATTGTTACTGTAAACTATAAAATTCCAGAAAAACCTATTGATTTTTAGGTAACAAATGGTATATCGTATTATTGTATTAATAGTAATACTTTTTATTAAAGGAATTAATGTTAAAGATTTATAAAATCTTGTTACCAGTAGTTATTTGGATTTCTTATGGTAATACAAGGGACAATAAGACACAAATCAATTTGGATAATACAAATTTGCTAGATCTTTATTGCAACAATTCCTAATGACATAATACATTGTCTAAGCAATTAATGAGTAAGAACAATAATTTATTAAATCAATATAACAATGATAATTAATATATAAAACAAATACAGAATAACCATGCTAGTACATTCCAAGAAGCTAATGTAATCAATAAAACATTATTAAACAATGATCCAATAAATTTCACATATAATACCTGAAACAGATAAATATAAATAATGTATTATTAGTGCTTAGTA
This sequence comes from uncultured Pseudomonadota bacterium, assembly GCA_902772645.1. Lineage (GTDB taxonomy): Bacteria > Pseudomonadota > Alphaproteobacteria > RUG11792 > RUG11792 > RUG11792. The sequence goes on along the minus strand of CACYBM010000039.1, from coordinate 27,200 downwards.
TATATTTATTTGGTATATACTGGGTTTATATCATATTATTTGGGAATACGAATTTTATTATATTATTTTGTTTAAAAATGTGTTGTTAATTAATATAATATATATATGTAGTTTTATTGATAAAACTATGTTAAATAACTCTTTAACAAGAAGTATAAGTAGTGTATTACTAGGAGGCACTGTAGTATTCCTATTAATAAAATTTAATTACTTTTACAAAATATTGTTTTCTATATTACTGGTATTAATGTTAATAGAATGGTTTAACATAAATAAAAATAAGAATACACTGTTATTTTATTGTGGAACATTATATATAAGCTTTCCAATACTATATTTAATAAAATCACAGTTTTTTCATAGTGCTAGTATATTATTTCTTTTCAGCATAGTATGGAGCTGCGACACATTTGCATATATTGGAGGGAAATTAATAGGAGGGCCGAAATTTAGTCCCAAAATAAGCCCTAATAAAACCTGGTCAGGAGTAATATGTGGATGTATAGCATCATTTATTATGTCGTTTTTATATTTGAGATATGTATGGCCTGTACTGCATGAATCAATGTTAATATTATGGTTCATTCCATTATTTGTAATATCATCAATACTAGGAGACCTAATTGAATCAAAAGTTAAAAGAATACTTGGAGTAAAGGATACAGGAAATATTATTCCTGGTCACGGAGGTGTACTTGATAGATTTGATAGTTTTCTGTTAACTACTTATATTTACATTATATATATTTGGATTAATTGATTACATTTGTTTTGTTAGTTATGTAATATATGTACATTAATTAACAAGGTTTTAACAAATGATGCTTGACTGGTAATATTGTTATTGTAATATAATACATGTGAGTGTGAATAAAGGGATTTTCTATGATTTTTCAAAACAAAATTACAATTTTTATGCTTGGATTAACAATATGTTTAACGGTTCCACATATAAATGCAATGCATGTTAACAACGAACCAAGAGATAGTATTCGAAGTAAACAAGATAGTAATATGATAAATAAATCAATATTAAATAATGTGAATAGAGAACCACAAGACAACGTAATACAAAAAATAATTAATAATCAAAATGAAATTAGGGATGAAATACTAAGAACTAAATACGAAATCATGATTGCAATGCAGAAAAAGGAAAATAGATTAATAGATTTAATTTTGGGTATTAGGAATGATGTTAATAAAAATATTGAGGATAATACACTGCATATTGCAAAACGTATTAATACTTCTAATATCGAGAATGGAAAACGTTTTAATAGTATTGCTAAACAGATTGATAATGTTGAAGAGGAAATTATAGAACGTATTAATAATTTTGAAAATGGAATTACAGAACATATTGATAATCATACAATTAATATTGAGAAACGTATAGATGATCGTACCATTAATATTAAGAAGCATATTAACAAAAAGTACAACTAGTATTAAACAACATGTTAATAATAGTAGTCATATTATTAATTAATGTATTAATGAAACAATAGTAGCGTTGTGCAAGAAAGAGAAAAATAATTTAAACACGTGATTACTATCTCAAATATTATGTATCAGTATGATAACCATACTGGTACTTATATTTAATGTAATTATTATACGATAATAGTACATATTAATTACATGAATTATACTTATACATATTATCAGTAATATTAAAATTATTTAATACATATTATAACAAACTATGTTCAACCTGTTTAATATCTTTACTTTATATACATTAATAATTATTAATATCTTTTTAACAAGCGAGCTTTCTCTCTTTGCCAGTCTCTTTGTTTTATTGTATTTCTTTTATCAACTAAATTCTTACCTTTCGCCAATGCTATACTTAATTTTAATAATCCCTTATTATTGAAATACATAGTCAAGGGTACTATTGTCATTCCTTTCTTTTGTATAGCATTAATTAATTTTACTTTTTGATTATTATGTAATAATAATATCCTAGGACGTTTGGGTTCGTGATTATTATACGTAGCTTCATTATACTTAGCTATATTTGCATTAAATAAATACAAATGAGGACTATCACTCATCGGTCCAATAAATGATTCTAATAAACTCACTTTACCATTACGAATAGACTTTACCTCAGGACCACATAGAACAATACCAGCTTCGTATTTATCTAATATTTCATAATTAAAATGTGCCTTACTATTCTTAGCAACTATTTTAAAATTATCAATTTGTTTTGCCATATAATTATATTTTTATATTGATCATATATATATATTATAACACGTGAATAATTAGACAAAAGTGTGAAATTTACTTGGTGTATTACATTATATATACTTATTTTATAAACTAATATTAAATCGATGAATGTTAACGCATATTTTCATATGCATATGTAATGTACTTATATTAAATTATGCTATAATAACATTGTATTTCTTATACTATAAATATCTCCTAACAACATGAAAACAGTAAAATTAATAGACATATTTGGTAATAAACAATCAGATGATAATAATATAGCTAATAAAACAGATAAATCAAACTATAAAAATACCTTTCCAAAAATAGATGTAAATACTGGATTGAATAGTAAGCAATTACAATCCGATTCTTTATTAATACACAGATTACTACAGAAGAAATTATATAATACTTTGGATAATAACATCCAGAAGTTTATAACAATATTAACAAATGAGATGAAAAGTAAAACAAGTAATTATGATATCAGTATAATTACTCGCGATACATTATTAAAATACTTTGTAAAATGAAATACATATATTGTTTAATTATCTAGTGATATACATGTGATATCAAGGTTTATATATCATATTTTATATACTTTTCAGTATTTTAATTCTGGATAGATCTGGTATATTTGTATTTTGTATATACATGATATTATTTCCGCTTTGGTTAAGTTGTTTTATATTGTTTATGTAAGACATATTATTCTTGAAAATTAATTTCTTAATATTATAAGGAATTATTAAATTACCAGTAAATTTAGAATTATCCCCGCTTATTTTTAATACATCTCCTTTTATGTTAATTAATATATTTTTACTTCCTTGTATATTACAACTAATATCATTTTTATTATTACAATGCATTTTTACAAAACTATTATCATTACTTATTTCTAATGTATCTATATTTAGGTTAATACCCTTTTTATTATATATATCAATATTTATTGACCTATTTCTTTCTTCTATTGTATTAATATTATTAACAGTCTTTTGAGATACTGCATTATTATCACTAGTATTGTTATTAATATCTATAAAATTTGTTAGTTTCATATTATTAGATAATTTGTTAATATTCCAATTATTATTGCAAAGTAAGTGATAAGTCAGATCAGATGAATTATTATGTTCTTCGTGTTTTATTTTAACTAATGAATTGGTATGTAAATATATTCCATGAACATTCTGTGGAACTATAATAGTACCATTATATTTACTATTATCACCATATAACTTTACTTCATTTTTATTAGTATTTATTTTTAAATCCTTATTTCCAGATAGATTGCTATATATTGTATCTGGTAGATTTGATAATAATTTTTTACCATCAGTAAAACATTCTTCTAAATTATCTATATTCCAATTGAGACCAATTTTATTGTATTTGTCAATATTAGATATACTTTCTCTATTATCTTGTAATATATTGATATCCTCATAACTAATATCATTCACTATTGTACCATCTTTAAAAAAGATCTTAATATTATTATTATATTTATTTTGTACTTGCAATTCGTCATTTATTAATACAGTGTATTTTTTGCTCCTGTATCTAATTTTAGTGTAGAAATTTCGTTATTAAAATAAATTTTTGTTATATTCGGAGATACATGAACTATACCATTATATTCTGTATTATCACCTAAAAATGTTATAGTATCATTTTCTTTTATTGAGTATAAAGTTATATCTTTCTTGCCACATAAATCCATGTTTAACTTATTTTTCAAATTACTAATTGATATATTATTTAATAATCCATTATTGTTTCCATTTGGATTATAAGTACTTCCATCAATAAAACAACTTTATAATGTATCTGTATTCCAAACAATACTATCATCATTATATGAATTAAGATGCGATACTTTATCTAAGTATTCAACTGCATTTTCTTTATTATCATTATTAAAACAGCTTCTGAATCTTATTGCACTAGGATCAGTACTTTTATATTGAGATATTCCATTGCTTGCATTTTGTACATTAATATTCTGTATACTAGAACTAAATTGTTTGGTTATTACGAAAACAACATTATCACTACTTATAGCAGTATATTTAAATTTCCTTTTACTAATTTTTCTTTTTATATTTTCTATATTATTATTTGGAAATGATATTGTTGTTATGCCAGGTAAAATGCAAATTAATCATTTGTATTTAGATACATCACCATGTATAGTGCATGTATTTATACCACCATTATTTTCATGTATTACTATGTTTTTACTTCCTATTAAGCAATTGTATATTGTATTAGGCATATTATTTAACAATCCATACATGCTATATTTACTATTTATTTGTTTATAGTGTTTCCCATCCATAAACAAGTTTTCTAAAATATCTACATTAATGTATTTATCTATATTATTTTGTATATTAACAAACTCTTTAAAACTATATTTACCATTATTTACAGTGCATTGGTTCCAGAACTTTACATCATATTGTGAAAACTTATTCTTAGAATTTAACATCAATATCTTGCATCCATCCCCATCCTCAATGAATTCTATTGGTGCACACACAGTGTCGAAGTGATAATTTCCAACACCGTCAATGGAATATGCATGATTAGACTCAGAATTATTCTTTTTCCAATATAAAGATGGAAAATAAGCAGTTGTCATATAATTATTACGTAATAAATCTGTTTTTAATCCATATCCAAGTTTCCACTTACTATTTTTTATTGCACATTCTGCAGGATAAATAACATGTATATTATTATCTATAGTCCCTTTTAATTTTAATTTCATTGGATTATCTGGTTTTGTATATCTGTTTAAATATAAATTACCTGTATAAGTAATTGTTGTATTACTATTATGTTCATTATTTGAACAAGTTATTGTACAACCAGGATATAATACCATATTATGTAATTCTGGATTAGACATTCTAATGAGACTATTAACAAATGTATTTTTATCAATATACTTTGCTTGTGGACCAATAATCACATTAAACTTGGTATTTTTACTAGTATTAATAAAATAACAATTCTGATCAGTTTGTAATGTATTTTGCAAAGTTCCTAGAATTAAAACTGTTCCATTATTACAGCAAAATTTTAATATTACGTCCTTGTTGTTTAATAACATATTATTAGGTATAACTAAATTAGTATCTGATAACAATCGAATAGTTAAATAATCATATTTTGTATTATTTTGTTTTAATGTACAAGTATTACCATTATTATTACATTTTTTTACAATTAAATTTCCACCTTCGGTAAAATTCTGTAATTCCTGATTATGCTCAGTAACTTCATCAATTTTAGTTTGTAAATCAAAGTAATACTTGCCATTATTATCAATCAAATAGTATTTTATATTGTTTTTTTCTTTATACAGAGCACCATACAACTTGTTAATAATTGTATTATTATCGATTGGATTGATAATTGTTTTATTTTCATCTATTTTATAATTACAGATATTATCATAAGAACTAGTCAAAGCATCGTAATATATTGTATTAATACTACTATAATATGTATTGTTATAGTATCCAAAAATAATAGATATAAGAATAGTATTTAATAATTTTTTCATGTTGTTAGTTATTATTGGTATAATAAATGACCTTGGTTCCCATGATATACAAAATATATTAATATATAGTTAACTGTTTGAAATGTATTTTTACTTCAAAAACAACATAAATAACAATTATAAAAATCTCTGGATTTTATAATAAGTAATAATGGAGCAGATATTAAAAGATTAAAGAATATTACTCATATGTGAAACTAGATTAGTAAATAGTGAATTAAAACAAAGTTATGCAATTGTCGTATTTAAAAGTATATAGTACTTAAAAACTAATAGATTACCAATTAATAATGCCAGTCCATAATGATCATACGACAACTTTTTTTTGAGATATTCTTATCTTATTGCTATTAACTTAATTTAATTTTTGCATTTTCTCGCTATATATTGTATTATATTTGTGATATTCTTTCTGTATATGTTTTATTTTTAGCCTCTTCACTGTTGCCTATAATTGTATTATACAATCTGATTATTTGACTTGTTAATTCAACCAAAGATGCTAAATCTTTATCCCTATTCTTGTCATTAATATCCTCATTTAATATTGCGTTTATTTGTATTGTACAGTTATTTTCAATTTCTCTAATGTATTTATGATTTATTCAAAGTGATTGTAAACTTTTTTCGAGTAACTCCTGATAAATAGCATGTAACTCTTTTTGCTTTGTCTTTCTAAATATGATGTATTTGCACAATCTAATAAGTTTTCTAATTGGGGAATATTGCTTATCAAATAATTGTTGTAATTTTGCATTTTTAATGTTGTTAAAGAAACTTTAGTAAATTTGTATGTCCTTTAATATTAATTAATACGATACTAAGTATTGTTTTGGACTGTCGTTATATTATTATCATAATCACTAATTTTCTAAGTTATATTATTTATATATTAGTTAATATTTTGATTTTTCATAACATAATCATTTTCAACTTAATTATTCCATCTACACCGTTATCAATAATACTTAACTCATGAATTATATTGCCATTAATGTTATTCAATTATTTAATTTTCGTGTTCTTTTTTTTAATTAAAGTTACAATATCTTGTAATATTTTTCCATTGGAATAACTATTAATCTCTAAATTCTGTTTTAATATATTGCTTGTTATATTAGTAAGACAATAATTATCTATTATGTTACGATAGAATGTTTTACGATAGCAATCGGCTGAATTTTGAGATTGAATGTGTTCCAACATACAAATACCATTATTAGTATTAATATGTCCACCAAATATTCCCAAAAATAATGTCAGTTTTAATAAATTATTAATCATATTTCACTCGTTTTATCTAGTACCACAACAGTGCAAAATATAATTTTATCAAATAAAACCAGTTAAGTTATTTATTGAATATAAAGTTATAATAAATAATTATTGTTTTTTACTTAAAACTTCCTTCACTTTAATTACTAGATCTTTCAAACTAAATGGCTTTTGCATAAAATATATTCCCAATTCTTTATCCAAATTTTCTCTAAAGGTATCTTCAGTATATCCTGATATAAATATTGTTTTAAATCCACTTTTTATTTCTCTCAACTTTTTATTTAAAGTAGGACCGTCCATTTTCGGCATTATTACATCAGTAATTAACAAATCCATGTTTGTATCATTAGCTATTTGTAGTGCATCTGAACCACTCCTAGCTTCAATTACATTATATCCTTTGTCTTTTAACGCTCTCGAAATAAAATTTCTCACTGGATCTTCATCTTCCACTAAAAGTATAGTTTCATCCCCACTTAAATCAGAATTACAGTTGGATTTATTTGTATCAGTATTGGTATCGTTATTATTTTGTATTACTTCATCATCACCATTATATCTTGGTATGAATATCTGAAAATTAGTACCTTTATTTAATTCAGATTTAACATTTATATATCCACCAGTTTGTTTCACTATACCATAAACAGTAGCCAATCCTAATCCAGTACCAGAACTAGTACCATCCTTTATGTCCTTTATTTTCCTAGTAAAAAATGGTTCAAATATATGCTTTGCTGTTTCTTGATCCATTCCACATCCGGTATCTATTACTTCTAATAATACATAGTCCCCTACCTGTACAGTATCATCAAAGCATGTAAAACTTTTTTCTGCATAGTAATTACGTACCTGAATAGTTAAATTTCCCTTATTATGCATTGCATCTCTAGCGTTAACTACAAGATTCATAATTACCTGTTCAAATTGTATGTTATCGACTTTTACATTCCATATATTAGTAGAAGAATAATTAAAACTTAAATTAACATTAGGTCCAAGTAGTCTTTTTAACAATGAAGACATGTCTAATAATGTATTTTTGATTGATATTACTTGCGGATTTAATGCCTGCTGCCTCGAAAATGCCAACAACTGTTTTACAAGATTGGCAGCCCTATTAGCATTATGTTTTATTTGTTGTATATCACCGTATGGTGGATCATCCTGATTATATCTCTGTAATAATAGATCACAAAATCCTATCATTGCTGTTAATAGGTTGTTAAAGTCATGGGCTATACCGCTAGCTAGTTGTCCAATTGCTTGAATCTTCTGTGATTGTAAAAACTGCTGATCCATTGTCTTCTGTTCGGTAATATCTATAAATTGTAGTAATACTTTTTTATTATTTGTAGAATCATTAAAATGACTTACATATAATTGTACTGTCTTATTTAATTCTTGTTCTTCATCACTGTAACATTTTAATGGTAATTCTAAATAATTATTAGTAGATTCAATAATAGAATTCAAGTCTTCTTTACTATTATGTAGAAAATCAATTATATTGTGCTTTATTGACAATATCTTACTATTCCCAATGAGATTAGTAAATGCTTTGTTTGTATGTACAATTACTCCATCTGTATCCGTTATCATACTAGCAATATTAGAATCATCGAAAATTTTTTGTGTAATAATATCTTTTTGAATTGGCTGAACTTTTTTTTCCTGGGTATTTGGTTTTTCTGTTTTTACTATTTTTTGATTTACTTGTACTTCATCTTCATGTGTTTTAATCACTATCAATGGTTGAGATGTATGAAATGACAATGCACTTGGTTTTATTAGAAATGCTTTGATATTTGGTGAATACTTAGTTTTTATTGTTATATGCAATGGTTTATCATTTAGTTGAATTAAATCTAAATCATCTATAAAATCATGCAAAGAAACTCCTATTATTTTATCTTTACTTGTTTGTAAGTAACTAGCGAATGTTGTATTACATCCTAATATTTTACCGTTATTATCTATATAAAATATTCCTACTGGCAGGTTATCTATATATGCTTCTAACTTTCTATGATTCCTTATTATTTCATCAGTTTGAGCATAATATTTTGTAATATCTGTAAGAGTTGCTACTGTGACGTCATTCTGTACATGTACAGATGCTATAAATCTTTTCTTATACTTTTTTGCATCTTTACTGGTCAGTAATAACTGACAGTTATCATTTTGTTTTAATGCCTTACAAAAAGCCTTATAAAACGTTGTTATTGCTATGTCTCTATTTAGTACATCTATGAATTCTTCCTTATTAGAATATAAATTTGGATATGTAGCATACAATACTAGGTCATCTCCATTGAATGCTACTATTTCATTATTGTTTGATAATGATATGGATATAGCATGCAAGACATCAACATCTGTTTCCAGTTTTTTTTTGATTCTATTACATTTAAGAAAAATACACAGTAATATAATGACAGTAGAAACTGAGCATATACTTAATAACATGAAAAAATCAATTGATAACAAGTTCTTTAGTTCATCATAAAAACTTGCGAATAACATTGATTGTTTCATTAAAAATCAAGCTCTTACTTTAAGTATAACATAAAATGTAATGTTTATAGTAATGTTCATCTATAATAAACTATTATTATATGTACTGTTGTGTATTATGTGCATTATTGGATAGTATAAACAACTAATTAACATATAGTACTAACATTTACACTGTATCAAATAACATGGTTGTAAGAATCTGTATTAAATTCCAGTTGATCCAAACCCTTGTATTCCTCTATCAGTGCGTGATAAATCATTTGATTCTATCCATTGAATAGATTCATATTTAATTATTACTAACTGTGCTATTTTAGTATTATTTTGTATTGCAAAAGAATTATTGGAACAATTGTGCATTATACATTTTAATTCTCCTCTATAATCTGAATCTATAATTCCTGGAGAGTTTAATACATGTATTCCATGTTTTGATGCTAATCCAGATCTAGAACAAACCATTCCAAAATAACCACTTGGAATTTCAATTGCTATTCCAGTTGAAATTATCACAATATCATGGGGTTTGATAGTAATATCTTCAGTAACGCAAGCAAACAAATCATATCCAGCACTACTAATTGTTCCACTTACAGGAACATGAGCATTATCAAATAACTTTTTAAACTTAATATGCATGCCAATAAATTAATAAAATAATTTATTAAAATGTTAACACAAATACAAATAAAAATAGCAATCAAGAAAATTAAATTACAAGTATATTACGGCAAATATCAGAAAATATTAAATGTAATGTATTACTGATAATAATAATATAGTGAACAATTAATACTAATTTCATAAATTATGATACTAATTTGTTGAACATATATACAATCTTGCTATATATCTTCAGATAGACATATTACTATATAAAATAATATTAAATCCCAGTGTAAAATAGTTGAATTATTACCTATATAATGATCTACAAAATTATAGTAAAAATATACACCATACATGTTGTTTCACACTTATAATCGCTGGAAATTAATTGGCTAAATAAACTGTAAAAATTTTTTAAATTTTAAATATTAATATAATATAGTTACACTATATGGATAATTTACTTTAATATTTATGATTAATACAATAAAGAAATATAGAATATAGATGAATTTTATGACAGTGCAAAAAAACATCATACGTTCTTTAATAATATTATTTAGATATAAAAATTAATTCATGGATGCAATTTTGTATGTTACCCTGGAGTTGGATATAAATTGTAAATTAGGTATTGAATTTATGAACAATACATTAGTAAAATTATTAACTATATCAGCAGTTAGCTTGGAAGTAATTAACGTTAACTGCGCTAGGGTAGAAGCCATGACAGCATCAAACTGCGTGAAACCAGTGCAGTTTGATGGTCGTATATCATGTACCTTTCGGAAAAGTAAAGCATATGGAGAAATTGATCAGGAATTGCGTAAAGCATTATATAAAGCTTGTAAGGAAAAAACCGGTACAGATTTGTATACCGATGCAAAAATTACTGCTGGTAAGGCAATTAGTGAATTGAAACAACATAATATGTTGAGTGCAAACATTGAGTCCAATACTCCAACTTCGCCGAATTCGAGTACAATGACGAATACGGTTACATCAAAGCCTCATGAGATTAAGGACTCTACTCAAAGTGACGCAGTGGTTGTGTCAGGTGTTTCTCCAGTAGTTGAATGGGACCCTAATAATGGAAAAGTGACAGCTGATGTTACATACTCTTTGTCCCAAGGCCAATACAGAACTGATGACACTCAACACGACGTTGCTACTTTGTCATTGAAAGCAACACCTGCAGCAGTTTCGGGTACTGAGAACAATGTACTGTTTGATAATATATACAAGAAGAGCAGTGATACTAACTGGAAATTATGTGAGAAATATGAAAACTTGGATAAGCTTTCAGGATCAAAAATGCAAATGGATATTAGTGGAGATCTTAGTGCACGATTCAACTTACCAGGTGGTGGATCCATTAGGTTTGGAGTTAAGGGTGATTTGCCATTAGTTAATAAAACAATTCCTATCACATATGCAGATACTGACACTAGGAACCAAAGTAGTAATACCACTAATACAGACAGCCAAAAATTGTCATACGATGTTACTTACAAGTGGGGTGTTGGAGTAGTTCTCAGTTTCATAGTTTATTGCACTGAGAAAATAGGCTTAGAAGGTGGGGTTTCATATATGTGGTATAAAGGAACATTTGCTCCTAGTGCTAGTGCTTCTTCAAATAATAATAGTAACAATAATAACAATACTTCTAACACTAATAATGATCTAAAACTTAGTGACAAGTTTGAATGGAAAGCCAATGGGATTTCGTTCTTTGCTAACGTATGTTTTGACATTACTAATAATGTCTACGCATTCGTAGGTTGTGGATACACTCCTGCTATGAATATAGCAAATAGTGCAAGTTCTGATGATAAAGCCACTGTTAAATTGCCTCTTCGAACAACCTTTTACAAAGGAGTCAGTGGAACAATTGGTTTTGGATGTAAATTCTAATAGTAATTCAAATATTCATTATGCGAAGCTTCATGCTTCGCATTTGCCTTTACATTTGTTTCTTGCATATTTAAATTTTGTTGCTTTGACTTTGTGCCTTGGTTGCTCTAGTTGTTTACGTTTTGTTATATTTGCGTTATTATATAAAACAGATTGACAGTACTATTTGTCTTGTAGTATGATATTCGAACTCTGAACGTTTTCTTTAATAAAAAATGGTGAATAAAATATAATATAGGTGTTATATATAATATAATAAGTGGAATAAAATACAAAAAAAATAATTAATAGATTGAAATTATTTGAGTCTATTAATATAATGAATATTTATATCGTAATGTTATTGAATTTGTTATACCTTCATTTTACTTTTCGTATTCGTAATTTTACATAAAAATACAATCTTCTTATTTACCAAATATTAACTATTATTTGATATCCTATAATTGAAAAATAATATTTTTTCGAGGTAAATATGTTTATTAAAAATGTAAATATGAAATATTTATTAGTATTATTAACAATAACGTCAAGTGTTATGGCTGCTCAGATGGGTACACAAATAAATAACGGTACTAATGTTTTAAATAACAACCAAGCATCCCCAGCTGTTCCAGTAAACAACAATTTGCAAAATGTTACAGCAAATAATCAACAAGTCGTTACAAATAATCCAACAATGCCTGCCCCGCAACCAACAGTTGATATTAAGAAATTGCAAGAGGAATATAGTCAAAAACTAATAGCAACTAATCAAATAGACAAAGATTTAGCAGATAATATTTTTTCCAAAATATTAGAATGCGAAAATATAACAGATCTGATAGAGCAATATACTAATTTAATAAATTATGCTAAACAAAAAAATAATTCTGACCTAAGTGGTTATACTTTCTATAAATTAGCATCAAATAAAGATAGTATAAACGAGAATATAAAAAAGTTATTAGCAAAAGAATTATCTAAGGCTACTACCAAACATCGTACACTTTCTATACAAAAGAAGAAAGTATATAACTATGAATTACCATTATTTGCAAATCAAATATCAGAACAATTTAGTAGTATTGCAAGTAATAATATTAATAATTTCTTCTCTTCTTTTGATAATTTTAAAAAATCTTTTGATGAGACTTTAGCTATGAGTAATTTATTAAGTAGAAGAAAAAAAGAAAAGAAATTAAAATTAGAGCTTCATAATGGATTAGATATGAATTATGTTTTGAAATATATTGCAGACAAAAATCCTTATATTGAAACAATTTTAAAAAGCTATTTGATAAGAATTATGCACAGTGATGGAATTAGCCACTACTATGATTTGTATTGGGTAATGGCAAGAACTGGAATAGTACTAGAAGCCGTTATGAAACAGAAAGAAATGCCAGATTTATATAAAATGTTTTTTAATAATCTAAAAGAGAGAGTGCAAGGATTGGATTTAGTAAGATTAATTCCGGATTTGGAAGCAGTTGAATACAGTGATGATGAGGATGACAATCCAGATTACAAAACGAAGTTTAGTAAGATAATACAACAGAGTATATCTGGATTAATACAAACTGACACTCTTGGAAATAATGATAAGTTAATACAAGAATATCTCAAATCTATAAGGTTGTTACGTAACAATAAGTCGGTTGATGTGTTAAATTGGGTATTTCCTGATATGATTACTAAGTTTGGCCTTAATAATACATTTAATTATAATGGTTAAATTATTTATATGTACATAAATATGGAAAAAGTAATAACACTCATTTCAATTATTGAATATTACAAAATTTTATAGAGTATTTTTAAAATACTCTAGTTATTGTCTTTATTATTTACCAAATATTAACTATTATTTGATATCCTATAATTGCAAATAATATTTTTTCGAGGTAAATATGTTTATTAAAAATGACCCCAAATACTTGTTATTAGTACTATTAACGTTAACTAATGTGTTTGCAGATATTAATGTTTCACAAAATCAACAAGCTAACGATTTGCAAGTGAGCCAACCAATTAAGAATATCCAGACAGATCAAGCTGCACAAACCGTTACTACTCAACAAGCTCAACAAACAACCAATACAGAAGCTACAGCTCAGACATCTCAAAATAACAATGCACCAGTACAACAAACCACTCCAGACAGTAATCAAAATGATAATCAACAAGCGAATGTTCAAGCATTAAAAGAACGACTTGATAAAACAACAAAAAATATATCAATTGCTTTAAAGAAATGGGATATTAAAAAGACTTATTATTGTTTATTAGCATCATGTTACAAAATAGTAAAAGAATGTATAGACAACAAACAAATTAATAGTATTGCCGATGCAGAACCTATATGGAAAGAAGTAGTAAATAATACTACTGATGTTATAAATCAAGTAAAACAAAAATTATCAGAATCTGATCCATCTAAACAATACCCATTGGATTCAATTGCTGATGTGATAAATTATTATGTAACATCCGCATATCCAGAAAATGTAATATCGGATCTAATATTAACTAATACTTGGTACGAATTTGTTAAGGAATGGACCAAACTTATTGAAAGAATAATAAATGATTCTGAAAAGTTCTCTTCAGAAGATATTAATAGAATGTTGAGTTCATTATTCAATGCAACACAGGCTCCTGGAAAAAAAATACTTGATCGCCTTACAGCCTTACAGAATGTAGACCAGAAAGAATATTCAGTAAATGTATACGGAACAGAATTAATTAATATTGATGCTATAATATTTATGACTGATTTGCAAGAACAAATTATTAATAATAAAATAACATTAATAGATAATATTAAGAAATACAATGAGGATGTTTTATACAAGTCTCGAGATTACATTAATAATAAGACGAAAGAAATTTGTGGAGGAAATGTACCAGTTGAGGATTCACCTTATATCTTGCACTTTATAAAAACTAGTAACCCTTGGGCTATTAATTATGTGAAAAATTCTTTTGTCACTTTGTGTAATGAATGTAATGGAGATATAAATAAATTCAAAGAAGAAATAAATAAATTAACTGATTCAGAAATTAAAACACAATACAACAATATATTTACACAGGATATTAAAACATTAGTAAAAACACTTATTGCTAATACACAGAAAGATGTTATTCCTGAATTTGAGAAAATATTAGGGGAAATTAAAAATTCAAAAACTACATACGATTTTGATGTGACATATGAACGTTGGCTTAACGCACTATTAGGAATTGAACAAAGATATTTAAAATGCTTGCAACCTAATGATCATCAGGAAGTCATTAATGATTTTATTACAAAAGTTTGGACATTATATAATGATACTACTTTACAAAATGTAATAAATACCTATTTGAATGGTAATTACACGAAACCGAAAGATGCAGATACTGCACAAGCAGCAATGGAATTCCATACAACAATAAAAAATACCTTAAGTGGTACAGAATTTAAGAGTAAAACACCATTTGATCAATTTAAACAATTAATTACACTTGTCCCAACTGAATAATTTGTATAGTGCACTACAGTACATATACACTGTATGTGCATGTACTTAATATTTATTACTACTTATATCAGATTTATGTTGTAAGAATATTTATATTATAATACACACTATTTTTCAATACGTCTTATATTGTAAAATACTTTGTATTTTACTAAATTGATTTAATAGTTCAGTCCTCCAGATTTCGTAATATTAACAAGTATTTGATAATATAATTCTAACTTTTTAGATACTCTAATATTTCTCTGATATAAATCTAAATATCTTGTAATATTAATCCATATACATGCTTCCAATTTGGTTTACTGAACTGATTAGATGAGATATATTTAAATTTTTGTTCTTTTTATGTTTAAGTCCCATGTTTTACCCATCTAAAATGCTCACTGGTATGATTAGATTTCTATTAGGCCATACATCTTCTTGACACATGATGAATTTATACATCCAACTTATCTAGTAATACTTCGCGTCTCACACAATTTATCAGTTAAACATATTTCTATATAATCAATTTTTAGATGTTAGATATACAACGACTTACTTGTTAATTTGGTTCTATCCATCTATACGTCATTTTTATCAATTTTCAGCAAGTTATAATATGTCTATCCAAATTGTTTATCAGAATTTTGCTGTTTACATATCCAGGTTTTTTATCCACATTCAAGTTTTAGAAGTTATACGTCTAAGTTTATTAGCTAAGCTACTGATCATCCGCCACACGTCTGAGTTTTTATTATATAAGTTCAGATATGTTCAATCTTCTATCGCGCTTTTTAGAGACGTTTACACATCTAAATTTTTAACCTTCTCAGCATTTGTTTGTATAAATTCCCTTCTTGGTTCTACTTGGTCTCCCATCAGTAATGAGAATATTTTATCAGCTTCTTCAGCTTGTGTTAATTCCACTTGTAACAAAGTTCTAGACAATGGATCCAATGTAGTTTCCCATAATTGTTCTGCGTTCATTTCTCCCAATCCCTTGTATCTACTAATAGTTAATCCTTTCTTACCATATTCAAATATTTTAGATTCTAGTGATAATGGGCCATCAATACTATATTGTTCTGCCCCATTTGATAATTCCAATATTGCTCTGTCATAAAACATACTATACATTCTACTTCGCAATTTATTAAGTGCAGGTACTTCAGGTTGACTTAATAATTCATTACCAATACTTATTATTTCATGAGAACCAAAGGAATCTACTAATATTTCTAGCTTGTTATTTAATAATTTTACGTTATATTTAATTTCTTTTGTAGATATATTGTTTAAATATTTCTCAAGTATACTGATGTATTCGTTAGAAAAACTTAACAAGCATCCACTCAAGAATAATTTTTCTAACAATATTAAATTATTAACATATGGCGTTAATGATTCAAGAGATTTATTTATATTTACTACTACCTCTACTATCTGCTTTAAGTCATCTCCAAGTACTGTATCTCCATCATGAAATATAAGTCTTGACCCTTTTATGGCTTCATTTAATATATAGTTCTCAAATTCCTTTTCATCTTTTATATATACTATTGAATTACCTCTTTTTACTTTATAGAGTGGTGGTTGTGCTATGTATAAATAACCATTCTCTATTATTTGTGGCATATATCTATAGAAGAAAGTAAGTAATAGTGTTCTTATGTGACTACCATCAACATCAGCATCTGTCATTATTACTATCTTATGATATCTAGCTTTTGTTATATCAAATTCCTCCTTACCTATACCAGTTCCAATAGCAGTAATTAATGTACCTATGATTTCAGATGATAGCATTTTATCAAATCTAGCTTTCTCAACATTTAATATTTTTCCCCTTAGTGCCAATATTGCTTGAGTTTTTCTATCTCGACCCATCTTTGCAGATCCTCCTGCTGATTGTCCCTCAACTATGAACATCTCACTCAATGATGGATCCTTCTCAGAGCAATCGGCTAATTTTCCAGGTAATGATGCTATGTCCAGTACTCCCTTTCTTCTGGTAATTTCTCTAGCTTTCCTTGCAGCTTCACGAGCAGATACAGCTTCAAATATTTTATCTATAATTACTTTAGCCATACTGGGATTTTCTTCAAACCAATAACTAACTGCTTCACTTATAACTGCTTCTACTACTGGTCTTACTTCAGATGATACTAGTTTATCTTTTGTCTGAGATGAAAACTTAGGATCTGGAACCTTTACCGATAATATACATGTTAATCCTTCTCTTATATCATCTCCAGTTATTATATCTTTTAAGTCCTTTTTACCTGAGCTTTTTACTCCGTTCTTAGTTATATAATTTAATACTGATCTTGTTAATGCTGATTTAAAGCCAGCCAGGTGGGTTCCACCATCATGCTGAGGTATATTATTAGTAAAGCATAGTATGTTCTCATGATAACTATCAGTCCATTCCATTGCCATTTGTACTACTATATCATTATTAGATTTAGTATTATCAGCAGTTATTATTTTATTATGTAATACATTTTTTCCAGAATCTATGTACTTGACGAATGCTTCTAATCCACCTTTATAATATAAAGTATTTGAATACTTATTTGCATCTAATCTATTGTCAGTAATAGTTATTTTTATTCCAGAATTTAAGAAAGCTAATTCTCTAATACGTTTTTCTATTACAGGTCTTTCAAATTTAGTAATCTTAAATATTTCATTGTCAGGTTTAAATCTAACCATAGTACCTGATTTTATATCTGTACTTTCTTCAACTAATTTCAATGGAAATAAAGATCTTCCTCTACTGAATTCCATATAATATTTTTTGTTATCTTTCCATATCGTTAGTTGTAGTATTGAAGCTAATGCATTCACGACAGATACTCCAACACCATGTAATCCACCTGATACTTTGTATGAATTCTGATCAAATTTACCACCAGCATGCAGTTGAGTCATTATTACTTCTGCAGCTGATATCCCCATTTCCTTATGAATGTCTACAGGTATTCCCCTGCCATTGTCTGTTATTGTTACAAAACCATCATCTTCTAATACAATACTTATCTCAGTACAGTATCCTGCTAGTGCTTCATCTATTGAATTATCTATCACTTCATATACTAAATGATGTAATCCTGTTCCATCATCAGTATCTCCTATATACATTCCTGGACGTTTTCTAACTGCTTCTAATCCTTTTAATACTTTTATAGAACTAGCATTATAATTATTGTCATTATTATTTATATGATCATTATTTTGATTTTCTAGAATCATATCATTATCACTACTACTATGATTAGTATTTATATCATCATGAATATTATCTACATCATTACTATTAGTGATATTGTTAATGCTTATATCATCATTAGTATTAATTCTATTATTAATAGTAATATCATTATGATTATTATATCTGTTGTTAATAGTTATATTATTATCTCTATATTTAATGGTCATAACACTTTGTCATTACATCCATATAATACTATTTTAACACGATATGATCTATCAAATAATAATACTATTTTGGGACATTGCACAGATAGTATTTTTATAAAAAAAATAATAGAACATTTACAATAGAAACTTCAATAAATTATTAACAAGATGTATCACATAATTTATAAACACATAATACTCATGATGTTTTGTATCATGTAATTATACAAAAGCGTTTATTATATAATAATAGAGTAAAGAATTCGTTAATATATTTATTATTATGCACATTTAAAAAAATCTTTTAAAAATATTCTGTTATTAACTGTTTTTTTTGGTTAATATTATGAACTTGTAAAACAGTATTTTAAGGATATTAAATAAAAAAAATATTATTAGGTTCAATTATAGGTATATTAGCAATAAACCAATGCTTATATGCATCAAAGTATGGTATAGCTAATATTAATGATAGGGCGATACTCGAAAATGGTGGAGTAATGTCATTATCTGCAGTTAATGTACCAGATGGTGCAAACTTCACAATTGGTAACATTGAAGCTGGATTTAATAACGAGACAAAGAGCACATATTTTCACATATCAGGTGAAGGTGACTTAACAAGTGAAATGTCTGGTACAGTAAAAATAAATCAAGACGGTAGAGTTTTAAATGAAGCTTCGCTATCTATTAATGGAACAATTAGTAATATTGGTTAATTAATAAACCAAAACACAATAATAGTAGAAAAGACAGGTACATTAAATGCTGGAACGTTTGAGTCAACAAACCAGATAGGTAGAGTATTAAATGGATTTAAGTGGAATACTAGTACAGAAAGTAATGTTCGATACCATGAATTTGATACAGATTCATTAAGTATAGCCTCTACTAAAAGTAGCAATCTATCAGAAGCAAAGGATGGGACTATTAAATTCATACCTGGAGCACAATCAGATGGTAATATAAATGGTGTAAATGTAGATTTAACAAGTTATATAGAAATTGGAGCAGATGAAGACGACAAAGGAAATAAAAATGTAATATTTGGAAGTGGTACAGAACAAGAAGATAATACAATTGGTCAGAAATTGACAAATACACTTGAAAATGTAAATATACAATTATTTAAACATGATGAGATGGAAGATAAGGTAATACAACTTAATGATTTATTAGATCAACAAAAATCCATGTTTAATCAATTTAAATTTAACAACTGTAATGCTGAAAATACCTAGTAGTGATGTTAGTGATGGGGGGTACATATTTAGAAAACCAGGAGATAACGAGACTGTTATTTCTATACAAGAATTAACAAAAAATGCAGTGAGATCATACAATGACACGACTGGTCTTCGTAAAATAGAATACAATGAAAATGTTGAAAATGTAAATTTTGGTAAATTAAAACTGTTGTTTGACGTAAATAATCAAAAGATATATCATAATTATAAAGATGCAAGTGGCAATGAACTATCAAACAATGATGGATTAGTATTGTATGATGCAATTATTGATAAAGATTTAAATAAACTATCATTCTCAGATTTATTTAATAAGTACGTTGATTATAATTGTTATATTTCTTCAACTGAAAGTAACTCAGACAATTTAGCTTATGCAATAACAACTGAAGAACAAGATGTTAGCAAGCCATTGAATCTCACACTAAAAATGTCTGATAAAGATGGTAATATAAAAACAAATAGCGATGAAACAAGATCATGGCATGAAAAAAATTTGTATATACAAGTATCTGAAAATAAAAATATTAAAATAAGTAATAAATACCAATATGATGAAGCAGGAGAAGATGGAAGCACTACTACAAAAAGTGCAGATATTAGTAAACCATTAAGATTGCACTTTAATAACCCATGGGATAATTACAGTGGCAGTTTATCTCGTAACCTACCTACACTGGAGGGCCTAAAAACCATTTCAGATATTACAGGTAAAACGGATTCTGGTGATCAGTTACAAATATTAATCACACAATACTTATCCGTATTAGAAAATGAAGTAAATGAAAAACCAGATAATTATTCTGATTTAGGTTCAGATGAGAAAAAAATTACAGAATTAGTAAAAATAAAATTAAATAAAACATCAGTAGATCGAATGGACTTATTGCAATATCTTACTAACAGAGCAATAGAGGATGATTCAGAAAATAAAGAAATAAAAAAGCGTAACATTGAAAAACTAACGACACAAATATATCAAAACTATGCCGGTAATGTATTTGAAAATTATTCATTATTAATTAATAATAATGATAGTGAAAAGACAAGTAAAAATGAATGTACAAATAGTGAAATATTAGAATATACAGTTAATCAAACTTGTAATCCAAGTGCAAGTGATGATTTAACAAAACAAGCATTTTCTGCTGGAGATAAACATAATAAAAAGCCATTTGTAGTCGATAAATTAACTATAGGAGAAAGTAAGGAAAGTAATATAGATGTAGTAGAAACATCTGCCAATACTTACATAGTAACAGGAGGTTTTGCAGCAAATAAACCATTTAAATTAAATGGAACATTAATAATTAGTCCTAAAATGGTTAAGGAAAAACTTCCAGTAAATTCATAATGTGGCAAAAACATGGAATGATAATTAGGAGATTGTTTTAATTTAATTACCTATCGCAATCACCCATTATGAAATCTAGGGAACCTAATATGACACTAACATCTGCTAGGGTTGCTCCCTTTAGTAATTCCCCAAGCATTTGTATTATTGCAAAACTTGGAGCTTTAAAATGAAGTCTATGTGGAGTATTGCAATATTTATTTCCAGTAAATAAATGTATTCCGAACTCTCCTCTTGAATTCTCAACTGATGTATATATGCAAATATTTGCTGGTAATTTTATATTAAAATCAAAGAATACACTACTATCGTCTCTCGTATATTTATTATAAGAGCAATATTCACCATTTTCTATTATATCTAAACATTGTCTAATTAAATCTATACTTTGTTTTATTTCTAAATACCTTAAATAAGTTCTATTATAGCAGTCACTTTTGTTTAATAATATTGGTTTAAAACTAAGTTCTTTATATATTCCATAGGGGTTGACTTGTCTTATATCATAATTAATTCCAGTAGATCTTAGATTTAATCCTGAAATACCATATCTAATTGCTAAGTCACTAGTTATAATACCAACATTTTTAGTTCTTTGTTTAAATATTCTACCATTCAATACTAATGTTTCGACATTATTCAAGTAAAAATCTAAATTATTGATAAATGAAACTATTGCAGTAATTATATCAATATTGATATCATTAGTTAATCCTCCTGGTATGTAATAAGCAAGATGCATTCTATTTCCAGTAGTACTATAGAATATATCCATTATCTTTTCTCTTTCCTCCATACCATAGAGGAATACGTTCATTAATCCCATATCATACGTAGCACATCCTATTCCCATAATGTGACAAGAGATTCTTGTTAGTTCATCAAATATAGTTCTTACTATTAATGCTCTTCTTGGTACTTCTATGTTTAATACTTTTTCCAATGCTAAAACATATGCATGTTCTGATATGACAGGAGCTAAATAGTCTAATCTATCTATATATGGAATTATTGATATAAAACTTTTAGATTCTACAAGTTTCTCTACTCCTCTATGTAAATATCCTATTATTGGCTCGCATTTTATTACTTCCTCACCTTCCATGGTAAGTAATAATCTTAAAATACCATGAGTAGAAGGATGATGAGGGCCATAGTTAAGAATGTACATTTATACTTTCTAATACTTTATCGATATTTTTAGAATACTCTATTGATTTATCTAATTTAAAGACAATATCTGGTATATACTTTATTTTTAATCTCTTAGCTATGAGATTTTTAAAGTAGTGTTCCTGTAATTTGAAGAATCTATCTGTTTCTTCTAAATATTCATCATTTAATGTAACATACAATACTGTAGCATTACGTAAGTCAGAAGATAGTTTTACATAAGTTATAGTGACGTAAGTTCTTAGTATAGATTCATCTTCATGTCCCGATAATATTGGGAAATCTCTTCTGGTCAAGGCCATAGAAAAGCATTCTCTAATTTTATTAGCTATCTTATCATTCTTAGCACTTATAGTTTTACGCTTTTCTGGAACAAATAAATTCAAACTTGACATGATAACACATAATAACGTAAACCCATTAATTTACATTATATCATTAATGCATCGTTGTCATTCCTGGCATTGTTTTATAACAACAAATATTAATTATTGGTTGTGACTTATTATATAATCCTTTATTAATCAATACTATATTAATAGTATAACTACTATTACATATTTATATTGTAGTATTGCTTAATAACAACACACACTAAATACTAATGATAATGCATTATTTTTATCACGTGTTATATATAATGCTATATTATATAACATATTCTATTTACATTATATTATTAATGTACAATCATAATTATATGTAACTTTTAATAAAATCTATATTACTATTTATAAACTGTTCAATATAGTATTATTCTCTAATACTTTATTAATGAGTAATATATCTATATTATAGATTTATGCTATTACACTATTTATTCAATTTACATAATGTTATTGATACTCCTCTTAAAACAGCATTTCGTCTAACAACTATGTCATTTAATTTGATATTAGTAATTTTTGCATTTTCATGTTTTTTTATTACAACTTCGTTTTGTTTATTTATGCTTTTCCCTCTACAAATTATTATTGAATTCAAATTGAAATTAATTTCATTACTATTATCTTTGTTTATATAATTCAAATTTAATACACCACTGTTCTTAAATACATAATTTACTTTTTGATTCTGTAATAAAGGAAATGAATACCCAAGGTATTCGTTATTAATAGGATAATACTCCTGTACTATATTAGCTATATTTTCTAACTCAATAGAACCACCAAATTTTATCCATTCATTATATACATGTATAGTGCTATTATCATTATCACTAGTTAATTTTATTTTCTTTACATTACATCCCATAACTTGTATATAAATATGTGTATTATTATCTAATTTTATATTGGCCTGTTGTAATGGAAACTCATTAGAGACTTTATATTTTTTGTCATTTTGAATAACTTCATCTGATATTACATCTGATATCTTATAGTTATTACTATCGTTTGTTTGTATATAGCAATTATATTCCATGTATTTCTTAAATAAATCTGCAAATAATTCCTTGTAATCAATATTTCTTATCATTAAATTATATTGTTTTAAAGCTGTATTACTAGTTATGGTTGTATTCAAATTACCGTTAAATAATTTTTTAACTATTTCTAAATTATTATTATAAATATAATTTAATTGACTAGTTTTAATATTGTTATTTATCATTTTTTTATGTTCTCCATAACCAATGTATCCACTACCACTTGGTATTTCAGTAACACAGTTAGTAAACTTCATTTTATTAAATAATATTTTATTTTCATTTTTCTTATTATTAATTGGATCAATATTGTTATCTAATGTTAGTTGTTGTTTTGTATTACGTTTATCTTCATTATTAAATAATTTTATAAATGCATTTCTTACATGTGCATTAATTGACTGTCCATTATTGGTGATTACTAAGTTATTTAATGTAAGTTTACTTGTATTATCTATTTTAATATATTGTGTTAAGTCTACTATACCACCATATATTTGTCCTTTATTTTGTTTTTCAGTATTATTTTTGTTAATATTAATTGCTACCCCAGGTTCAAGTATTAGTACACTATTTCCATTCTTATTCTCATCACATGCTATACCATTTTGGATAATACCACTTAAAATACTATTATTATCAGTATTATAAGTTGTTACATTACTAGTGGATGCTAATATAACAGTATTATTTAATTTAATACTATCCGATTCATTGAAATTATTAATAAATATTCCATCTTTATAAATATTTAGTGCACCTTCTATTATATGTGGAATTATTTTGTTATTATTATCAATAGCTTTATTTACCAATACGGTTCCAGGATTTCCTGTTAACTGTGTATTAATTGTTCCACAATTTAGTTTTCCATCTTTATCTAAATGTAAATTAGCCCCACCATCATATATTGCAATTGCACCCTGAGGAATCATGAAATTATCTGATATAACTCTATCAGCCGCATTCAAATTCTGTATTAGTAACCTTTTGTTATTATCTTCAAATGTTCAAAGTGAACAACAAAATCTAAATTATTTTAATCAATTGTATGAACAATTCCTATGGCGAACAAGTTAATATCGATAAAAATTATGTTGTTAATGATATAAAAACAAATAAACAGTTATCAGTAGATAGATTGAATACAATACGTAGTACGTTAAAACTTAACAATCTACATGATTTTATAAACATGTAATATTAACTATTACACAATTATTTAAAGACAAAATACCAACTGTTGCTTAGTATATAATTTATTATTGATAAAATATTTTTGCAATATAATACAAAAAACCTGTAGATAAAATATGTAGGAAACGATTTGGCATTAGTAAATCTAATCCATTTACTAGTAGATTATTACAGACGGATTTGGATAATTTACTAAATTTATACAATACTTTAAATAGATCAGTAGTAAAAAACATATTTATCTCCAATTCAATTTGGTATTAAGGCGAATATTAGAAATATCACTAAAATAGCGTTTAGCATGGTGTGTATTTTTAATGTGGATTAGTTAAGTGCATTACTAATTCATTTAAATTTTATTAAAATTAAATACGATTTAGAAGATAAATTATAATGTATATATTTTCGGTACTTTTCAATAATTCAATTGTATTTAACTTATACTGAATATAATCTCATAAGATTAGCAAAACGAATATCATATCATTTAACAAAGCATTAAATAATTTTATATTAGAATTAATAGTAGTATATTTATTAATATATGTCATGAACAAATTTATAAAAAAATTTATTAATGTAATGGTATCTATCTTGTTTATTGGAATAACGATATATATTGATTATTTTTCAGATAATACATACAACATATATATGGTAATGGCATTATTTTCAATGTTAATAGGATGGATTGCAGCTAATAAAACAAATAAAAAATCATTAATATTTTATATTGGCATACTATATATAATTATTCCGATGATATATTGGTACATAACAAAACAGGAGGAAATATCTATATTATTTTTTAGAATGATACTGTTATACGATATTATATCGTTCGTATTCTTTAAAATTATAGATGGCTTACAAATAAAAATTAATAGAATTTTATTGAAACGAATAATAAATGTAATAACTGCTTTTATTGTTATATATTTTTATTTATACTTAAAATTTTTAAATAATGATAATTTTCAATTGTTATACTGCACAAGTGTTACACTATCATTTACTATAATGTTATTGATTAGTGATTTTATGTTAACTAGGATAAAACCATTATCAGAAAATAATTATATAAAAGAATTATCAACTACTGAAAGTATAATGCCAACTCATGGTATTATAATAAAGATTGCAAATAGTTTCTTATTTATTAGCTATGTTTATATAATATACGTAGTTATACTAAAATTAATATAGTTTTTACAAAGATATATTACAATAAAAGATGTATTAAACTAATTCATACTGTATATGTTTGACAACAAAACATTAAGTAGCATATTATTTAACTTTATAATATCTCTTGTATTAATAACTGATTATTATATACTATATCCAGTACTGTTTTTGATTTTATTTATATTATCATTAATAGAATGGTTTAGGATAAGTAAGAATAATCATGCACTGTTGAGTTTTCTTACTTTCTATATAATGCCTCAGTTATTCTTATGGTGTATAATATTTCCACCATATGGTAGTAGTGTAACAATATGGTATTTCAGTATAATATGGAGTTACAGAGTATTGTCATATTTAGGAGATAAATTAATAGGTGGTCCTAAATTTTTCCAAAGCATAATAAATAATAAAACATTATCAGGGTTAGTATTAGGAACAGTTGGTTCATTTATTACTTCATGTGTATCTTTTAAATATTTAATATATTATAAAGAGCAAGAACATAGAATTGAAGCAGTAATTGCAGTTATAATATTAATATTACATGATT
>CACYBM010000038.1 GCA_902772645.1 uncultured Pseudomonadota bacterium | reverse complement strand
TTTTATTTAATGTTTGTTGAGCTGATGGATTATAAATATCATTAACTAAATTATCATTTTGATTATTATTATACTGTTCATTATTGGCTTGATTATTGTATTGTTCTGTATTACTTTGTTGATTGGCAGTAGGTAGTGGTGTGACATTGGCTGCATATTGTGGACTTTGTTGGTAGTTCTGTGAGCTATTATTCATATTCAATAATTGGTTTTGAGGAAAGTTAGTTGGTATTGTTATACACTTGCCATTCTCACATCTATTTAAAACAGTACTTTTTTTATCAAAAATATATATTCCATTGTCTTGAGTAGCAATTATTGAAAATCTATTAACGTATTCGTTATAAGACATTACTAAAATACTAGTAACAAGTATTGTTAAACATAATAAAATTGTAATTTTCGTGCTATCTACCATAAAATTTATCAAAAATTTACTATATATCATGTTATCATAATAAAAAGATAATTCTTAATAACTACTTAACAAAATGATATCAAATATGCAAAAATTAATTATCTCCATATTTGCCATATCGTTAATATGTAATTGCTCATCAAGTACTAATACAATAGCTAAAGTAAATAGTGCAGTACACAGAATTATTCCTATAATAAATAATGGGTTAAAGAAACTTAAAATACCAGGAGGATATCTAGTAGTTACACAGAAAGATAAAATTATTGCTGTGGTTTCCTTTGGGAACAATACTGTTTCTAGCAATAATCCAAAACCTGTAGATGATTATACTGTGTTTTCTGTATCTTCTGTTTCTAAAAACATAACTGCATTTGTAGTTGGAGCACTAGTTGATGCTGGCATAATAAAATGGGACGATAAAGTCCGTAAGTACGACAAGAATTTCTTTTTACATAGTGAAGAATTATCAGATAAGCTAACAATTCAAGATTTGATATCTCATTGTTCTGGATTTAAACATTTCTCAGCTGACTCTGTATGGTCTGGTGGATATCCACGTGATAAAGCAATAGACGCATTTAAGTACTTAAACCAAAAGCCTGGAGTATTTAGGAAATACTATGGATATCAAAATATTATATTTGGATTAATAGGTGATATTTTAGAAAAAGCCACAGGGGAAAAATATGAAGATTTAGTAAAGAAATATATATTTGATAAGATGGATATGAAACATTCTAGTGCCATTGATTTAAAATATGAAAAGTCTAGAATGGGACATATGAAATACTTATTTGCACGATTTAAATACGATGTACGCAAGAATGGATTCTTTAGTACTACATGGAATTTCATTAAATCTATATTTACGTTTAAACCAAAAAGTATATCACTAAGTCATGGTAGATATATGGAAAATATATACCCAGTAGAACAAAATGGATACTTTTATATGTTTCCTGCTACATCTGGATTATCATTTTCAGCAAAGGATTTTGCTAAATATGTGCAAATGGTATTAAATGGTGGAATATACAACAATAAAACTATAGTAAAAAAAGAAACATTTGAGAAAATAACATCAAAAATAACGAAAATAAATAAAATAAAAGATGATGATCCAACATTTAAAAAGGAACGATTTCCAAGGGATGATATGTCATATGGTATTGGCACATTTATTACAAAGTATGGTAATAATGGAAATAATACAAGAAAAGTAATGTTTCATATGGGAGGAATATGTGGTGCTGCTTCGTTTTATATTGTTTCTCCATCAGACAATATAGGGGTAGGATGTGTTATTAATTTAGGAGGCGTATCAACCACATTATTTGCTGAATACATGTGTAATAATTTCTTAGATTTATATTTTGGCTTTGAAGGAATAGACTGGATACAAGCTGAATTAGATAGAAAAAAAGCAGTAGAAGACAAACAAAAGCAATTCGAAGAAAGTATAAAGCAAGTGTTATCACCAATAAGAAGTACTAATGAATATGTTGGAACTTATACTAGCGATATATATGGAGATATTAATCTTACTTTAAATAAAAATAATAAATTAGTTATATCTAATGGAATAAAAAGTACTGAACTACAACATGTAAATGGTAATATATTTAAATTCCCATGTAAAGATATGTTGATTAGTTATTTTGACTCTGATGAATACATATCATTTACAAACGATAAATTCAATAATATTGATTCATTTTGGCTATCATGTTTTTCAGAGGGCAATACTATATTTAAAAGAAAGGATGAAAAGAATAATGATTCAAGCTCAAAGTAAAACCGATGGATTACTGGCATCCAAGGTTTGTCACGATTTAGCTAGTAGCTTAACACACATAGTATTCATAAAAGAAGACCTAATGGAAGGTACTGTAAATCAACAAACTTGTATTAAAGATTTAATGGATGGTATAGATTTGTTGTGTTTAAGATTAAATTTTTTTCAAAACATTATGGTGCAATCTAAACACATCTCGAATTTATACGCAATACTGACTGAGATATGTAAAAAGAATAATATAGAACTTTCTATTCGTTATGAAAATCCAGACTATATAGAAGAAAAGTACTATAATGAAAATATAGTTTGTGGAATACTATATATATTAATACATAACGCTATTAAAACAAAATCTAAGAATAAAATAAAATTATTATTTACACATGGAGATAATGTAGTCATAAAAGTTAGTAATACTAAAATAGATGAATTACCTCAAGAAGTAAAAGATATAATATCTTCCGATGAAATAAATCCGAGTATAATAAATATATTTGCAATTTATATAAAGAATATTATGTGTGAATATAAATATGCAGTATGTGCAAATGAAATTTATATAGATGATGTTACTGAAGCTGATATAATAATAAAAAGTTTAGGATAGTATAATGTATTGAAATTATCCATATTAAAGAAACTGAATAAAGATTCATACAAATACTTAGTGTCTGGAATTATATCACTAGGTATTTGTCTTTATTATATTACAAACAATATACAGTTTTTTACTCCAAATATTATATTACCTATAAAGAATTTTATACATAAATGCATAAATTTACCCAGTAATATCACAGAAATAATAAATATATATGAAGAGAATACTAAATTGAAAAATAATATTGCTACAATAGAAAAAAAATTGAAACTCATAGAACAACAGCACAGTATATGTAATAAATTAAATCAGAATATAAAGAAATTTAATGCTCTGGATCAAAATAATATTGAACAGGTATTGGGATATGAACAGGGATTATTTGACTCATCATTAATAATTTCTCTTAACAATATAAAAGAAGATAAAACAGGATACATAGTATTGGCAGATGGATTAGTTGGAGTAATTGCAAGTATTGCAAATAATATTGGACTCGTCCATACTATTACTGATAGTGCTTTATATGTTCCAGTAAAAGCAAAAAACGGTATTACTTTAGTATTGAATGGAACAAACAATAACGAATTGGTTTCAGTAGCAATAAAGCAACATGAAAAATTAAATATTAATATAGGGGATATGTTGTACACATCTGGAGAAGGTGGACTATTTCCTCCAAACATTCCAGTAGCAAAAATAACATACGTTGATTTAAATAAACGGGAAATAAAAGCTTGTCCAGTCGTAGATCTAACTAATATAGCATTTGTAACAATAAGAAAATCAATAAAAATGATGATGGTTGAGACAATGGAGGAGAAGTAAGGTTATAAAATGGGAATTGCTAACTCAGAAAGATCACATATTAATAAAAACACTAAATTGAATTTAATACGAATATTGAGTAAATAATATAGTATGTATTAAATTGCATGATTTTTTATCTTATATCTTTAATGATATACTAGCAGCTAATATTTATTTTATTGTATTGATCTTAAATTTGATATCATTGTTATAATAATAACAAATATATAAAACTACAGTTCAGATATTATGTGAAATTTAAAGATAGTAATAATTAAATTTGTATAACTAGTAATACAAAATTAATATAAATAAAATTAATCATATATAATTTTGCTATATATAATTAGCAATTAGTACTATTAATTATATTTTTTATTAAATCAACAATATTTTGTTTTATTTGATTATTAGGTAATTGACGAAAATTTAATATTAGTTGTAGTTCAGTATTATTCAATTGTATAGTAGTATTAGTATTCAAGTTATTACATGATTGAGAGTCCGATAAATAACAGTTACCAAAGAAGTAATGAGGAGTGCATTTTAATACTTCACATAACTTTAGTAGGAGTGATAATGATATTTTATTAATACCTGCTTCATATTTTTGAATTTGCTGAAAAGTACAACCTAGCTCATTAGCTAGACTCTTTTGAGTCATGTTAAATGCTTTTCTTCTTTCCTTAAGTTTTTTCCCAATTTGTATGTTAGTATTATCAACTAATTTATATTTTGGATTATTATTTTTTAACATAAATCTAAATAAACTAATATCATATAATTATATACTAATATGCAAATAGTTAAAAAATTGTAAAAACAATAAAATTGATGTATAAATCAGTATAATGCTGTTTAATATTAGTCATAAATGGCAAATAAATGAAATAAAAATGTATTATTTGCCACTCATTAAAGTTATTGATTAGTAATAGGTTGATTATTAGTAGATACTTCTGGTAAGGAATTATCATTTGAATTATTAGGGATTGCTACTCGTGTTTCATTCTGTACATTTGAGGGTGAATTAATATTCGTATTATTTATATTATTATTATTGTCTGCAGGTAATGCATTTGTATTAGAGTTTTGAGTATTATTATTCTGGTTCATATTACTTTGTAATGGCTTTATATTTGTATTACTATTCTCTCTATCGTGATTATTGTTGTATATCTGTAATGAGTTAGTTTTATCTTCTTTAATATTATTGTCTGGATTAATATTAGTATTATCATTATTTATATCTTGCTTACTGGAATCTTGTTGTAAAATATTGGTACTATTGATGTTATTATTATTGGTTATGCTTTGACCGCTTTGTTCTATTTGTATTGTAGTATTATTTGCTGTGTTATTGTTTAATTGTATCTGTGTATTATTATGTTCTTGATTCATGTTTTCGGAAACTGAATTTATATTCGGATCATTTTGATTATTACTTGATTCTACTTGTGTATCAGTACTCAATGTATTTGTTATATTTAAATTCGCATTATTTGTATTATTATTTGTAGAATCTGTTTGTATTACATGTTCTGGATTAGTATTTGATTCTTGTTGTACTAATAATTCTAAATCTTCTGCTTTATTATATTTACTGTTTGTTTTATTATCATATGAATTTGTTTTCTCTAATCCTTTAATAAATTTTATTGCAGATTCTAAATTAAGAATTTTTGTCATAAATATTTTATTATCCAAGTCTTCATCATATGTTTGAATGTCTTTTAGATGTGCAATAATTTTATTGTTATTTTTATTATATAATTCCGACCAAAGATTGATTAGTTCTTCATTGTTCATCAATTTTCCATTAATAATACTTGCAATAGTCTCGTCCCATAATGGTAATATCTTAGTTGAAATTTCACTATAATTTTTCTTCATAATTATTAAATCTATAATTTTATTCAATGTATTTTTTATCTCGTCTATACTGCTTTTATTATTATTTATATTATTAGTACTTGCAACATTTTGTTCAGTTTTGTTAATTTGTTCCAAATCAACTGATTTATCATTATCATCATTGCCATTTTTAATATCATCTATTTTTTCTAAATCATCAATTTTTTCACTATCTACTTCTAAATCTACTACATGTATACTACTATTATCTGTTTCTGTATTGCTATTATCGACTATTTTATTATCATCTATTTCTTCCAAACTATCAATTTGTTTATTATTATCAGATGCTGGTTTTTCTAAATCTATTATTTGCATGCCATCTTTATTTTTCCCTTCAACACTATCATTTTGTTCTAAATCAACTAATTTATTTTGATTACTAGTATCATTTACTTCGCTAATATTGTTACTTGGTGTATTACTATTAATTACTAGATTCTCAAAGCCTACTAATTGTGAATTGTTACTGTCAATATTATCAATTGTATTGTGTTCTAAATCTGTTACTTGTAAAATATTACTCTCACTATTAGTTGTAGTATTTAAATCACTAGTACTTGATAAATTCTTGTCACTATTTGATATTGCTTCTAAATCTGTTATCTGAATATTATTGTCATTTTCTGGTAAAATATTTTTATTGTCCGTATTAGTATTTGTACTATTATTTTCTATAATATCTGAAATTCCTTGTAATTGATTACTATTAGCCTGTATTTCATTTGCACTTGGTGGTTGTGATACAGTAGAATTCTGATTATTCTGCAAAGTAGTATTACCAGATTGTTCATCATATTGTAATGTATCTTCTTGTGTTTGATTCTGTTGTGTAGTATTTTGCTCTTGTAATTCTGACTTTGATGCATCAGACACAATCGTATCATTTATTTGATTGCTTTGTTGATTTACATTAGTTGTAGTAATATCATGTGTTTTATTGTTGCCATCAGGTGCCGCAGTATTATGCACATTATCAATTGTATTTGTATCCTGCATTTGGTTGTTTTGTTGTTCTACATTAGATGTAATAGTATTA
This sequence comes from uncultured Pseudomonadota bacterium, assembly GCA_902772645.1. Lineage (GTDB taxonomy): Bacteria > Pseudomonadota > Alphaproteobacteria > RUG11792 > RUG11792 > RUG11792. The sequence goes on along the minus strand of CACYBM010000038.1, from coordinate 889 downwards.
TGTATTTGTTTTGATAATTGTTGCACATCAACCGTATTATTATTTTGGTTGTTCTTATTATTAGTACTCATGACATTACTTACATTTATTGGCAATATATTTGCAGTATTCTGTATTAAGTCTTCAGCTACACTATTAATATTACTATAATACATATTAATCCCAATAATAGTACAAAAAAGTATTTTTTTATTAATCATAATATTTGATATCATAAATAGTACTTATAATTTTATACTACTATACATTCATTAAATTTTATTTAATGTATATTCACCTAATATGATACATGATAATGTATACATGTCAGATGAAATCCTGTAGGCTAATTTTCTTATGATGTGCGACAGTAGCACAAATACTATCTTATAGTTAAAATAAATATATAAAGAATTAGAATAATGTATGCCAATTTTTAATGACTGATATACACTTATTAATTCATATTATGTTGCAATTACATCATTTGTTTTATATTTACTTAATTTTAATATTGTCTTTTTTATAATTCTTATAATATTATTAATTTGATTCCTTTGTTGTTCTTTTGTAATATTTTTCGCCAATTCTTGAACAGGCTTTAATGTATGATGTTCTTTTCTATTATGTATTGCAAAGAATATATAGTAGCATTGGAAATAATTTCATATATAAAATATCTATTGCTTCATATATATCCATTACACGCATATTTTTATCTAATATGTAATTAACACATCCTTTTTGTAATTATTTCATGGTTTAGATAATTATCTTTATTATCCATTGCTTAACATATATTAAAAGTTGTCATTACTAAAGTGTATCCTAATTGCTTAATTTTAATATTCTTAATAACACAAGTGTTGTCCTATAAAAACGTTTTCATTGTTAATGAATAATATTAACA
>CACYBM010000037.1 GCA_902772645.1 uncultured Pseudomonadota bacterium | reverse complement strand
GCTTTAGATCTATTTGGAATATATGATAAAATAGTTTTATATGCTGGTGCAGGAGCGATTATTCCGATAACTTCTTTTGGACATTTACTTATTCATGGGGCAATGGACGCTGCTCATGAGAATGGAATTATGGGAATTACTTTAGGAATATTTAATTTGACCTCAGCAGGAATTAGTGTGGCTGTAGTTTCCTCTTTCTTTTTGGCATTATTATTTAAACCAAAACATTAATAACCATATAGGTTATTTTTTAATACTTGTAATAATGTTTTTTTTATCGTATAATTGAATAAAAGAAGAGTGATGTAATGAAGAAAGATATGAATAAAATTGGAGTATTAATTTTAATAGGAATATTTGCAATATTTTATGTTATAACAACTCAATTATTAGATAGAAGAAATCTAAGTAAAGAGTTACCTAAAACTGATGATGTTGTGGTAGATCAAGTAAATAATTATGATAATGAAAAAAATATTGTTAGAAATTTATATGATAATATTAAAATATTATATGATGTTGTAAATAATAAATTTATTGTCAGTCAGGAAGATACAATTAATATTGGAAATATTATTTATAAAAAAATAACTAATTTTGATGAAATTATGGATCCGTTATTTACAGATAATGGCATAAGAAAATATGTAAGTGATTTGAATAATTATTTTGCTTATACGGAAGAAGGTTATTATCTAGCTGGTAATTTAGTTAATTATCAAACATATTATTTTAGAGGCGATAGTACAAATATATATATATTAGATAGTAGTGATAATGAAATAAATGCAATAATATATGAAAAATGGACAACAGGTAATAAGAATACTTTAGCAACAATAAAGGTAGTAATGAAAGAGGGTAAATGGTTAGTTGATGATATTAGTTTATTGTCAACGGAGTAGGTAAATATTATGTATACGAAAGAAATTATTAATATGATTGCAGTACCATTTTTGTTTGTACTAGCAATTGTTCCTTTTATTAAAAAAGTAGCTTTGCATGTCGGAGCAATGGATATTCCAGATGAAAGAAAAGTTCATACGCATCCTATGCCTAGACTTGGTGGCCTTGGAATATATATGGGATTTTTACTTGGATATATTCTGTTTGGCGCAATGTCAATTAGAATGAATTCAATTCTTATTGGAAGTATTATTATTATCATTACAGGTATTTTTGATGATATTAAACCAATACCTGCTAAAATTAAATTTTTGTTTCAATTGATTGCTGCTTCAGTAGTAGCTTTTTATGGACAAATATTGTTAAAAGATTTGTCGGCATTTGGCTTTTATATTGAATTTGGAGTATTTAGTTATCCAATTACGATATTGTTTATTGTTGCTATCATCAATTGTATAAATTTAATAGATGGGTTGGATGGACTTGCAGCTGGACTTTCTTCAATATATTTTGTAACTATTGGAATCGTTATAGTTACATGGCTACATACTTTTGATTTAGATGCTGTTTTGACATTTATTATGCTTGGAGCAACACTTGGATTTTTATGTCACAATTTTCATCCAGCAAAAATATTTATGGGCGATTCTGGAAGTATGTTTTTAGGTTATATTATTGCTGTAATTGCATTACTTGGCTTTAAAAATGTAACGATGACGACATTACTTGCACCAATATGTTTATTGGCAATTCCTATTATGGATACGTTGTTTGCTATGCTTAGAAGAATTATCAATAAAAAGCCAATTGATCAACCTGATAAAGAACATTTACATCATCAATTATTGAATTTACATTTATCTCATCGTAATACCGTGTTAGTTATCTATTTAGTAGATATCTTATTTGCTGGAGCGATGCTTGTATATATGTTATATGATAATATTGTTGGAATAATTATGTATGCAATACTTTTCATATTGGTATTAGTATTTATCATGAAAACTAATATTATTATTAATCATAATAAAAATAAATAATATGTAAACATTTTTAAATTTAATGCATACTATATAATGATCGCAAGGATTCTTGCGTTTATATAGATTGAGTTAACAAACCTTGTTAACTCTTTTTTTGACAAAAAAAATATTTTGATAGTTATATACTTTATATGGTGATGATAGTGGTATATGTTGATTTATTAGTCATAGAGGATTTGATACTTAATTATATTATTTTACTTTCAGTTAGTATTTTATTAAATCGAATATCTAAACTAAAAAAAATATTTTTAGCTTCAGTTGTTGGATTAATACCATTAGTTTTTATATT
>CACYBM010000036.1 GCA_902772645.1 uncultured Pseudomonadota bacterium | reverse complement strand
TTTAGAAACATAACTATCTGCAGCAAAATTAAGATCACTGTTTGAATTATCATTTCTAAATAGCAACAGATAGCACAGGATTTTTTTATTACTAAGTAATTTTAAATTATAAAAAAATAACGAAGTAATAATTAACCAATTTTTATTATTAAATAAAAATAGCGAAGAGCTAACGAGCAAACATATCAAAGAAATATGGATAGTGCACTTTATTTTGATAAAAATAAAGGTAGTAATAAATAGCAATATATGGTATAAATAATGTACTAATAATTATGTAACACATTACGCATTGTGTATTGATATAAGAGCTATTGCACTGTATAATGTTTTTTGTAGTACAATCATGTGTTGTCCAAGTATCTATTAAAAAGACAAAAATAGAGATTTTTAAAGCAATTGAAACTAAATGAGATAAAGAATTAATTAAATGTTTGGAAATATGTATACAAAAAAATAAAGATGAAAGCCTTTCTGAAGTATTAGAAAAAGGAGAACCAATAATAAGATTGTTCTGTGATAGAAGTAAAAAACAGCTAAAAACTTCTTAAAAATGGTGCTTTTAATAAAACAAGTGGGTAATGGTACTGGTTTAACAATGGAAGAAGTTAAATTATTATTATAATGTATAGTTATATTATATATAAAATAACATAAGATATAATTTGATTATAATAATTTAGATCATGCTCCTACTTCTAATTTATGAATATTTTATAAATTTTTATATGTTTAAAATTGTTTTTTTTGTAAATGTTATGTGCAGCATAACCAATAATATAATGATTAGTATTTTTAAAAACATTAAAGATAAAATGTATAATTTAATACCATAGCTCTAAATTAATATATGTGTTAAATAAACATTAGTAAATAAAATAATAACTCAAATAATTAAAAATTGCATAATTCAACGAAAAAACTCAAACACACTATTATTAAAACTGGCTGGGAAACCAGGATTCGAACCTAGATTAACTGATCCAGAGTCAGCAGTTCTACCATTAAACTATTTCCCATCTATAATGTTATATTCAATTATAAATACTCTATACAAAGAGTAAATATAACAAAAATTTACTATACATTTATACTTAGTATTACAATATTGCATATAAACAAAACACTAATAATAAAAATTCTATTTTACATATAAGATATACTATAGTAATATATTCATTAAACATGTAGTTATTATAACATGATGTGCAATTTAGTGCAATATGCGATTACAATAATTTTAGTAGTGTATAAATCAGGTATTATATATAAAAACATAGTAAAAACTAACATCAAAATAAATAATATATTTTAGTTTAATTAGAAAATATAATGTGTTTTTTATAATGTTATGGGCTTAAAATTTTTTCATTTTGAATATCTAAAAACTCATGGGACAATATACATAAGGGGTATATAGGATTATTACGCACATGAATAAACCAAGGATTAATTTTAATAATTTACCATATAGTGATTCCTTTACTGATGTAGATAAATGTAATACTATGTTACAAATAGGAAATACTGATTATTATGAAGATGTATTTTATAATAAGAATAATTATACATATCTTGAAACCATATGTGAACTAGTTCCTAATTATTTATTAAATAATAATGTAAAAGTATCTATTAAATATAGAAATAGAATAAATGAACATATAAATAAAGAAGCAAAGTATAATTTGTATGATAATAGTATTATTGAAATGAAAAATGCTGTTTCAAGTATTGATATAGTATTGAGAAATATTGTAAAAGTATCAAGTAATTTAAATAATACTATCATTTATACTAAAAAGTTTGGTATACAAAATAAAGATGTGGTACTACAAATTAATGAGGAGAAGAATAGTGTCGGATTTATTAATACTACAAGTAATGCATATTTATTCAGTGGTAGTTTTAAACCAAATAATATACAACAATACTTATTTTATATAAAGCACAATTGTAACGAAAAACCTTATATTAGCTTAATATCTTCCAAAGATGTACTTAGGAATAATAATATACAAATTGATTCAAGTATAAAGCTAGAAGATTTAAGTACATTACAAGATGATATAATAAATAGTAAAATAATAATAGATATTAATAATAAAAAATATAAATCAATACTGTTAAATAACTCAACATTAATTAGCAATAAAGTTAACATAGTATTTAAACGTATTACAAGCACTGGTAGCTCTACTTAAAAATTATTAAAGTTATAAGATAAAAAATATATGTAATATACAATAATGGGTTTGTTTTTATTCGTTATTAATTACTATGTTTTTGTTTTATTATTTCATGTGATACATTGCATTACTGTTTATAATTATGTCTTGATACTAACACTACTTTCACGAAACCATTCGTTTATATTACAATGATAATATCATATATCTTTTAAGGAAATTGCTAGATGTAATGTATAATAAGTATATTATCTTGTGATTACAAAACTTATTGCCATGCATCTCATTTACTCTAAATAAAACAATAAAAGGCAATATTATACTAAGCATTGCAATGTATATCGTATTCTCATTATTGACAAATAACACAAACAACTTAGTATAATATTAATAAATAAAATAACTCACATTCTTAGTATGTCATAAATAGGGCCAAATTATAATTCAAATTTTTTAAATTATCTATTGTGATTTTATAATATTTAATGCTGTCTCAAGATCTATTCTCAAAAATTCTATACTTTTATCTAATTTGAAGTTCTTATCTCCACATGATAAATATGGTCCAAATCTTCCCAAGTACAGAATGACATCATTATTATCAACAGGATTTTTCCCTAACATTTTAGGTAAGTTTATCAATGTTAATATATCATCCTGAGTTAATTCATCTGGATTATTAATAAATTTTGGTATAGATATTCTTTTAGGCTTATTTTTAGCTTTATCTATTGTATGTTCCCACTCCAAATATGCTCCATACCTACCAGATTTAAATAAAATATTATCATTATTTTTAATATCTAAAGCTATTATTTTATTTTCATTATTATTCATAATGCTATTAATATTATTATCATCTCCTATTGGTAAAGTACAATTACACTCTGGATAATTAGAACAACCAAGGAATGCACCATATTTGCTTAATTTCAGGCCAATACTTCCATTTTTACATTCTGGACAATGTCTATCATTCTTAATGTTTTTAAAGATGTAATCATGAATATCTTGTTCTAAAGTATCTATAACATTGCTAACAGTTATATTTTCCATAATGTCATCTATATTATTACTAAACTGTTCCCAAAATTTGTTTAAGACTGTTTCCCAGTCTATTTTCCCATTTGAAATATCATCTAATTCTTCTTCCATAGAGGCAGTAAATTTATACTCAACATATTTTTCAAAGAAATTTTTCAAGAATGAAATAGTAAATATACCAATATTCTCAGGTATAAATGCTTTCTTTTGAATTATTACATATTTTCTTTCTTGTATTACATTAATAATAGTTGCATATGTAGATGGTCTTCCTATTCCTAATTCTTCCAGCTTCTTTACTAAACTAGCCTCGGTAAATCTTGCTGGTGGTTGAGTAAAATGTTGTGTTTTATTTGCTTCCTTCAAATTTATATTATCCGATTCTTTCAATAATGGTAGTTTTTCTACATTCAATTTATCATCACTTGAATCATCATATATTCTTAAAAATCCATCGAATACCAATGTAGAACCTGTAGATTTTAATTTATACTTATCATTTTCAGACCTTATATTTATCGATACTTGGTTAAGTTTAGCATTTGCCATCTGAGAAGCTATTGTTCTTTTCCATATTAAGTCATATAATTTAAACTCATCTGGTTGTAGAAAATCTTTAATACTTTCTGGGGTCCTAGTACATGATGTGGGTCTTATTGCTTCATGTGCTTCCTGAGCATTCTTAGTCTTTGTTTTATATATCTTGGGAGAATCAGGCAAGTAGCCTTTCCCTAATGTTTCTGATATATACTTTCTCGCTGATTCAATAGCCTCATTTGAGAGATTAGTACTATCAGTCCTCATATAAGTAATAAGACCAGTTGTATTTCCCTCCATAGTTATACCTTCATATAATTTCTGGGCTAATTGCATAGTATATTTAGTACTGAATCCCAATTTATGAGATGCATCTTGCTGCAATGTGGATGTAGTAAATGGAGCATAAGAATTTTTAGTTACTGATTTTTTACTAATTTTTTCTATTAAATATTTTTGAATAGTTAGATCTTGTCTTATCTTTTCGGCTTCTTCTTCACTCTTTATAGCTAATTTATCTAATTTTTTACCATCAATATGAGTTACATTACTTATGAAGTCTCCATTTCTACTAGTGAATATATTACTTAATGACCAGTATTCTTCTGATTTAAATGATTTTATTTCAAGTTCACGTTCTACTATTAACCGTAAAGCCACTGATTGTACTCTACCAGCTGATCTTGCACCAGGCATTTTTCTCCATAATACAGGAGATAATGAAAAACCCACCAAGTAATCCAAGACTCTCCTGGCTAGATATGCGTTTACTAAATTACTATCAAGATCCCTGGGATTATTAAAAGCATCGGATACTGCCGTTTTGGTTATTTCATGAAACACTACTCTTTTAATATTTTTATTCTCTAATACATTATTTTGCTTTAGTATTTCTAATATATGCCAAGAAATAGCCTCACCCTCTCTATCTGGGTCAGTTGCCAAATACAGATTTTTAACTTTTTTTAAAGTATCATTTATCACATTCATCTGTTTCTGTCCTCGATCACTTGTTTGCCATATCATTTTAAAGTGATTATTAGGGTCAACTGATCCACTTTTAGATACCAAATCCCTTACGTGCCCATAACTTGCTATAACCTTGTAATTCGCTCCTAAAAATGCTGATAATGTCTTAGCTTTTGCTGGTGATTCTACTACTACCAGATTATCTAACATAATTTAATTGTATTTTATATTGAACTCATTCTAACTAATAGAGTATACAACAACTAATTTACATTTTGATTAAACACACTATTTTGGATTTTCTTATGGAGATTGTTGATAACAATACTAAAAGCTAAATATCAAATATTTATTTATAACAATAGAATAATGTACTATATTATAGTATAACTTGTTAGGATTATAGTACATTTTTTTATATAATCTTTTACAATATAAATATTTTATTAAGTATTTGTAACTAATTCATTTATTTATTATGCTTATATCTTTTTATATATTCCTTATGTGATTAAATACAAACCTAATAGCATAAGAACTAATGTTCATTTGCATACAATTATATGTTAATATAATGATATGTCGTAGTTAGTGTGAAAG